>DASWDJ010000182.1:0-12040 GCA_036395295.1 Gaiellaceae bacterium | reverse complement strand
TTGTCGAGGTCCATCGTGTGCGACCAGTTCTTCTCGAGCTCTTCGATCTCGCGCGCCCGCGCCTCCGGTTTCGGAGCCCACGGATAATCCGGGCTCCAGATCCTCTTCGCGAAGACGCCGTAGAGGACAAGGGCCGTGATCCGATCGGGATAGGTGGCTGCGAACAACACACTCATGAGCCCACCCTCCGAGAAGCCGAACAACGCGGCCTGCTCGGAGCCGACGGCGTCGAGAACCGCTCGCACGTCGTCCATCCGCTCTTCGAGCGTCGGTAGCCCGTCGAGCGGCACCGGGTCCGATAGGCCGGTTCCGCGCTTGTCGAACAGGATCAGCCGGGAGAAGCTCGCAAGGCGATCGAGCACGTGCGCGTGCGCGGGCTCGTCCCACATGAGCTCGACGTTGGAGATCCAGCCCGGGACGTAAATGAGGTCGAGCTCAGCGTCTCCGACCACCTGGTAGGCGATGTTCAGGGCGCCGCTCTTGGCGTAGCGTGTCTCCGGCGGCATAGGCTTCCACTATGGCTACTACGGCCACCGAACGGAAGCTCCTGATCGGGGGCGAATGGGTCGAGACCGGCGACTGGCTGGAGGTCCGCTCGCCGTATTCGGGCGAGGTCGTCGGACGCGTTGCGAAGGCAGGTGCCGACGAGGCGAGGGCGGCGATCGACGCGGCCGAGAAGGCGATGGCCGAGCCCTTGCCCGCCCACAAGCGGGCTGAGATCCTGGTCAAGGTCGCGGGCGCTCTCGGCAGGCGCCACGACGAGGTCGCTCGCACGATTTCCGACGAGGCTGGCAAGCCGCTGAAGGCCGCACGGGTCGAGGCCACCAGGGCCATGTCCACCTACACGTTCGCGGCCGTCGAGGCGCGCAAGCTCGCCGGCGACATGGTCCCGATGGATGCCTCGCAGGCGGGTGAGGGCAAGCTCGCATTCACGCTGCGCGAGCCGATCGGCGTCGTCGGCGCCATCAGTCCCTTCAACTTTCCGCTCAACCTCGTCGCGCACAAGATCGCGCCCGCGCTCGCGGCCGGCTGTGCAGTCGTGCTCAAGCCCGCCAGCCAGACGCCGCTGTCGGCGCTCTTGCTCGCCGAGCTCGAGACCGAGGCCGGCCTGCCCCCGGGCTGGCTCAACGTGCTCGCCGGACCTGCCGGTGAGATCGGCGACGTGCTGGTCGAGGACGAGCGGGTGCGCGCGATCACCTTCACCGGCTCGGCCGACGTCGGTTGGAAGCTGCGCGAACGCGCTGCACGCAAGAAGGTCACGCTCGAGCTCGGCAACGCGACGCCGGTCATCGTCCACGGCGACGCGGAGCTTGAGGAGGCAGCGGACAAGCTCGCGCAGAACGCGTTCTCGTTCGCGGGCCAGAGCTGCATCTCCGTCCAGCGGATCTACGTTCAGCGGTGGGTCTACGACGACTTCGTCTCCCGCTTCGTGCCCAAGGTGGAGAGCCTCGTCGTCGGCGATCCCGCTGACGAGGAGACCGACGTCGGGCCCGTAATCGACGGCGACGCGCGCGAGCGAATCCTGACCTGGATCGAGGAGGCCCGAGACGGGGGTGCCGAGATCCTTGCCGGCGGAGGCCCTGAAGGCGACCTCATCCAGCCTACCGTGATCGCCAACGCGTCACTGGACATGAAGGTCTGCCGCGAAGAGGTCTTCGGCCCCGTGTGCGTCGTCAACTCGTACGAGTCGCTCGACGAGGCAATTGCCCTGGCGAACGGCACGCGCTACGGCTTGCAGGCGGGCATCTTCACGGCGGACATCAGAGCCGCGCTCCAGGCGGCGCAGAAGCTCAACTTCGGTGGCGTGACGATCAACGAGGCGCCGACCTTCCGCGCCGACCAGATGCCCTACGGGGGCGTCAAGGACTCCGGCAACACGCGCGAAGGCCCCGCCTACGCGGTGCGCGAGCTGACCGAGGAGCGCGTCGTCGTGATTGAGCTCTGAGCCGACCAGGAAAGGAGCCAGCATGATCGGAGCCGCACTCGCCCTGATCGTGATCGGCGTGATCTTCCTCTTCATCGTCCCCTGGGTGGGAATCGTGGTCGGAATCGTCGGCGTCATCTTGCTCGTCCTCTTCCTGCTCGGCTTCGGGCGACGCGCCGCCGAGGGCCGTCCCTAGCCTCGTCATATAGACTCGCGCGGGCCCATGGCACGACTCTCCCTGCCCGACCGATTCCGGAGGCGGCCTGCGGAGGAAGCCGGCGAGAGCGGTCCGCCAACCCCCGCGCGCGTACAGCGGCTGCCCGCGCCCGGCGCGCTGCGGCGTGAGCGCCGCGCGCTCGTGCGCACACGAGAGGACCGGATCCGGGACCTCGGCGGGCTCATGCTCGAGATGTACCGGCGCGATCAGTTCAACCAGGACCTGCTCGTCGAGCAGTGCCTCGAGGTGATCTCGATCGAGGGTCGGCTGCGCGAGATCGACAGCCTGCTCGAGGCTGCCCAGGCACAGCGGCGACAGGGAGTCGGCGTTCGCTGCACGTGTGGCGCGCCGATTCTCTGGGGCTCCCACTTCTGCGCCAACTGCGGTCGGCCCGTGGGGGCTGAGCCGGTTGTTTCGTGCCCCAACTGCGGGAGTGCCTTGCCCGCGGACGCGCAGTTCTGCGCGAACTGTGGGACCCCCGTGCCGGAGAGCGCCCGGCGCGGGAACGGCGAGTCAGGTGGCGGCGAGTCGGAAGACGGGGACTCCGGCGACAGCGAGCAGATGATGTATCAGGCGGAGCGTTCGGGCGATCCCTGGGAGCGGTAGTGGCCGTACCGCCCGAGCCGCCGGACGAACAGCCGCCGCCACCACCTCCAGCCGTAGACACCGAAGGCGGCGAGTGCCCGCGCTGCGGGACTCCGTACGCGCCGTTCCAGGAGTACTGCCTCGAATGCGGACTGCGCCTTCCGGTCTCGCGAGGGGTGATCCCTGTCCTCGCCACGGCCTGGCGCCGGCGCCTGCCCTGGTATCCGGGGGACTGGATCTGGCCCGTGCTGCTCGCACTGGTCATCGCGGCGCTCGGGGCCGCGATCGCAATCCTCGCCTCGAATGACAACGGCTCACCGGGGAGGACGCAGGCCGCCACCGGCGAGTCGGTTCCGGTCAGGAGCGGCACCGGGCCCGCGCCGACCGAGCCGACGGGAACGAACCCCGTGCCTACGACTCCGGGCATCACGACCGAGCCGACCTCGCCTCAGCCCCCGCCGGCGACCGGCACCATCACCGAGTGGCCCGCGGGCCAGAACGGCTGGACAATTGTGCTCTCATCGATTCCTCAGAGCGGGGGCCGAGCGACTGCCGTAAGCGCCGCGCGCAAGGCGATCTCCGCGGGCTTGACGGACGTCGGCGTGCTGGACTCATCCGAGTTCTCGAGCCTCCACTCCGGCTACTACGTCGTCTTCAGCGGCATCTTCAACTCGGAGCAGGAAGCCAAGAACGCCCTCGACACGGCGAAGGGCTCCTACCCGCAGGCGTACACCCGTCAGATCGTCCAGTAACTCAGGTAGGGGTCAGACCCCGATGAGTTTCGTCACACCTTTCGTTCGGGGTCAGACCCCGATGAGTTTCGTCACACCTAGCCGCGAAGGTCACGCCCTCGCCGCGGCGAACACTCTTTACGCAGCCACTCTGGACCGCTCGAGATGCTGGTGCGACGGGCAGTAGTCGCGCTCGGGCAGAGGCGTTCGCTGGCAGGGCTTGCCCTTCCGCGTCGTCGCGTGGCACCGGGGCACGCCGCCGTCGAAGGCACCGGCCTCGATCTGATCCTCGATGAACGCCACGGCTGCCGCGACGCCTTCGTTCACTGCCCAGGCCACCTGCGCCTGTGCGGTGATGGGGAAATACCGCCGGATGTCCTGGAAGAGCGAGCGCTCCGGCTTGGCGAAGTATTGCGGATCGCGAGCGAGCCGTTCCATCGTCTGCTCGCAGGCCTCGAGCACGGCACGGCGATAGGCGGCCTGCTCCCTGGTCGTGACGTACGGGTCGACCAGATCTTTGATCGAGCGATAAATGGCTCGCGAGTACTGATACATACAGTGCTGGATCTGGAGGGCTCGTTCGTCCATCACCAATGTGCCAGTCACGTTGTTAACCCCCCGCAAAGCTCTGTTAACCGCGGATTAATCCTCATGCATGGCCTCACGAGAGCGGCACTCTAACGCCTCCCGCCCGCTGTTACAAACTCCTCAGCTGAGTTTGCAACTTTGACAACTATGTCGCATGGGAGAGAATAGACAGGGCCGCATGTCGCACGACACCGACAAGCTCATCCGCCAGCTCTCACTCGTCGCCTTCTTGATGGCCGAGAGGCGGCCGCTCACCGCGCGGGACGTGAAGCAGAACGTCGAGGGCTACCAGGAGATGTCGGACGAGGCCTTCGCGAGGCGCTTCTACTCCGATCGCGCAGAGTTGCTCGCCCTCGGCGTCCCGCTCGACTCCCAACGTGACGAGTTCACGGGCGAGGAGCTCTACAACCTGCGCTCGGAGCGCTACTTCCTGCCTGCGCTCGAGCTCACCGACGACGAGCTCGCCGCACTCCAGACCTGCCTCTACCTCCTCGAGGGCCAGTTCGCGTACGCGGAGCCGCTCCGGCTGGCGCTCCAGAACCTCGCCCTCGGCCGCCCCGGCTTCGAGCATGCGCCCACGGATACTGCGCGGTCCGTCGAGCTCCATGACCCCGGCTACTCGCCCGAGCTCCCGGGCCGCCTGGCCAAGCTCGAGGGTGCGATCTCCAAGAGCCGCACCCTGAAGTTCACCTACTGGTCGATCATGCGGGACGAGGTCCACGAGCGGACGGTCAATCCCTACGCGCTCCTCTTCGACCGTGGACAGTGGTACGTCGTCGGTCTCGACCTCGACGACGACCGGATCAAGACCTTCCGCGTCTCGCGCATGCGCGGCGAGATCAGACTCGCCACCCGGCGCGAGCGCGACTTCCGGCTGCCGCCCGACTTCGATGCCGACGCCTACCGGCTGCCCCCGAACTGGCAGGTCGGCGAGATCCAGGGTGAAGCCAGCATCGAGGTTGCCGGCGATACCGCGTGGTGGGTGGAGCGCGCGTACGGCGCTCACGGCCGGATCGAGGACGGGGTTTTCGTCACCGAGTACGCCAGCCTCGGCCAGCTCTCGTCATGGATCCTGCGCCAGGACGGACGGGCGGTTCCGGTCGCCCCTCCCGAGCTGCGGCGCCTCGTGCGCGCCGATCTCGACCTCGTCCAGGAGCGGCACGTGGGCAAGTCGCCCAAGGTCGCCGACGAAACTGTGGAATCGCACGACGAAGCGGAGGAGCGTCCGGCAAGTCCCGTGCCGCCCGAGCGCTTCGGCCTGCTCCAGGCGCTGCTCGCGCACCTGCTCGACCGCTGCGGCGACGAGTCCCAGGCAGTGATCCCGGCAGCCGAGATCGCCGATCGTTTCAACCTCACCCCGGACTCGCTCGAGGAGCACCTCCAGCTTCTGAACCTCGTCAACTTCGGCGGCGGCTGCTACGCGGTTTACACCGAGCTCCAGAACGGGCAGGTCCACGTGGAGAAGGAGATCTTCGGCGACACCTTCCGCTCGCCTCCGCGCCTGACTCCCCTCGAAGCGCGCGCGATCCGGCTCGCCCTCGAGTTCGTCGGGCCAATGATCGCCGCCGAGGCGCACTCTCCGCTCGAACGCGTCCGGCACAAGCTCGAGGAGACGTTCGGGCAGTTCCCGTTGACTCAGACGGCCGAGCCGCGCTCGGCGCGCGCCGAGGAGAAGCTCGTCGGCTCGCTCAGCGAGGGCATCAGACAGCGGCGCCTCGTTGAGATCGAGTATCAGAAGGAGGGCGAGGAGACGCTTTCGACACGCATCGTCGAGCCGCACGTGATCGAGCGAGAGCTACCGCACTGGTACGTCCACACCTGGGACCGCACCCGCGATGCCCAGCGGTCGTTCCGACTCGACCGGATGCGGAGCGCCCGGCTGCAACGAGAGCGATTCGAGCCCCGCGAGGGCTTCCAGCCGGACCGGCTGAGCAGCGCCGCAGTCGCCTCGCGCATCTGGTACTCGGAGAAGATCGGGCGCTGGAAGGTCGAGGAAGGCGCGCGGCCGCTCGTAGACGGCGCCGCGCTCGCGGAGCGGGCGGTCGGCAGCGAGGAATGGCTCGTCGGCGAGATCCTCGGCGACCGGGGCGAAGCGGTCTTGCTCGCGCCCGAGGACCTCCGCAAGCAGATCGCGAGCCGTGCCAAGGCGCTCGCGCGGGAGCTTCGGCTTACCCGGGTGGCGGCGAAGGCCTGAGTCGCGCCAGAGCCCATTCCGCGTGCTCTCGAAGGAGAGAATCGTCCCCGGCCGCGTACGGCTCGGCCGCGGCGCCGTGCTCGGGATCACCTGAGTTCCCGAGTGCGACCAGTGCGTTCCGGCGCAGGTAGCGCGGGTCGTTTCGCGGGAAGTACAGCCGGTCGTAGCGCTCGCGCAGCTCCTCGTCGCTCGCCTCCAGCCACTCGACGAGCGAGACATGCGGCTCCAGGTCGCGGTCGGGTGCCTCGCCGGCGCGCCGTTTCTCGATCCCCCGGTTCCACGGGCAGACGTCCTGGCAGATG
Source organism: Gaiellaceae bacterium (assembly GCA_036395295.1). Lineage (GTDB taxonomy): Bacteria > Actinomycetota > Thermoleophilia > Gaiellales > Gaiellaceae > VAXT01. Next base: position 5,499 of record DASWDJ010000182.1, on the reverse strand, counting down.
TCGCAGCCGTAGACCTGCGCCCCGAGCTCCGAGCGGTACTCCTCGGGGATCGGAGCGGGCGCCTGGGTCCAGTAGGAGAGGCAGCGGGTCGAGTCGAGCACGCCCGGCTCGTCGAGCGCACCGGTCGGACACGCCTCGATGCAAAGCGTGCAGGAGCCGCAGTCGAGCTCGAGCCGCGGCGAGTGCTCGACGGGCACGTCCGTGACGAGTGTGCCGAGCACGACCCAGGAGCCGTGGCGCCGGGTGATCAGCATCGTGTTCTTTCCGTAGAACCCGACCCCGGCGCGGACCGCAGCCTCGCGGTCGACGTGGTCGTTCTCGTCGACGAGCACGCGGTATTCGCCGCCCAGGCGCCGGCCGAGGATGTCGAGCTTCTCCCGCAGGTCGGCATAGCCCTCGAACCACGTATAGCGGGGAAGTCGACCCTCCCCGGGCTCGATCGGCTCCTCCTCCGCGTAGTAGCAGAGCGCCGCCGAGACGACCGTCTTCGCATTCGGCACCAGCGTCTCTGGGTGGCAGGAGACCTCGGGCCGGGCCATGGTGAAGCGCATGTCGGCGAAGAGCCCCCGCGTGCGGCGCTCCCGGATGTGCTCCTCGGTCTCAACGTACGGCTCGGCAGGAGCTGCGCCGACGACGTCGATCCCGAGCTCCTCCGCCAGTTGCTCGAGCTCGGCGATGGTCACGACGGGGATTGTGCCCATGCGACGCTTGTGTTGCATCGCACGAGAGCTCTTGTCGCATCAGTTCGTGCGCTCGCGCGCACGAGTGATGCAACACAAGGCAGTTACGATCGGCTCGTTGAAGGCGATTCGGATCCACGAAGACGGCGGGCCCGAGGTCTTGCGCTACGAGGACGCGCCGGCTCCGGTCGCAGGCCCGGACGAGGTGCTGATCCGGTTGCGCGCGGCCTCGCTCAACCACATCGATGTCTGGGTCCGGAGCGGCCGGCCGTCGGCTCCGAAGCCGCGCATCCTCGGCGCCGACGGAGCGGGAATCGTCGAGAGCGGGCCTGGCTTCGCGCCGGGCGACCGGGTCCTGATCAACCCCGGAATCGAGCGCGGTGACGTGATCGCCGTCTTCGGGGAGCACATGGACGGCACGCACGCGGAGCTCGTCGCCGTACCGGAGACGAACGTCTATCCGATCCCCGACGGGATGAGCTTCGAGGAGGCCGCCGCCTTCCCGCTCGTGTTCGTGACCGCCTACCGGATGCTCGTTACGAAGGCCCACGTCCAGGAAGACGAATGCGTGCTGATCTGGGGCATCGGCGGTGGAGTGGCGATGGCCGCGAATGCGATCGCCCGCGCGCTCGGGGCGAAGACGATCGTGACCTCCTCGAGCGACGAGAAGCTGGCGCGCGTCGAGGCCGACGTGAAGGTGGACCACGGGTCGGAAGACGTCGTCGAGGCAGTCAAGGCCGCGACGGATGGGCGCGGCGCCGACGTCGTTGTCGAGCACGTCGGCGAGGCAACCTGGCGGCGGACGCTTCAGGCTGTCCGCTCCGCGGGGCGCATAACCGTCTGTGGAGCGACCAGCGGCACGAATCCACCGGCTGAGCTCCACCGAATCTGGTGGAAGCAACTCACGATCTACGGCTCGACGATGGGTACGAAGCAGGATTTCGACGGCGTCTACGACCTCGTGGCGAGCGGCAAAGCGCGACCGCTCATCGACGAGGTCTTCCCGCTCAGCGAAGCGCGGGCCGCGCACGAACGGATGGAAGCCGGAGACCAGCTCGGGAAGATCGTGCTTACGATCTAGCGCGGTAGGCGGCCGCCTCTTTCACAAGCGCGCGGAAGAGAGCGAAATCCTCGCCCTCCTCCGGGTGCCAGAGGACACCGAGCGCGAACCGGTACGAGGGATCCTCGAGCGCCTCGATCGTCCCGTCTTCGGCCCAGGCCGCTTCTCGAAGGCCCTTGCCCAGCCGCCCGAAGCCCTGATGATGTGACGACTTGACCGGCGCGCGCTCGCCGAGGATCGCACCGAGCTTCGAGTCGGTCTTCACCGTCACGTCGTGGTCGGCCATCATCGGCTCGTGGTGCCGGTGGCGGTCGTGTCCGACCTCCTCGGGCAAGTGCTGCACTAGATCGCCGCCGCGCGCGACGTTCAGCACCTGGCTGCCTCGGCAGACGGCCAGGACGGGCATGTCCCGCGCGAGCGCGGCCTCGAGCAGCGCGAGCTCGGCGTGGTCGCGTGCCGGGTTCAGCTCTCCGGTCTCGGGGTGGGGATCGGCGCCGTAGGTCGAGGGGTCGACATCGCCGCCGCCCGAGAAGATGAGTGCGTGGAGCGCGTCGAGGGTTTCCTCGATTGCCTGCTCGTTCGGGGGTACGAGCAGAGGGCGGCCGCCCGCGTCCTCGACCGCGCGCACGTAGGCCAGAGGCGCGAAGGCTGCGGGCTCGGTCCAGCCGCTCCAGGTCGCCTTCTCGGCATAGGTCGTGATGCCGATGATCGGGAGCTGCACACAGGCGAAGATACCCGCTTCAGCGGGCGGCGATTTCGCCGATGTCCTCGGAGAGCGCTATCGTGAGGGCGGGTCGATCGACGGCCCCGTTCATGCGGCGCCTGAAGATTCTTCGATTCCAAAACTCGAGACTTGGCTGCCCGTGGAAACACGCAAGACAATCCTCATCTGCGACGACGAGCCCGCGCTCCGCGAGCTCGTGCGCGCGACGCTCTCCGACAGCTACCGCTTCGCTGAGGCGAGCGACGGCGTGCTCGCGATCGAGCTCGCGCGTGAGCTCGAGCCCGACGTCGTCATCCTCGACCTCATGCTGCCGCGTCTGGGCGGCCTGGAGGTTCTCGCGGAGCTGCAGACGGACGAGCGGCTTCGCGACGTGCCCGTGCTCGTGATCACCGCCTGGAACGAGACCCGGGAGGACGTCCTCGCGGCAGGCGCCACCGACTTCGTGGCGAAGCCCTTCGATCCGGACGAACTCAAGGCCGCGATCGAGCAGATCCTGCGAGCAGCATGACGCGGTCGCGGCTCTCGGCACTCTCCCTACAGACCAGGTTGCTGGCCGGGAGCGCCGCCCTTGCCGTCCTCCTCATCGGCGTTTTCGTCGTCCTCATTCTCGCCATCTCGGCGCTCCGGGAGGCAACTCAGCAGGAGGCCCGCTCCAAGGACGTGACGACCGCCGCGCTCAGTATCGAGAAACTCGTCCTGGACGTCGAGACCGGCGTTCGCGGCTACGTCTTCACCGGCCAAGAGAAATTCCTACAACCGACTGACACTGCATCGCTCCAACTTCCCAAGCGGCTCAAGAGCTTCGAGGCGCTCGCCTCGCGGGAGCCGCGTCAGCGGAGCCGGGCGATGGGCCTGACGTCCGCGATCCGTAACTACCTCTTCTACGCCGACGCGCTGGTGAACTTCACCAATCTCAAGGCAGGCCAGCAGGGGCTTGGCACGGAGGGCAAGAGACAGACCGATGCGATCCGCCTTCAGTTCAAGCGCTTTCTCGCCTCTGAGAATGTGCTCGCCGACAGCCGCGAGCGCTCGGCCAACGCAAAGTCCGAGCACGCGATCGAGCTCGGCGTGGCGGGGCTCGCCACTTCTGCAGCGTTCATCCTGCTCTTCGGCCTCTTTCTGGCCCGCTCGATCGCACGGCCCGTTCGAGACGCAGCCGAGGGTGCGGGCCGCCTCGCAGCGGGAGACCTCTCACTGCGTCTCGAGAAGGCGGGGCCGGGCGAGGTGGGCGAGTTGACCCGGAGCTTCAACAAGATGGCGCAGGGACTCGAGAGCGCCCGGGTCGAGCTGGAAGAGCAGAACGCGCAATTGCGAGAAAGTGAACGGCTGAAGTCCGACCTCGTCAACACGGTCTCGCACGAGTTGCGTACGCCCCTTTCAGGCGTGCTCGGGTTCACGAAGCTCCTCCTGACGCGAGAGTTCGACTCCGAGACACGGCGACACTACCTCGGCATTGTCGATGCACAGGCGCGCCGGCTGTCGGAGCTGATCGACGACTTCCTCGACGTCCGTCGAATCGAGGAGGGGCGGTTCGAACGGGCGCGAGAGCTCGTGGATATGGGGACACTGCTGCGTGAGGAGGCGCAGCTCTACAGCGCGCAGAGCCGCAGGCACCAGCTCACCCTGGAGCTTCCGAGGACGCCCCTCACGGTGCTCGGGAACCCCGATAGGCTCCGGCAGGTGATCGGCAACCTGATCTCGAACGCCATCAAGTATTCGCCACAGGGCGGCGTCGTCGAGCTTGCGGCCCACTCCGACGGCGATGCGATTCGCGTGGAGGTGCGCGACACAGGAATCGGCATCCCATCGCACCAGCAGCCGCAGATCTTCACGAAGTTCTTCCGCGGAGACGCCGCGGCAAGCGGGATCACCGGTACCGGGCTCGGCCTCGCGGTGTCACGTGACATCGTCGAGGCGCATGGCGGCCGAATCGGCTTCACGAGCACCGACGGAGAGGGAACGACCTTCTTCGTCGAGCTCCCTGGACCGAACGGCGATGACCGCCGACGACAAGGAAACGGTGGCGAGCGGTCGTAAAGGGGGCTGAGATGCCAAAGCTGTTCTTGCTCGTTGCCGCCCTGCTCGGGTTTGCCTTGCTCACGGGCGCGGTCACGCGAAGCTCGCAGGCCCTCAACGGGCCTGGGACGATCCGGATCACGAGCCGCGACATCCAGATCAGCCTCGTCAACCGCGGGCCTGCGAGTCGGAGCGCTGGAGACACCCTCTTGATTCGCCAGCTGCTCTTCAACAAGGGGATCCGCAAGAAGTCGATTGGCCACGCCGACATTGTCTGTACCTACACTGGCTTCAGATCCCGTCAGTGCAGCGGGACCTATTTCCTTCCGAAGGGATCAATCGTCGTCTCCGGCTCGCTCCGCTTCCGCGAGTTCTTCGAACTCGCTGTCGTCGGCGGAACGAGCCTCTACGACAACGTCCGCGGCAGCATGACCGCGACGATGTTCACACGCAGCCCCCATCGGGAGATACTCATCTTCCATCTCGTCGTCTAGCGCCCGGCGCACAAAGCAGAGAGAATCACCGGCATGGCGTCGGTGAAGGACCCGGCGGGCGTCGAGGTTCGCGCGCTCGCCGAGCTGGCGGATTTCGACGGCAAGCGCGTGCTCGAGATCGGCTGCGGCGACGGGCGCATGACCTTCCTCTACGCGGAGCAGGCGCGCGAGGTGCTCGGCGTTGACGTCGAAGAGGATTCGATCCGAGAAGCCCGAGCCGCATTACCCGACCGGCTTGCGGACCGGGTCGAGTTTCGGGTCGCGGACGCCGAGGCACTCGACGTCCCGCGCCAGAGATTCGACATCGCGTTCCTCAGCTGGTCGTTGTGATGAATTGAGCCTGAGGGCGTCGTGCACGCCCTGCGGAGGATTCACAAGGCGCTTGTCCCCGAGGGAATCCTTCTCGACATGCATCCGATCCCGCCCTCGACGCGAGCCGAGGTGCGCGGGCGCAGCTTGGGCGATTTCGACGACTCGGAGTTCATGGACACCGTGGCTCAGACCGAGGCGGCGCTGGGCCAAACC
>DASWDJ010000181.1:0-6193 GCA_036395295.1 Gaiellaceae bacterium | reverse complement strand
GGTTTTGTCGTTTCGAAAGGGAGGAGCTAGCAGCTTGGTGAAGCGCCTTTGAGGCCACGGCGTCGGTTCGAACCCGTTCGGCCCGTTGTCCCGCACAGCCGGATCAACGAAGACATCCGCGTGCAGCAGGTGCGGCTCGTCGACGAGAACGGCGGCCAGCTCGGGGTGAAGCCCATCCAGGAGGCCCTCGACTACGCGCACGAGAAGGATCTCGACCTCGTCGAGGTCGCCGCCCAGGCCGATCCGCCCGTGGCGCGGGTGATGGACTACGGCAAGTACCGCTACGAGCAGGAGCAGAAGGCCAAGGTCGCGCGCAAGCACCAGGTTTCGATCAACGTCAAGGAGATCAAGCTCAGGCCGAAGATCGGAGTTCACGACTACGAGACCAAGAAGGGCCACGTCGTCCGGTTCCTGAACCAGCGGGCCAAGGTCAAGGTCACGATCATGTTCCGCGGCCGGGAGACGACCCATCCGGAGCGCGGCCGCGATCTGCTGATGAGGCTCGCGGAGGACGTTAAGGAGATCGGTCAGGTCGAGTCGCCGCCGCTGCTCGACGGACGCAACATGGTCATGATGCTCGGCCCCACGAAGAACGCAGGAGTAGCGAAAGATGCCCAAGCAGAAGAGACACAGCGGAGCGAAGAAGCGGTTCAAGCTGACGGGGTCGGGGAAGCTGCTGCGCCGGAAGGCGATGCAGAGCCACTACCTGAGCAAGAAGTCCGCGAAGCGCAAGCGTAGTTTCCGCCGCGATCACGAGGTCGCCCCGGCCGACCGGAGCGCCGTCAAGCGCCTGCTCGGAGGAGGGAAGTAGTGCCACGCGTGAAGCGATCGGTCGCCTCCCGCAAGCGGCGCAAGAAGGTGCTCGAGGCGGCAAAGGGGTTCGTCGGGACGAGGCACTCGCGCTACAAGGTCGCGAACGAAGCTGTCGAGCACTCGCTCGTCCACGCCTACCGCGACCGCAAGCGCCGCAAGCGGGAGATGCGCCGCCTCTGGATCATCCGCATCAATGCGGCAGCGCGGGCTGAGGGACTCTCCTACAACCAGTTCGTCGCCGGTTGCCGCAAGGCCGGGATCGAGCTCGACCGCAAGGTGCTCGCCGATATCGCCGTCGAGGATCCGGCCGGGTTCGGCAAGATCGCCGAGCAGGCGAAGTCGGCTCTCGGCACGGGCGCTGGCGACTAGCCGGATTTTCGAGGAGCAGGCCGCGCAATGCGAGGGCCGCTCGCCCTTGTATGCGGAGCTGTGCCGCCAGTACGCCGACGATCCGGTCGCGGCCGAGATCGTGGGGCCCGATCCGGAATGGGACGCACCGCTGCGACTGCTCGGCGGCCTCCACTACCTCGTCCTGGCGGGGGAAGCCGACTGGCACGATCCCTTGGCCGAGCATCGCGAGTTCCTGCACGAGTTCGTTTCGACACAGGGCGTCCAGACGAACGAGGTGCAGCGCTCGTGGGTGCTGGTGCCGCTCTTGCTACGTGTGGCGCAACGAACTGGAGCCGAGGCGTTCGACTTGGTCGAGCTCGGGCCGAGCGCCGGGCTGAACCTCGTCTGGGATCGCTACCACTATCGCTACGCGGCCGGCGAATGGGGACCGGCTGACGCGTCCCTGCATTTGGAGGGCGACGAACGCCGCCCGGTCCCCGGCGGCCTGCTCGAGCTGCAGCCGGCGGTCGAGCGACGGCTCGGAATCGATCGCGCGCCGATCGACGTCAGAAGCGACGAGGGTGCCCGATTGCTTCGCTGCTTCGTCTGGGCCGGGCAGACGGCGCGGCTGGAGCTCCTCGACCGCGCGATCGAGGCTCTGCGAGTCGATCCACCCGAGCTCATCCGCGGCGATTTCGTCGAACGGCTGCCCGCCGTGCTTGCCGAGCAGCCTCGGGACCGCCTGACGATCGTTTTCCAGACGGCGGCGTGGGGATACATCCGGGACGAGGACCGTACGCGCTTGCGCGCGGGCCTGGACGAGGCAGGGACCGTGCACCCACTTGCGTTCGTCTCGACCGGCAAGCCGCGCACCGAGAAGGACTCTTGGGGCCTGAGGATCGTCTACTGGCCGGGCGGAGAACGGGAGTTCGCCGGCCACGCAGACTTTCACGGCAGCTGGCTGCGGTGGGAACTGTGATCACCTCTTCGTCGAACCCCAAGCTTCGCCTCATACACCGCTTGCTCGACTCGCGACGCCAACGCGAGAAGGAGGGCCTGTTCGTCGCCGAGGGCGAGGATCTCGTGCAGGCCGCAGACGACGCGGGCATCGAGCCGGTCGAGTTGCTGCGTGCCGGCGAAGACGTCGAGCCGGAGCTGCTCGGCCGGATCTCGACGCTGGCGCATCCGCCTCGTGTGGTGGGGATCTACCGGCGCGAGGCTCTGCCCCGTGGCGTCGAGCCGCTGTCGCTTGCACTCTGGCGCGTGGCCGATCCAGGCAATCTCGGCACGATCCTCCGGGCGGCGGACGCGTTCGGCGCGTCGGTCGCGCTCTCGCCGGGCTGCGCGGACCCGACCGGGCCGAAAGCCGTGCGGGCCTCGGCCGGGGCGATCTTCCGAGTCCCGCTGGCCGGGTTCGATGACCCCGAGGGGCGGCGGGTCGCGCTCGTCTCCGACGGAGGCCGCCGGCTCGCCGGCCTCGACCCAGGGGTTCCCGTGACGTACGTGCTCGGCGCCGAGCGGGAAGGTCTTCCCGACGAGATCGTCGCCGCGTGCGACGAGTCGGCGACGATCGCCCTCGCTGAGGGCTCGGAGTCGCTCAACGTCGCGATCGCCGGCGCGATCGCGCTCTACGAACACCGGCGCGGCCGGTAAAGTCGCAGCCATGGCAAGGATCGCGGGAGTCTGGACGTCGCCGGCCCGCAAGAGCGGTCGCATGGACGGTCACGAGCGCCGGCAGGCGATCGCCGGGCAAGGGCTCGAAGGCTGCGCTCACGCGAACCCGCCCAAGCGCGAGGTGCTCTTCGTGTCGAAGGAGCATCTGGATGCGGTCGGCGTCGCCCCTGGCGCGATCCGTGAGAACCTGACTGTCGAAGGCGACGACGTGGAGCGCTGGTCGGTCGGTCAACGGGTCCGCGCAGGCGAGGCCGTGTTCGAGATCACAATGGTCTGCGATCCCTGTCACCGCATGGACGAGCTGCGCGAGGGCCTGCGTTCCGAGCTCGAGGGGCGGCGCGGGATGCTCGCGCGAGTCGTCGAGAGCGGCGAGGTCGCCGTCGGCGACGAGATTGCGTTGCTCTAGCCGGCTTCCTTCGCCGCGCGCTCTTCTTCGAGCTTCGCCTGGTGGTAGGCGATGCGCTCTTCGAGCATACGGGTGGTTCGATCCCAACGCGCCTCGCGCTCCTCGCGCTCTTCAGGCGTTTCCTTCTTCTTCCTCTTCATCATCGTCCTCCAGCAGAACGCGGTGAATCTCGAAGACCGCTCCGCGAATATCGAGCAAGGCATTCATGATAGAGACCACGTCTTCCCGGTCGAGGGGTAGCTCCGGGGCGTTCGAGGCCATCTCGAGATAGTCGCTCCGGTAGCGGCGGCGGGCAAGATGGCCGGTTCAGACAACACGGGCTAGAAAGATCATGTCCTCTCCACCGCGATGGGGCGTGCGGTCGAACCAGCCGCAGCAGGCTTCGACCGTGAAGCCCGTCTCCTCGAGCAGCTGCTGCCACTCGTCGCGTGACGTCCACGAGAGCGCCATCGTCGCCTCGCCCGCGGGCCCGCGGACCGACAGCGTGAGCGTGCGGGCATCGGCGTCCCAGTCGGCATGCTCGTAGATGCCGGGCTCCCGCTCGAGCCAGCGGCCGTGTGTCTGGGCGATGTCGTCCGGCTTGGGCGCGAACACGTCGAAGACGAGCCGGCCCTTGGGGAGGAGAGCGTTCCGCGCCGCGGTCAGCGCCTCGACGCGCTCGCCGTCGTCGGCGAGGTGGAGATAGGAGCGGAACGGGCAGAGGACGAGGGCCACTTGCTCGTCGACCGGCGGGCTGCGCAGGTCGCCGAGCCGCAGGTCGAGGAGCTCGGCGATGCCTTCGGCCTTGGCGCGACGGCGGCAGGCGGAGAGCATCTCGCGCGAGGAGTCGACGCCGATCACGCGGATGCCCTGCTGCGCGATCGGAATTGCGATCCGGCCAGTGCCGACCCCGAGCTCGACTACCGGTCCGCCCGCGTTGCGCGCCTCGGCGACGTAGAAGCCGATGTCCTCGGTGACGCTGCGGCTCCACGGATCGTAGAGCTCGGCGATCGCGTCGTAGGGGCTGGCGAAGTGACGGACCTGTCGCATATCGGTCACAATCGCGCGCACTTTGCCCCGGTACGCTGGGGCCGGCGGCACGCGGCCCCCCACCCGGGTGGGAGGAATGGGCTCATCGACGTCATGTCGGCTTGCGAGCCACCCAGACGAACTCGTCGCTCTCCTCGTCGAACGGGCGCCTGTCGAAGTCGCCGTAGAGCGCTTCGACCTCCAGCCCCGCAACGTCGATGAGCCCCTCCCACTCGGAGCGGTTGACCCACCAGAGCGACAGCTTGCGCTCTCCCTGGCCTGGCTCCCCGACCCACGCCGTTATATCGATGCGGCTGTCTGAAGGCGCGTACTGGACCCGTTCCCAGATCCGGCTGTTCTCGGCATGAGGTCGCACCTTGCCCGACAGTCGCGCCGCGATCTGCGGATCGAAGACAAACGCGTTCCAGGCGAACCGCCCCCCGGGGCGCAGCGCAACTGCGACTCGCTCGAACACCAGGCGCCGGTCGCTCCAGGTCGGCATGTGCAAGAGCGAGCGGAACGGCGAGTAGATGAGGCCGGCCGGCTCGTCCAGTTCGAGCTCGCGCATATCTCCCTGACGGAGCTCCAGCTCGACATCCTCTGCCTCGGCCCGTTCTCGCGCCTGTGCGAGCATTGCCGGCGAAAGATCGATTCCGATCACCTTCCGGCCAGTCTCACGTGCGACCGGAATCGCCACCCGCCCGTTTCCGACCGCAAGCTCGACGAGCGCCCCCTCGGCCTTCCGCGCGAGGTCGACGTAGAACGCGACGTCCTCCGTCATGTGCTCGGACCATTCGTCGTAGATCTCCGCGAAGGGGTCGTACTGGCTCATGCAGACATTCTCGCGGTATCGTGTAGTGATGGCTGTGACGCGTCCACGTTCTTTCTTTCCCGGGCCTCGGCTCCTCGCCGGGGACCGGCGCTGACGCGCAGCCGATCCTCACAGAGAGCTGAGGCCCCTGGATGAGTGAGCCAGGCGATACAGTCGCCGCCGTGGACGCCGAGGCGCTCCAGCGCGAAGCTCTGAGCGCGATCGAGGCTGCCTCGACGGTCACCGAGCTCGACGAGCTCCGCGTCCACTACCTGGGCCGCCGCAGCGACCTCAAGCAGGCGCTTCGCCGGGTGCGCGACCGCGAGACCGGCATGGCGCTGAACGCCGCCCGTGAGGCGATCGAAGAGGCGGTGGCCGAGCGGCAGGCGCAGCTCGAGCGCGTGGAGCTCGACCGAAAGCTGACTGAGGATGTCGTCGACGTCACGCTCCCCGGCGAGCAGCTCCCGCTCGGGCACCTGCACCCGATCACCCAGGTGCGACGGATGGTCGAGGACGCCTTCCTCGGGCTCGGTTACGAGATTCGCGACGATCGCGAGGTCGAGACCGTCGAATACAACTTCGACAAGCTCGCGTTCGCGCCCACACATCCGAGCCGCTCGAACCGCGACACGTTCTTCTTCGATGACACGCACGTCCTGCGCACGGAGACGTCGCCGTCGCAGATCCACATCCTCGAGGAGAAGGAGCCCCCGATCTACATGGTCTCGCTGGGCCGGGTCTACCGGCGCGACGCGATCACGGCCACGCGCTACCCGATCTTCCACCAGTTCGAGGGGCTCGCGGTCGACCGCGGCCTGACGCTCGCCGACCTGAAGGGAACGCTCCTGCACGTGATGCGAGAGCTCTACGGGCCCGAGCGGCGCGTCCGCTTCCGCACGCACTTCTTCCCGTTCACCGAGCCCTCGATCGAGCCCGACGTCTCCTGCGGGATCTGCGGCGGCGAGGGCTGCCGGACCTGCAAGTACTCGGGCTGGATCGAGATGGGCGGGGCCGGCATGGTCGACCCACGCGTCTTCGAGAACGTCGGGCTCGATCCGGAGGAGTGGTCCGGCTTCGCGTTCGGCTGCGGGCTCGAGCGGGCCGCTCAGCTCCGCCATGACATCCCTGATATCCGCCTCCTCTGGGAAGGC
>DASWDJ010000180.1:0-9819 GCA_036395295.1 Gaiellaceae bacterium | reverse complement strand
GTTCGCGTTCGCGGCTTCGATGTACAGGCGCGCCGGCGTGCGGAAGTCGGGATCGTTCCCGATGTAGCCGTCGACCTGCACCATCTCCTGCTCGGCGATGTAGGCGTCCTGCGCCTCGGCCCACTTCAACCCTTCCTCGCGGGTGATGGCCTGGTTCTGCCCGTCGGGCTCGTCGGTGACGATGAAGGTCGAGCCCTTGGAGCGCGAGACGACGTCGGTCTGGACGTTCAGGTTGCCGTAGCGGGTCGGCTTCGCGTTTGGCATCTTGGCTGCGAGCTCCTTGACCTCGTCAGGGCTCGGGTTCTCGATCACGTCGGCAGCCTTCGGCAGCCGGAACAGCATTTTTGCCACTGCGGCGTGCTCCTTCGGGAGTGGGCGGAACGGGCCAGTTTACCCCGCTAACACGAAGCAATTCGTACGAGCGCCGTCGCTCCCTTCTTCATGTAGCTTCCTTTTCTGGTGGAAGAGACGCACGACGTCCTCGTCGTAGGCGCCGGGTTGGCCGGCATGCGCGCGGCAATCGAGGCGCACGATCTGGGCGCCGACGTCGCGCTCATCTCGAAGATCCACCCGGTCCGGAGCCACTCGGGCGCAGCCGAGGGCGGGATCAACGCGGCTCTCGGCAACGCCTCGGACGACGATCCCGAGAAGCACGCGTACGACACCGTCAAGGGCTCCGACTACCTCGGCGACCAGGACGCGATCGAGATCCTCTGCAACGAGGCGCCCGACGACGTCTACCAGCTTGAGCACTGGGGCGCGATCTTCTCGCGCACCGAAGACGGCCGGATCGCTCAGCGCCCGTTCGGGGCGGCCGGCGAACCGCGCACCGCCTACGCGGCCGACATCACCGGGCACGTGCTCATCCACGTCCTCTACGAGCAGGTGATGAAGCGCGATCTCCGCACCTATGAGGAGTTCTTCGCCTGGAAGCTCGTCATCGACGACGATCGCTGCCAGGGCGTGATCGCGTGGGACCTGCTGAACGGCGGCCTGAAGACGATCGGCGCCAAGACGGTCATCATCGCGACCGGCGGCGCCGGCCGCCTCTACCAGGGGACGACGAACGCGTACGCGTGCACGGGCGACGGTATGACCATGGCCCTTCGCGTCGGCGTTCCGCTGAAGGACATGGAGATGATGCAGTTCCACCCGACGACGCTCTCGCCCACCGGCGTGCTCATCACCGAAGGGACCCGCGGAGAGGGCGCCTACCTGCTCAACTCGGAGGGGGAGCGTTTCCTGAAGCGGTACGCGCCGAACGCGATGGAGCTCGCGAGCCGCGACGTCATCTCACGGGCCGAGCAGACCGAGATCGACGAGGGGCGGGGGGTGGAGGGAAGCGTGCTCCTGGATCTCCGCCACCTCGGCGCCGAGAAGATCCTCGAGCGGCTGCACGGCACGCGCGAGCTCGCGATGACCTTCGCGCTCGTCGACCCGATCTATGAGCCGATCCCAGTCCGGCCCGGCGCGCATTACCACATGGGCGGCATCGACACGGACGTCGACGGGAAGACCGAGCTCGAGGGGCTCTACGCGGCCGGCGAGTGCGCGTGCGTCTCGGTGCACGGCGCGAATCGCCTCGGTGGAAACGCGCTGATGGAGACGATCACCTATGGCAAGCGCTCGGGCGCCGTCGCTGCTGACTGGGCGCTGACGCACACGACCGTCGCCGTTCCGCCGTCGGTCGAGTCGGATGCTCAGCGCGAGCTGAAGACGCTTCTCGACCGACGCGAGGGTGAGCGGCCCTGGCGAATCCGGGACGAGCTGGCGAAGACGATGCACGAGAACTTCGGCGTCTTCCGCCGCGAGAAGCAGATGAAGGAGCAGGAACAGATCGTCGGTTATCTCCGCGAGCGCTACGAGAACGTCTTCGTCGAGGACAAGGGTGAGGTCTTCAACAACGACCTCACGCAGGCGCTCGAGCTCGGCTTCCTGCTCGAGCTCGCGGACTGCATGCTCGTCTCCGGGCTCGCGCGCAAGGAGAGCCGCGGCGCCCACGCGCGACCCCACGACTATCCAGACCGCGACGACGAGAACTACCTGAAACACACGATCGTGCGCTGGATCGACGACCGCCCCGTCCTCGACTGGAAGCCGGTGACGATTACGAAATGGCAGCCCGAGGAGAGAACGTACTGATGCGCCGAATGGTCGCTCCCATCCTCCCTAAGCTCTCGTTATGACCGAGGCAGCAGTCCACACCTGGGAAGGGCCGACGATGGACGTCGCGCTCAAGATCTGGCGCGTCGACGGCGATACCGGCGAGCGCGAGCTGAAGACCTACGAGGTCGAGGCGCCCGAGTGGGCGTGCCTGCTCGACGTGCTCGACATCATCAAGGACCGCCACGACGGGACGCTCGCCTACCGCAAGAGCTGCCGGATGATGATCTGCGGCTCCTGCGGGATGCGCATGGACGGCCGCGCGATCCTGGCCTGCAAGGAACGCATGAAGCCGATCGTCGAGCGCGGGCATGTCCCGGTCATCTCCTCGATGGGGAACCTGCCGATCGTCAAGGACCTCGTCGTCTCGATGGACCCCTTCTGGGACAAGATCCGCGCGATCAAGCCCTGGCTCGACCCGGGCTACGACGAGGCGCCCGAGCGCGAGCGGATCGTCTCGCAGAAGGAGATGAACGTGATCGCCAAGGAGTCGCTCTGCATCATGTGCGGCTGCTGCGTCTCCGAGTGCAATGCGATGGAGGCCGACCCGGACTTCCGCGGCCCGGCGGCGCTCGCGAAGGAGATGCGCTTCGTCGGTGATGCCCGCGACCGCGACGACGTTCCACGGCTGAACACGGTCAACGACGAGCACGGGGTCTGGGACTGCACGCGCTGCTACTTCTGCAACGAACGCTGTCCGAAGGGGGTCGACCCGCGCGATGCGATCGCGAAGCTCGGCGCCGAGTCGGTCAAGCAGGGCATCGACCACGACCTGGGCGCGAAGCACGCGCGCTGGTTCGTCATCTCGTCGAAGACGACGGGGTGGCTGCGCGAGACCGAGCTCGTCCCGAAGACGCAGGGCATCTTCGGCGCCCTCAAGGAGACGAAGTTCGCCCTGGCGCTCGCTCGTCGCGGCAAGGTGCCGCCGCCGGGGCCGGTCCACGTCGCAGCCGAGGTCGACGAGGCGCGGGCGCTCTACGACCTCGTGAAGGCACAAGGTCGTGACGGCGCGCTCGGGATCGTGCAGGGCGAGCGCGGGCTCGCGCGTATCGAGCACATCGAGGCAGAGGGGGCGCATCGAGACGTCCCAGAGGTGACACCAGGCGAGACTCCACGACCGGGGGAAGGCTGATGAAGGTCGCCTACTACAAGGGCTGCCTCGCCTCGCTCTCGGCGAAGGAGCTCGACTCCTCGACGCAGGCGCTCGCGCCGAAGCTCGACATCGAGCTGGACGAGCTCGACGCCGTTACCTGCTGCGGCGCCGGGGACATCCACGAGGCCGAGCCCGACTATTACCTGCACCTGAACGCGCGCATCCTCGCCTACGGGGCGCAGACCGGCGCGGACACGCTGATGACGATCTGCAACGTCTGCACGCTCAACCTGCGGCAGGCGAATTGGCAGCTGAAGAACGATGAGGAGCTGCGCGAGCGCGTCAACAAGAACCTCGAGACCGTGGGCGTTCCGGCTTACGACGGAGACATCGAGGTCAAGCACTTCCTCTGGCTGATCGCCGAGGGCGCGGGCTACGAGCGGCTGAAGCAGGTCGCGCACAAGGGCCTCAAGGGGCTCAAGGTCGCGCCGTTCTACGGCTGCCAGATCCTGCGGCCCTCGAAGCTCTTGGGCTTCGAGGACCCCGACAAGCCGCATTCGCTCGAGGCGATCATCGATGCCTGCGGCGGTGAGGCGATCGACTACCCGGCGAAGATCAAGTGCTGCGGCTTCCCGATCATCCAGGCCCGTGAGGCGACCGCCCTGGGCGAGCTCCTCCAACCGATCGAGCAGGCGACCGAGGCGGGGGCCGACGCGATGGTCACACCCTGCCCGCTCTGCCACCTCTCCCTCGACGCGTGGCAGTCAAAGCTGCGCGAGGCGACCGGCCGCGACTTCCACATGCCGATCCTCCATCTCTCACAGCTGATCGGCGTTGCGGCCGGGCTCGAGGACTCCGAGCTCAAGTTCAAGCGGCACGTCGTCTCGGTGCAGCCTGTGCTCGACAAGCTCGAGGTCTAACTCTTCAGCAAGCAGCACGAGAATGCTGTGTGAAGAAGCCGCTCGTTACGCTTGGTGGGCTCGCTCTGGGGGCGGCGGTATGGGGTCAGTTCGAAGCCGGCTGGGTGCGCTTGCGCACGCTCGACGTGCCTGTGCCGGGGTTGCCGCCGGAGCTTGTCGGCCTCCGCATCGTGCACTTGTCGGACTTCCATCTCGGCTTCCCCTCGCGCGGGGAGCGCGCCGTCCACCGCGCCGTGGACTGGACTGCCGCGCTGCAGCCTGATCTGACGCTCATCACCGGCGATCTCCTGTCCCGGCCCAGCGCCGAGCCGAGGCTGCGCATGCTCCTCGACAAGCTGCCGAACGCATACGCAGTGCTCGGGAACCACGACTTCGCGATCAGCCGCGATCCGTTCTCGAAGCCGAGCTCTCTCGTCGATCTCGGCTCGACGGTGCTGCTCCTCGACGAGTCGCGGACGGTTGAGTTGCGCGGGCGACGCGTCCAGGTGGTCGGCGTCGACCCGCGGACGTACCGGCGGCGCACGGCTCGGCCGGAGCGGTTCGCGGATCCTGCTGCCGATCTGCGCATCCTGCTGTGCCACTTCCCGAACGTGATCGACAAGCTCCCCGCCGGAGCGTTCGGCCTTGTCCTCGCGGGGCATCTCCACGGAGGTCAGATCTGCCTGCCGTACGGGCGCGGCAGGAAGCTGAGGCTCGCCCACCTGCGCTGGACGTACGCGGAGGGCCTGTATCGGCGAGCGGGCGGGACCCTCCACGTCTCTCGGGGGCTGGGCACGACCTTCGTTCCGTTTCGCTTCTTCGCCCGGCCCGAAGCGACCGAGCTCGTCCTACACTAGGTGTTGTGAGTACGCGAGTCGCCGGCTTGACGGGCCTCACGCTCCAGGAGGCGCCGACGGTGTGCCATCGGTGCGTGTGGTGGCAATCGAAGGGCAGTCGCGGCGTCGACAAGCGCCGGTGGATCGAGCGCGCCGAGACGGACTGGGGCGCCTGGGGCGCCGTCTACCGCGACGACGACGGGACCGTCATCGGCTCGATGCAGTACGGGCCGGCGACGCTCTTTCCGCGCGCGTGGGAATTACCGGCGGGACCGCCGTCCGAGGACGCCCTGCTCGTCACGTGCGCGTACCTTCTCGACCGCGCGAGCCCGTGGGTCATGCAGTCGCTCTTCCTCGCCGCGATCGGAGACGCGCGCGACAAGAGGGCGAAGGCGCTGGAGACTTTCGCCTATCGCTATCCCGAGGGCGAGTCCGCCCACGAGCGTTTTCTCGTGCACCGAACGGTGTTTCCGCGGGACTTCCTGTCGGATTTCGGGTTCGAGACGGTGCGCGCGCTCGGGTCGGTCGAGCTCGTGCGGCTCGAGCTCGGCGGACTCCAGCCGGTGGCGGAGGGCTCGCGGGCGAAGGCGCTGAGGCTCGTGAAGGAGGCGTTCTCACCGGCGCCGGCTCCGGTTCCGCCAAGCCCCTAGCGTTCCGAGTCCTTCGTCACGCTTCTGACCCACGTCGGTGACCCTCGCGTGCGCTTTTCGTCGCTAAGCTCGCCGCGGGGAGGAGGCTGGGTGCGCCTTCAATAGGGGTGGATTTTTTGGGCCGCGAAGCGAAGAGCTAGTAACCGCCGCCACCACCGCCGCTGTCACCGCCGCCGGCGATCGCGTAGATGACGATCGCGGCCACGATCGTGGCGAGGAGCAGGCCGATCGCGATCCAACGTGGAGTAAGTGTCATGCGGCTTCTTTTCCCGGGCTTCGCGAACGAAAACTATGCAGCGACCGCGCGCCGCTCCAGCAAGAGCTCGGCGATCTGGATCGCATTCAGAGCCGCTCCCTTGCGGAGGTTGTCGCAGACGATCCAGAGCGCGAGCCCCTCGCCGGCGGTGTCGGCTCGGATCCGCCCAACGAGAACCTCGTTGCCTCCGGCCGCCTCGCGCGCGGTCGGCCGCTCGGCCACGCGAACTCCCGGCGCGGCCTCGAGCACCTCACGTGCACGGCCGGGCGGCAGCGGCTCCTCGGTCTCGATCCAGACCGCCTGCGAGTGCCCGACGAGCACCGGCACGCGCGCGCAGGTCGCGCTCAGCGGCAGCTCCGGGAGCTCGAGGATCTTGCGCGTCTCGGCGCGCAGCTTCGACTCCTCGTCGGAATCGTCGCCGTCGAACTCCCAATCCATGACGACATCACCCTCCTCCGGAGTCCGCGCCCGCAGCTCTTCCATCCGCTCGACGCCGGCGCCCGAGGCCGACTGGTACGTGGCAACGCGAACCCGCCGCAGCCCTGCAGCCTCGCGGAGAGGCGCGAGCGCACAGACGAGCTGGATCGTCGAGCAGTTCGGGTTGGCGACGATCCCGTCGTGAGCGCTGATGCGCTCCCCGTTCACCTCCGGCACTACGAGCGGCACGCCGTCCACGAGCCGGAAGGCCGAGGACTTGTCGACGCAGACGGCCCCTCCACGCACCGCGGCCGGGACCAGCTCGCTGCTCGGTCTCGTCCCGACCGAGAAAAAGCAGAGATCGAGCTTCCCGGCCGTGAGCGCCTCGGGCGTCGCTTCCTCGACCGTCAGCTCGCCGTCGCCGTACGGCAGTCTCGAGCCCGCGGAGCGAGCCGACGCGAAGGCTCGGACCTGTCCGAAACTGCGCTCGGCTAGCAGCGTGAGCGTCACCCGGCCGACTGCTCCGGTTGCGCCCACGACTCCAACGCGGGGCTCAGCCATGCGCCCTGACGGCCTCCGGGCTGTCGAGCTCGAACGCCGCGTGGAGTGCCTCAACGGCGGGCTCCACCTGGTCGCGCGCGACGAAGCAGGTGATCTTGATCGGAGAGGTGGTGACGATCTGCGGCTGGATCCCGAGCGTCTCGAGCGTCGAAAACGCCTTTGCGGCCACCCCGGGATGGCTCCTCATGCCGGCACCGATGATGCTCACCTGCCCGAGGTCCTCGCGGGCCGACCACTGGACGCCGAGCGCTTCGAGGGCAGCCTCCGTCTCAGCGCGCTCGGGTGCCGAGAGGACGATCTCCGGCCCCGTCTGCACAACTGTGTCGACGTTGACACCGGCCTCGGCCAGCGCTTCGAACAGCCGGGCGGTGCCGATGCCCTCGACCCGGTAGACGATCTCCTCGACCCGATGGGTCACTCCTGAGATCAGAGCCTTCTCGAGCATCCTCTCGTCCTCCTCGCGGATCCAGGTGCCGCCGGCCTCCGAGAAGCTCGACCGCACGTGCAGCTTGACATCGTGATTGCGCGCGAACTCGACCGACCGCAGCTGGAGCACGCGCGCCCCCGAGGCTGCCATCTCCAACATCTCTTCGTAGCTGACTGCGTGCAGCTTCATCGCCGCCGACACGATGCGCGGATCGGCGGTGTGGACACCCTCAACGTCTGTGTAGATCTCGCAGGCCTCGGCGCCGAGTGCAGCGGCGAGCGCGACGGCGGTCGTGTCGGAGCCGCCGCGACCGAGCGTCGTGATGTCGTAGTCGGTGGAGACGCCCTGGAAGCCGGCGACGAGCACGATCTTCTCCGCGTCGAGCGCCTCGTGAATTCGGCGCGCGCGGATGTCGACGATCTTCGCCTTCCCGTGGGCGGTGTCGGTGACGATGCCTGCCTGGGAGCCCGTGAGCGAGATCGCCTCGTGCCCGAGGTCGTGGATCGCCATCGCGCAGAGCGAGCAGGAGATCCGCTCGCCGACGGAGATCAGCATGTCGAGCTCGCGCGCCTTGGGCCGTGCGGAGATCTCATGGGCGAGCCGGACGAGCTCGTCCGTCGTGTCGCCCATCGCCGAGAGGACGGCGACGACGCGGGTGCCGCCTTCCCGGGCGGCGACGAGACGCCGGGCAACCGCCTTCAGGCGCTCGGCGTCGGCGACGGACGTCCCGCCGAACTTCATGACAACGGTGCCGGCGCGGTGGGCTGGAGCCTCGTCCGCGAGGGCGGGGAGAACCTCGTACTCGGTCGTCACCATGGGCGGAAGTCTACGGCGGCGGGTCTACATCTCCCTGCGGCCGCTGAGCGCGCGACCGAGGGTGACTTCGTCGGCATACTCGAGATCTCCTCCGACCGGAAGTCCGCTCGCCAGGCGCGTGACCCGGACGCGGCCGCGCAGCCGGTCGGCGAGATAGGCGGCGGTCGCCTCACCGGTCATGTTCGGATTCGTCGCCAGGACGACCTCCTGGACGCCGTTGCGCTCCACGCGCCTCATCAGCTCGTCGATCCGGAGGTGCTCGGGCTCGACGCCGTCGATCGGGGAGAGGGCGCCGCCGAGCACGTGGTAGAGACCACGGTACTCGTGCGTCCGCTCGAGGGAGACGAGGTCGGCCGGCTGTTCGACGACGCAAACCAGCGCGCGGTCACGGCGCTCGTCGCTGCAGATCGCGCAGCGCTCTTCCTCGGTCAAGTTGCCGCACTCGGAGCAGAACCGGACCCGCTCCTTCACCTCCTCGATCGACGACGCGAGCGCGAGCGCTTCGTCTGCCGGTACGCGCAGCAGATGGAACGCCAGGCGGTGCGCGGTACGGCTGCCGACGCCCGGCAGGCGCGTCAGTTGCGCGACGAGGTTCTCGACAGCAGGGGAGAACACGGTTTCAGATTAGTCGTCGTCTCGGCCACGGCCGACGGGGACGCCGAGCTCGAGTTCGTCGCTCGCCGGTTCCGCGCTGACTCTTTGCGTGGCGGAAACGACACTGTAGTGTCAGACATGTTGAACCGCGAGCGTGTCCCACTCCGTCGGCCGCAACGGACGAGACCGTCACGGCCCCTGGGCGAGCGCACGCGCGAGCCGCGCTCTCGCCTACGCGAGAGAGGTGTGCACTGCGAGCAACTCAACTGGTTCGCCGAGCCCGAGGAGAGATCAGAGGCCGCGGGATCGGCCGGTCGGGCCGGGAGCACAGACTCAGGCCGAATCCTCGTCGTCGACGACGAGAAGGCGATCCGGCTCATCTGCCGGCTCAATCTCCAGACTGCCGGCTTCGACACCCTGGAGGCGGGTGACGGTGCCACCGCGCTCGAGCTCGCCCGGGCCGAGCATCCGGATCTCGTCCTGCTCGACATCATGCTGCCCGAGGTCGACGGCTGGGCCGTCGCCGAGGAAATGGCGGCCGACCCGAAGACACGCGAGATCCCGATCCTGTTCCTGACGGCGCGCTCGGAGCGCGCAGACATCTCGCGCGGCCAAGAGCTCGGCGGCGTCGGCTATGTGACGAAGCCATTCGACCCTGTGGCCTTGACCGAGACCGTGTCGAAGGTACTCGAGCGAGCCCGCCGCGGTGAGCTCGAGGCCATGCGCCGCGAGTGGGAGGAGGCTCTCCGCCGGCAGACTTAAGAGCGGAGTCGGTTGAAGCCAGATTTGGGTCGACCGGTCGTTTCAGACGGATGCCGGCAACGCCGTGCATCCTGAGGTCGGCACCGTAAGCGGCGCCTTTAGAGCGGAGTCGGTTGAAGCCAGATTGGGTCGACCGGTCGTTTCAGACAGATGCCCGGCAAAGCCGTGCATCCTGAGGTCGGCACCGCAAGCGGCGCCTTAGAGTGGACAGACTCCGAGATGTGCCGACACTGACGGCTCATCTCGCCTCCATCTTGCGGGCACCGTAGACGACGTCGGCCGGGATCCGCCCGCGTGTCAGCCGGCCGTGGTGGATGCGATCGAAGTTGTAGTAGGCGAGGTAGC
>DASWDJ010000179.1:0-33723 GCA_036395295.1 Gaiellaceae bacterium | reverse complement strand
GAGGATCGCGTGCACACGGTTCTTGAGCGCGCTGCGGTGTTTGACCAGGTGCAGGCGGAAGCGGGCGCGCTCACGCTCGGCCCGCACCTCGGGATCGGGCAGCCAGATCTCGGGGACGAGCTCGCGGCGGGCGAGCTCCGCGAGGACGCCGCTGTCGATCTTGTCGGTCTTGCAGGCGAGCGGCGCCAGCCCCTTGACCTTGACGGCGTCGGCGATCTTGACCTCCCAGCCCCGGCGCTCGAGCTGGTCGTGCACGAAGCGGGCACCGCTCATCGATTCGATCGCGGCCAGGATCTCGGCATCGCCCAGTTTCCCGACGAGCTTCTCGAGCCCGTTCGCATCCGGCGCTACGGCGCCGATCGCGTGGCGTTCACCGCTGGGCAGGAGCGCCTGCCAGTCGAGGCGCTTGCGGCTGAGGTCCAATCCGACGTACAACATTGCAGGGGCCTCCCTTCGTCTCGTAGCGGACGCGCGGAGTTTCTCTCCGCGGGAGGCCCTCCTTCATCAGATTCAGTCACCCCAATGCTGAAAGGCATTGGGGTTCCCTGCGTCCTTGCCTCGGAACGACCATCGCACCCCGGCGACGAGCAACGTTCCGTCAAACCCTCCTAGATCAGCTGATTCGAGAGTGCAGCGAGCTCGTGGTCGCGCTCGGTGACCGCGTCCGCGACATGCGTCCACCAGCGCAGCGTCACCTCGTTCCAGTGGATCTCGATGTCCGGATGGTGACCCTCGCGCTCGGCGAGCTCGCCGACCCTGTTCACGAAGGCGAGCGCCTCCGCGAAGTCTTTGAAGCGAAACTCACGTTGAAGGGCACTGTTAACCAGGGCGTAACCGTCTGGTAAGTCCACCGGGGCTAGTATCGCCGTCGGTGCGAATCCGAATCGATTTGCTGCGAGAAGTACTCAAGACAGCTCAGTAGGAACCACAAAGGAGGACGATGTCCCGCATCTCGCTTTTCATCGCCGGCCTCGTGGCCATGCTTGCACTGGCCGCGCCGTCCGCCGGGATGAGCCCGACGAAGCTCGTGGGCACCACCGGGCCCGGCTTCACGATCACGCTCAAGAAGGCGGGCGTGAAGGTCCGGACGCTGAAGCACGGGAAGTACACGATCACGGTCAACGACAAATCGACGATTCACGATTTCCGGCTCAAGGGGCCGGGCCTGAACAAGTTGATCACGGGCCTTGCTTTCAAGGGGTCGAAGACCGTCACCGTGACCCTGAAGGTCGGGAAGTACACGTACCTGTGCGATCCGCACGTCGCCCAGGGCATGAAGCACAGCTTCCGCGTCACGTAGTCAGCTAAGTCTCGATCCAGGGCGCCCGCAATCCGCCTCCGGGCGGGCGGGCGCCCAGGCCGAAGAGCGGTTCGGGCGCACGCTCTCCTTCCAGCAGTTCTTGGACGTATTCCGCGAGCGCGGGACCGTGCTTGAAGCCGTGCCCTGAGCCGCCGCCGAGGAGCCAGACGCGCTCATGCTCAGGATGGGGCGCGACGAGGAAGTTGGTGTCGACTGTCAGCGAGTACGGGCACGACCTCGTGCCGACGAGCGGTGCGTCCGCCAGGGCGGGGAAGCGCAGAGCGAGGTAGGCGCGGGCCTCCCGCTCCTTCTCGTCCGAGGGCACACGGTCGTCCGAGTCGGGGTCGAACGCTGTGCCCTCGCGGTCGGGACTGGCCTTGAACCCACGGCCGTCGAGGTCGCCGACGCCGTAGACGCCGCCCTGGAAGTCGACCCAGCCCGGGACGGAGGGCGCCTGCCACTCGGGCGGAGCGCCGAAGAAGTAGACGTCCTGTCTCACGACGCGGAGGTCGACGAGGCCCGGGAAGAGCTTGGCGAGCCAGGCGCCTCCGGCCCAGACAACGCGGTCTCCTTCGAGCCGTTCCCCGTCCACCGAGACCGCCTGCCCTTCCGGGGTCGCCGTGCCGGCTACGAAGCGCGCTCCCTTCGCGATCGCCTGCTCGGCGATCACCCGCGTCGCATCGCGGGCGCGCAGCACCCCTGCCTCGGGCTCGTAGAGCACCGACGCGAGGTCGTGTCCGTCGAAGCTCGGGAACAGGGGCGCCGCAGCTTGCGGTGAGAGCCGCTCGACCGCGATGCCCTCCTCACGGAGCACCCGTTCACTCTCTGCACCCCACCCCTCGCGCTCACGAAAGAACCACGCGACGCCGCTCGGCACGAACAGCTCGACGCCGGCTTCGGCCTCGAGCTCCCGCCACAAGGCAAGTGCTCGGCGAGCCGAGCGCGTGTACCAGACGCTCGATCCGTGCGAGAACCGGATCAGTCTCGATTCGCCGCCGGATGCGGCCCGGACGTGGCCGGGCGGGTACTGCTCGACGAGGGTCACCTGCCATCCGCTCGAGACGAGCCGCAGCGCGAGCGAGCCGCCGAAGACCCCAGCACCCACGACGACAGCGCTACGCACTGTGCCCCTCCCGGCAATCGACGCCGGCCTCTGGCCCGCGATCACGCGGCGCCAGAGCCCACCCTCGCCCTTGCCAAGGCTCCAGGCATGAAACGGTCACGGCAGCAAAGCCGCCGCGACCTTCGAGAGGCATCGCAAGCGATGCCTTGCGCGGGCGAGTGCGACCTCTGGCTTAAGATGGCCGCGCCGGCAAAGCCGGCACGGCCTCTTCTGGTCGGCGCCGAGTCGGCGCCTTCGGCTCGCGACCCAGAAGCGCGGCACGATCACCGGGAGAGGCACAATGGCTCCTCGATTGCGCGCCCGTCGACGAGCCGCCATGCGGCGAGCTCGCGGGTGTCCGTCCGCAGGATCAGCCAGGGCCGGGACGCCCAGAGGCCGGCGCGCTCGAGATCCGCGCGCGAGGGCCTCGGGGGCGAAGCCGGGTGCGAGTGGAAGACGGCCAGCTCATAGCCTTCGTCCTCGAGGAACCAGATCTCGGGCTCCACCTCGAGCCTGAACCGGTACGGGGACGCATCGGCGTTCCGCCCCCGCTCGTAGCGGACGGCGCGGCCGTCTTCGACGAGAACGAGCCCGCAGGCCTCGTTCGGCGCCTCGTCGAGGGCGTGGCGCTCGAGTTCGCGCCGGACGTCAACCGGGACGATCACAGAACTCGACGTAATCCACGTATTGCGTGATCGTCGGCTCGTCGCCGCACACGGGGCAGGACGGATCGCGACGGACGGCGACCTCGTCGAAGCGTGCTTCGAGCGCGTCGTAGAGCAGCAGCCGACCGATGAGCGGACGTCCGATCCCGAGTACGAGCTTCAGCGCCTCGCTGCCCTGAATCGAGCCGATCACCCCGGGCAGGACGCCGAGCACCCCGCCCTCGGCGCAGCTCGGGGCAAGCTCCGGTGGCGGAGGCTGCGGGAAGAGGCAGCGGTAGCACGGCCCTGAGCCGGGGGCGAAGACTGTCGTCTGTCCCTCGAAGCGAAAGATCGAGCCGTGGACGACTGGAATGCCCTTCCAGACCGAGGCGTCGTTCAGGAGGTAGCGGGTGGGGAAGTTGTCGGCGCCGTCGACGATCACGTCCCAGCCCTCGTCCAGGATTCGGTCAGCGTTCTCGCCTGTCAACCGCTCCCGGTAGCCGACGATCTCGACGTCCGGGTTCAGCTCGGCTAGACGTCGAGCGGCGGACTCGATCTTCGGCTCACTGAGTGCCGCAGTCGAGTGCAGGACCTGGCGCTGGAGGTTCGACTCGTCGACGACGTCGTCGTCCACGATCCCGAGGCAGCCGATGCCGGCGGCGGCGAGGTAGAGCGCCGCGGGCGAGCCGAGGCCGCCCGCTCCGACGACGAGCACTCGGGCCGCGAGCAGGCGCTGCTGCCCCGCCACCCCGATCTCGGGGATGAGCAGATGCCTGCTGTACCGGCGCCGCTGCTCCTCGTCGAGCGCAGCCGGAAGCTCGACCGGGAGGCCGGCCTGGTCCCAGGCGACTATGCCGCCGGCCAGCGAGGCGACATTCGAGTAGCCGAGGTGGATCAGAGTGTTAGCGAGCCGCAGCGATCGGTTTCCGTGCGCGCAGTAGAGGACGACCGTTCGCTCCCGATAGGGGTCGAGCTGATCGCCGAGCTCGCTCATCGGGATCCGGAGCGCGCCGCCGATCCAGCCGGTCTCCCATTCGTTTCGCTCACGGATGTCGACCAGGATCGGCGGATCGGCGCCCTCCAGCAGCTCATGCGCCCGCGGGGCATCGATCTCCAGGAGCAGCTCGCGGTTACCCGCCATGCTCCAAGGATAATCGGGGCCGGATGAGCTCTCGCGTACGAGTGGTCGTGATCGTCGCCGCCGCGGCTGCCCTGGCCGCGGGCGCCACGGTCGCGGTCGCCGTGATCACTGCGAACGACGAGGGCGGCAAGAAGGGCCCGAGGAGCTCACTCCTCTCCGGAACACCCCCGCTCGTCCTCGACCTCGGGGTCCGGGACGATCCGGAGGCGCGCGATCTAAGGCTCGCTGCACGCGCATACGGACGGAAGCAACGGGCCGTCGCGGCTCGGATCTTCGCTCGGTACGACTCAGTCGAGGCTCAGGTCGGTGCCGCGTTCGCCGCCTGGCCGGACGACAGCCTTGCTCGTCTCGAGCGTCTTGCGCGCCGGCACTCGAAGAGCTCATTCGTCCTCCTGCATCTCGGCTTCGCGAGGCTGTGGACCGGCCACGCCGACGCGGCCGGCTCGGCCTGGGAAGAGGCGGTACGGGCGGAGCCCGACTCCGCCGCCGCGCAGCGCGCCGACGACGTCCTGCACCCGAAGTTTCCGGCCGGTCAGCCCTTCTTCGTTCCGAGCTTCGCTTCTCCGGCGTCGTTGAGCCGCCTCTCGCCGCCGCGGCAGCTGGCAGCGCTCGAGCGCAGGGCGCGCGGTCGCGACGTGCGCGCCAAGCTTCTCTATGGGGTGGCCCTCCAGCGGCTCGGCCACCGGATCTCCGCTCGGCGCACGTACGACGCGGCGGCGAGGATTGCGCCCGGCGATCCCGAAGCCCGCGTTGCGGCGGTGGTGGTGCGCTTCGACAAGAGCAGGCCGGCGGCCGCGTTCTCGCGCCTCGGACCGCTTACTCAGCGCTTCCCGCGGGCGCAAACGGTGCGTTTTCACCTCGGCCTGCTCCTGTTCTGGCTCGCCAAAGTCCAACCCGGCGCGGTCGACGAGGGGAAGCATCAGCTGCGCCTTGCACGGGACCTGGCGCCGGACTCCCGGCTCGGGAGGGAAGCGAAGCAGTATCTGGCAGGTCTAGAGAGCGTAGAGACCGGTTGACCGACAGTAGGGCTTATGGATCGCAAGAGACACTGGGACTTATGGACCGCAAGATGGGTCCTTCGGCCTATAGACGTACCTTGACCATGATTGAAAGACTTCCGCAGCCACATGAACCGCACGTTGACGAGGCCATACTTCGCGGCTACCGTGAGGCGCGGGGAGGGGAACCGAGTTGAGCGCAGGGGAGCAGGCGGTAACACGTGTTGGGACGCCGGGAGGCGTTCTCGACGTGGACGAGGCTTGGGAGCTACTCCAGGCCGGACGCCAGGCAGGGAAGCTGAATGCGGACGAGATCGCGCTCACCCTGGACGAGCTGTCGCTCGACGCCGGCCAGGTCGATGAGTTCTACGCCATCCTCGAGGAGCTGCACATCGAGGTCGTCCAGGGCGAGGAAGAGGCCGTCGAGGAGGAGATGCTCGATCTCGATGGGCCGGACGTCTCGACCGATGCGCTCCAGCTGTTCCTGAAAGAAATCGGCAAGGTCGACCTGCTGACCGCGCCGCAAGAGGTCGAGCTCGCGAAGCGCATCGAGCGCGGAGATCACCAGGCGAAGCAGTCGATGGTGGAGGCGAACCTGCGCCTCGTCGTCTCGATCGCGAAGCGCTACCGCAACCAGGGTCTGCCGTTTCTCGATCTGATCCAGGAGGGGACGATCGGGCTCGTCCGCGCCGCCGAGAAGTTCGACTACCGCAAGGGATTCAAGTTTTCGACTTACGCGACGTGGTGGATCCGCCAGGCGGTCGCCCGCGCGCTCGCCGACAAGTCCCGCACGATCCGGATGCCGGTCCACGTCGTCGAGAAGCTGAACAAGATCGTCCGTTCCGAGCGCAAGCTGCGTGGAGAGCTGGGCCGCGAGCCCACCGCCGCTGAGATCGCGCGCGATCTCGATCTGAGCGCGGAAGAGGTCGAGCAGATCCGCCGTAGCGCGCAGCTCCCGGTCTCGCTCGAAAAGCCGGTCGGCGAGGACGACGAGTCCGAGTTCGGTCATTTCCTCACCGACGAGGATGCCCAGCTGCCAGAAGAGGCTGCCGAGCAGGCTCTGCGCCGGGAAACGTTGAAGCAAGTGCTCAGCTCGCTCTCGGTGCGGGAGCAGCGGATCCTCGAGCTGCGCTACGGGCTCGACGGCGAGCAGCCCCGCACGCTCGACGAGGTCGGCCGGGCGTTCAACGTCACCCGCGAGCGGATCCGGCAGATCGAGAACCAGTGCCTGAAGAAGCTTCGGGCGCTCGCAGACAGCCAGAAGCTCCGAGAAGTAGCGTAGGAACCGAAGAAAGTCCGGCTCGGCTACGCCGAGCCATTACGACTTTCTTCGGGTTATGCCTCGGGCCGGCGGTGCGCTGAGCGGAGTCGGGCAAAACCCGCCTCCGCGGCGGGTACTTTCTAGACTCCTTGCCCGTGACCGAGCCGCCTGCTGATTGGCTGGAGGAGCTTTTTGAGCTGCTCAGAATTCCGAGCGTCAGCGCCGACCCCGCTCACGCCAAGGATGTCCAGCGTGCGGGTGAGTGGGTTTGCGACTTCATCCGAGCTGCCGGGGGCCAGGCCGAGCTCCGCAAGACTGAGACGCAGCCCCTCGCGATCGGTGAGCTCCGCGCCTCGCGGGACGGCGACAGCGCCCCGACCGTACTCGTCTACGGCCACTTCGACGTCCAGCCGCCGGCGCCGCTCGAGGAGTGGGAGACCCCGCCGTTCGAGCCGACGGTTCGCGACGGCTGGCTCTTCGCCCGCGGGGTTGCCGATGACAAGGGCCAGCTCTACCTACTGCTGAAGGCGGCTTCATTGTTGGCCGCGGAGCACGCGCTGCCCGTGAATCTGCGCTTCGCCTGTGACGGCGAGGAGGAATCGGGCGGGCACTCGATCGTCGATTTCCTGGAGGCGGACGAGCGCGGGGCGGACGCATGTGTGATCTTCGACGGCCACATGCTGCGGCCCGGCGTCCCGATCTTCGAGATCGCGACTCGGGGCATCTGCTACTTCCACGTCCGCGTGCGCACGGGGGAGCGCGATCTGCACTCCGGGCTCTTCGGCGGGGCGGCGCTGAACGCGATGCACGCGCTCATACAAATGCTCGGCGCCGTACTGCCGCGGGAAGGCAGGCTCCCGGAGTCGCTGCGGGCAGGCATCGTCATGCCGAGCGATGAGGAGATCGCGAGCTGGCAGGAGCTCGACCTCGGTGCCGAGGTGCTCGCTGCACAGGGTGCGCGACCTGCCGACGCGCGCGCCGAGGACGAGCTCTATTTCCGCACCTGGACCGAGCCGTCGGTCGACGTGCACGGGATCGCCGGCGGGGAGCCGCATCTGCAGAAGACGGTCACTCCCGTGGTGGCTGAGGCGAACGTCTCGATTCGACTCGCGCCCGGGCAGGACGAAGAGGCGATCACCGCCGAGTTCGAGCGCCTGCTGCGGGAGGCCGCGCCGACGGGCGCCGAGGTCGAGATCGACTGCCGGGCGAAGAGCCCCGCAGCGCTCGTGCGCCCCGACGAGCAGGCGATCCAGCTCGGGCTGGAAGCCTTCGAGCGCGTGATCGGCGCGCGCCCGCTGCTACTGCGAGTCGGAGGATCGTTGCCGGTCATGGCGGCCCTCGAGCAGAAGGGCATCCCCACGATCCTCACCGGTTTCGACCTGCCCGAGGGAAACATCCACTCGCCGAACGAGCGCTTCCGGGTCGAGCACATCCCCCTGGGTGTCGAGACGTCGAAGGAGCTCTACAAGTCGCTCGCCAAGCTCAAATAGGCCTCCCGTCCGACCTCTAGATCCAATTGCCAAGCGACATCACGGGGTCTAACCCCAATGCACGGGGTCTGACCCCAACGGAACGCGTGACGATTTTGTGACTCGTTAGTTACAGGGCGGCCCGAGTCCCTAGCCTCGAGATCAATCGCGATCGACCCATGGACGCCTCCTGGGGTCTGACCCCAATGTAAGGCGGGACACTTTTGTGACTGTTTAGTCCCAGGGCGGGGCGTTGTGCACCCAGCGTCCCCCGAGCATCGTCGCGACGACACGAACATCGGGTAGCTCCTCCGGCGAGATCGCAATCGGGTCGCGATCGAGGACGACGAGGTCGCCAAGAAAGCCCGGGATGAGCTTGCCGCGTTGACGCTCGTCCCGGGCGAGCCAGGCCGGCGCGACGATCGTTGCCTCAAGCGCCTGCTCGACGCCGACCGACTGCTCCGGATGCCAGGCCTCGCGTTCGTCGAGCGTCCGGAGCACGCCCGCGCAGATGCCCGCGAGCGGATCGAGCTCCTCGATCGGCGCATCGGAGCCGTTGGCGACCAGCGCCCCGTTGTCCGCCAGCGAGCGATACGCGTAGGCGCGATCTGTGTTGCCGGCCCAGATGCGGTCGGCGATGTCGCGATCCGACGGCGCGTGGCTGAACTGGACGGAGGCGGCGACGCCGACTTCGCCAAACCGGGGGACGTCCACCTCGGTCAGCAGTTGCGCGTGCTCGATGCGCTGGCGCAGACCGCTGGGCGCCCACTCGCCACGGGTCTCCTCGAAGGCGTCGAGTGCCTCCCGGTTGGCGAGATCTCCGATCGCGTGCACGGCGACCGGCCAGCCCGCCCGTGCGCCGTGACGGATGATCTCGGCAAGCTCCTCGCGCCCTGTGATCTTCACCCCCGAACCGTCCATGAGCCGAGCCGTCTGCGAGCCGAGCGTGCCGTCCATGAAGACCTTGAGATAGCCGAGGCGGAGCAGGCCGTCGCCGAGCCCGGAGCTGAGCCCGAGCTCCTCGAGTTGGCCGACGTGCTCGTGGGGCAGCGACTGCCAGACGCGAAGCTGCAGCGCGTCTTCGTCGACTAGGCGCTGCCAGAGGCGAGGCGCGCCGAGCCAGCCGTCCTTGTCGTGGACGGAGGTGACGCCGCGCGAGACCGCGAGCTTCACACCGTCGCGCATCGCGTCCACGAACTCGTCGTCGGAGGCGAGTAAGTAGCGATCGCGGAATCGCCAGGCCGCTTCCTCGCGCAGCACACCGGTCGGCTCGCCTCGCTCGTCAAGCTCGACGACCCCGCCCTCGACTTGAAGATCGCCGTCTGCTCGGGCGAGGGCTGCTGAGTTGACCCAGAGCGAGTGATAGTCGCGCGCCATCAGCGCCGTCGGCGTCTCGCCCGTGACCTCGTCCAGCGCTTGGCGGCTCGGCTCGACCGCGGGCGACCAGTCGCCGCTCCGCCAGCCGCGCCCTCGCAGCCAGCGGCCCTCCGGAACGGAGCCGGTCGCCTCGGCGACCAGCGAGACCGCCTCTTCGAGCGAGTGGGTGTTCTCCAACCGGAGCTCGCGCTGGGCCAGGGACCAGGTCGGGAAGTGGACGTGCGCGTCGCTGAAGCCGGGCAGCACGCACCGGCCGCCGAGGTCGACCCGCTCCGGTGAAGGCAGCGCCGTCTCGTGCGTCCCGACGCCGCCGGCGACACGGTCACCGGCGATCGCGAGCGCGTGCGCGGCCGGCATCGTCGGCTCCATCGTGCGGATGACACCGTTCTCGAGGATCACAGCACGACTGTAGTAGCTTCGGGGCGACCGGAAAGGAGGCTCGATGATCGACCATGTGACGCTCAACGTCCGGGATCTAGAAGCTTGCAAAGCGTTCTACGAGCAGGCGCTCCCGCCGCTGGCCTACCAGCTCATGCTGGACTACACGGAAGGCTGCGGCTTCGGAACGGAAGGAAAGGCCGACTTCTTCCTCGCACACCGAGGGGAGCCGAGTGCGCCGGTGCATGTGGCACTCCGCAGCCCGAATCAGAAGGCGGTCGACGCGTTCCACGAGGCGGCCATCGCCGCGGGCGGGCAAGACAACGGCCCTCCGGGGTATCGCCGCGTCTACCACGAGCACTACTACGGTGCGTACGTCCTCGACCCCGAGGGCAACAACATCGAGGCTGTGACCCACGAGGCCGAGTGATCGACCATGTGACACTTCGGGTCTCGGACTTCGAGACCAGCAAGACCTTCTACACGACCGTGCTGGCTCCACTCGGCTATGAGCCGCCCTGGTTCGACGAAGAGCAGCGCGCCGCCGATTGGGGCGATATCTCCATCTCACAGGACGACAAGCCGTTGAGCGAGAACGTGCACGTCGCGTTCGCTGCGAGAAATCGCGCTGAGGTCGAGGCGTTCTACCGAGTCGCGATCGAAGCGGGCTACCGCGACAATGGCGCGCCTGGAGAGAGGAAGTACCACAAGGGGTACTACGCGGCCTTCGTGCTCGACCCGGACGGGAACAATGTCGAGGCCGTCTTCCACGATCGATAGCGAGTAGGGCGCGAATAGACTTTTCGGCGTGCCGTACGACCCCCTGAGCGACGAGCAGCGCGAGATTCGCGACCTCGTGCGCACACTGGCCCGCGAGCGCGTGGCGCCGCGCGCCGCTGAGATCGACAAGAAGGCCGAGTTCCCCTGGGATCTCGTCGAGCTCTTCCGTGAGCAGGAGCTCCTCGGCTTGCCGTTCGACGAGGAGTACGGCGGCAGCGGCACCGGCGCGCTGATGGTGCTGGTCGCGATCGAGGAGCTCTCGAAGGTCTGCGCGACGACCGGGCTCATCCTCGCCGTCCAGGAGCTGGGCTCGCTCGGGATCAAGCTGGCCGGGACGGAGGAGCAGAAACAGCGCTTCCTGCCGCGACTCGCAAGCGGCGAATGGCTTGCGGCCTACGCGCTCACCGAGCCCGGGTCGGGCTCGGACTCGGCGGCGATGCGCAGCGAGGCCAGGCGCGAGGGCGACGAGTACGTCCTGAACGGCTCGAAGCGCTTCATCACGAACGCGGGCGTCGCCGGCCTTTACACCGTCTTCGCCAAGACCGATCCCGCGGCGGGCCATTCCGGGATCTCGGCTTTCGCGGTCGAGGCAGATGCACCCGGGTTCGAGGTCGGCCGGATCGAGCCCAAGATGGGCATCAAAGGCTCGACGACCGGCGAGGTCTTCTTCAACGACTGCCGCATTCCAGCGGACAACCTGCTCGGCGAGGAGGGCGAGGGCTTCAAGATCGCGATGCGGATCCTCGACCGGTCGCGGCCGGGGATTGCTGCCCAGGGTCTGGGGCTGGCACAGGGCGCGACCGACTACGCTCTCGAGTACGCCAAGAGCCGCGAGACGATGGGCAAGCCGATCGCCCAGCATCAGCTGATCGCCGCCACGCTCGCCGATATGGAGACGAAGTGCGAAGCCGCTCGCGGCCTGCTCTACAAGATCGGGCTGATGATCGACGAGGGCGCGCCCGACGACGAGCTGACGAAGGTCTCGGCGATGACGAAGCTCTACTGCACCGACGTGGCGATGGAGGTGACCACGGATGCAGTGCAGATTCTCGGCGGCTACGGCTACATGCAGGAGTACCCGGTCGAGCGGATGATGCGCGACGCGAAGATCACGCAGATCTACGAGGGCACGAACCAGATCCAGCGCCTGGTCATCGCCCGCGAGATGCTGAAAGAGAACCGCGCGTTCCTCTTAGCAGGGGTGGGATAAATCCGGGAGTGTCGACCGGTCATTTCAGACGGAGGCGCGGCCATGTCCGCGCCTCCTGAATGCGGCGCCGCCGAGTCGGCGCCTTAGAGGAGTCTCGTAGCCAAGACGGCGGTTGTCATCGGCTCGGGGCCGAACGGGCTCGCGGCGGCGATCACGATGGCCCGTGCCGGTTGGGCGGTCACCGTCCACGAGGCCGAGGCGACGATCGGCGGCGGGGTTCGGTCCGCCGAGCTGACCATGCCGGGTTACGTGCACGACGTCTGCTCGGCGATCCATCCGCTCGGCCGCGACTCACCCTTCTTCCGCGAGCTGGAGTTGCCCGTCGAGTGGATCCAGCCGCCCGCACCATCCGCGCACCCGCTCGACGACGGAACCGCGGTGCTGGTCGAGCGATCGTTCCTGGAGACCGGGGAACAGCTTGGCGAGGACCGGGAGGGATACACGCGCCTTTTCAACCCACTCGTCACGGCTTGGCCTAGGTTCGAGCCGATCGTCCTGGGTCCGTATCCACCCTCGCCCCGCCGCATCCTCTCGGCTTTGAGTCTTCCTGTCGCGCGAGCCGGCCTCTCAAGCGCCCACGAGCTCGTGGAGAGGGCCTTCGAGTCGGAGCGGGCGAGAGCGCTCTTCGCCGGCCATGCGGCGCACTCGATGCTGCCCCTCGAGACGAGGCCGAGCGGGGGCGTGGGTCTCCTTCTGATCGCAACCGCGCACACATCCGGCTGGCCGTTCCCGCGGGGAGGATCGCAGCGGCTTGCCGACGCGCTGGCCGATCGGCTCCGGGAGCTGGGCGGCGAGATCCGCACGGAGAGCGCGTTGAACGAGCTGCCGCGGGCCGAGGCGGTCTTGGCGGACATTGTCCCGCGCGAGCTGCTCCGAATCGCGGGCGACCGGCTTCCGGCTCGCTATTCGAAAGCGCTTCGCCGGTACCGCTACGGGCCTGGGGTCTTCAAGCTCGACTGGGCGCTTGACGGGCCGATCCCCTGGCGTGCTGAGGCATGCTCCAGGGCGTCGACGGTGCATCTCGGCGGGACGTTCGACGAGATCGCGGCCTCCGAGCAGGAGCCGTGGGCGGGCCGCCACGCCGAGCGGCCCTTCGTCCTGCTCACGCAACCGTCGCTCTTCGACGATTCACGTGCTCCGTCCAGCAAGCACACGGCCTGGGCGTACTGCCATGTGCCCAATGGATCGACGGAGGACATGACGGAACGGATGGAGGCTCAGATCGAGCGCTTCGCGCCGGGCTTCGGGAAGCTCGTGCTTGCGAGGAACGTGACCGCGCCCGCCGACTTCGAGCGACGTAACCGCAACATCGTCGGCGGCGACATCAACGGCGGCGCGATGGACCTCCGCCAGCTCTTCTTCCGGCCGGTGCGGAAGCGCGTGCCCTATCGCACGCCGCTCCGCGGCCTCTACCTCTGTTCATCCTCGACGCCCCCCGGCGGCGGCGTCCACGGCATGTGTGGGCACTCGGCCGCCCTCGTCGCGCTCAGAGACCTCGGTTAGTAGCCGTACCCGCCTCCGCCGCCGCTTTTGCCCTTGCCGATGTCGCCGCAAGCGACATAGGTCTTGATGTCGGCCGCCGACTTGTGCAAGTTGATCGCGTAGCTGCCCTTGCGCAGGTCGTCGAGCTTCGCGTCCACGGTACTGGTCGAGGTGCCCCGTTTCGCGTCCGTGAGCCCGTAGGCCGGAGTGGGATCGAGCTTGTTGCACGAACCGCGGTGGATGTGCGCCGGCTGCGGAGCCGCGGCCGCAGTCGCCGATTTGCCCTGGAGGTTGAGCACGACTTTCGTCCTGGCACCCTCCGCGGTCAGCGTTGCCTTGCCCGACTCTCCGGAACCGTTCTGCTCGGACAGTGTGACCGTCATCTCTCTCGGGCTCCCGGACTTGCTTCCGCCGCCACAGCCCGATGCCAGCAACACGGCAACTCCGGCGACGACGCAGGTTCCCGTCCGAATCATCATTAGTGCTTTCGCGGCGAACGCGTGATCGGTTTTCGCTAGCGGCTCTGTACGACCTCAAAGTCGGAGCCTTTGACGCGGCCGAGCGTGTGCAGCTGCTCGTTCGACCAGTGCGGGTCGGGTGCGCCGGTGATGTACCAGCTCGACCCCTTGTCGGCCACGAGCATCCCGTAGCGCTTGAGCGCGGCGAGCACGATGCGCGCCTGCCGCGGGTAGCCGCTGACGTCGAAGCTCGCCTTCAACCGGAGGCGGAGGCCCATGGGCGGCAGGCTCGGATCGCTCGAGCTGCTCGCGAAGTGGCGAGCGGGGAAGACGTACGCGCGGCGCGTCCGCTGGACGGTGAAGCGCAGGGCGTGGTCGATGACGCTGCGGCGCACCTCGTCGTAGCGGGCGAGGCCGGGGAGGATGGGCAGCCCGGCGGCGTCTGCCGAGGTCCAGCCGGCAGGTCGCAGCCGATTCGAGCGCAGGCTCCAGATCGCGCCCGCGCCGGCGCGCCATCCGCGTCCTTTCGGATACAGCGCGTAGAGCTCGTAGAGGCGGCAGGCGGCGCGGTCGACGATGAGCGCATGCCGATCGCCCGTCGAGGAGCGCCCGCCCTCGATCTTCACGTTGCGCGGAATCGGATACGGCCCGCGGTCGGACTCGTCTGCGTACTCGAA
Source organism: Gaiellaceae bacterium (assembly GCA_036395295.1). Taxonomy (GTDB): domain Bacteria; phylum Actinomycetota; class Thermoleophilia; order Gaiellales; family Gaiellaceae; genus VAXT01. The sequence continues at coordinate 19,446 of DASWDJ010000179.1, read as the reverse complement.
GGAAACGCGCGACTTGGCCTGGCGCCGGCCGACGACGGTGATCGGGATCCCGATTGGCGCGCCTTCCCAGAGGCCAGAGCCGAAGTCCGCATGCAGGCCGGTTCCGGCACCGATCGAAGAGATGATCTCGGCGGAGTTGCCCGCGACCGGCAGCGTGTCGACGCGCTGGTTCCAGGGGTTCGTCTTCGGGAAGACGGGGCAGCGCGGTGCGGCGGGCAGGCGCAGCGCCTGGGCGGATGAGCCGCCGAGTGCGAGCGCGCACAGGCAGAGCAGGAGAATGCGCCGACTCATTCCTCTGTTATCGACCGCCTGAGCTTCTCCACCAACGGATCCGGCTTCCCCCAAAGGGGTGGGCACTCGTCGAGCGGCACCCAGCGGCAGTGGTAGACGTGCCCGAGGTCCGATCCGGCGCCAGTGACGCTGTGCGTCCACGCATCCAGCGTGTCGGAGTCGCTCACGGCCCAGAAGGCGTGGTTCTCATGAGCCCCCTGGCCGAAGAGGCCTGCATGCTCCCCAGGGCCGGCGAGCTCGCGGACGATCCTCACGGCGGTCAACCCGGTTTCCTCCTCGAGCTCGCGCAGCAGCCCTTCCTCGAGGCTCTCGTGAGCGTCGATCCTCCCTGCGGGGAGCTGGGTCATTCCGGCGTGCTCGAAGACGAGGAGCTCTCTCTCGCGCGTGACGTAGGCGACGACCCGTTTGCGGACCAAGGCGGCAAGGAAATGCCCGCGGCGCCCCCAGACCCGAGCCTCGGAGCCGATCGGGAGCCAATAGCAGCGGACGCGCGCAGTCCCTTCGCCGTGCGTCGTGATCTCGTGCTGCCACTCGTCGGGCAGGCGCTCGACGGGTCTCGCGTGCACGAAGTGGCTTCGGTTCACGCGGTGGGGATCGGCGTTCCCGGGAATGTCTGTCTCCGCGGCCCCGAGCACGCGCACAACCTGCGTTTCGATGCCGGTTTCCTCGCGCGCCTCGCGTACCGCCGCTTCCTCGACCGCCTCGCCCTCGTCGATTCCGCCGCCTGGCACGAAAGCCGTGAGCTCCGGCTCGTCCGGGGCGTCGTAGACGAGAAACTCGTCGGCGCCGGTAGCCGGGTGCTCGCGGGTGACGTAGACGACGACGTGCGGCCGGGCGATCAGCTGTTCCCGGCTCGCATCCTGGCCTTGTGGGCCCGCTTTGCGTCCTGATAGCGCTCGAGCGCCTGGCGCGAATCGACGTCTCCGAGCGTCGGATGCCCGGGCACGAGGCCCTGCGCCGCCTCGACGCCGAAGCGCTTGGCGAGCACGGAGCCGAGCGCGATCACCTTCATCTTCCCGAAACCGGGCAGCGCTTCGATCCGCTTTCGGAGATCCGCCGCGTCGCTCGCCTCGCGCCACAACCGCGAGGCATCACCGCCGTAGTCCTCTTCGACGAGCGCGCAGAGCTCTTGCACGCGCGTCGCCATCGATCCCGGGAAGCGGTGGACAGCCGGCTTCTCGCGAAACGCGGCCTCTACTTCGGCCGGATCGCGTCGAGCGACCTCGAGCGTCCCGAGCCGCTGCTTGATCTTCAACGGCCCCGTAAACGCCGTCTGAACCGGTACCTGCTGGTCTAGCGCGAAGCCGATCAGCAGCGCCAGCGGGTCGCGGGCCAGGAGCTCGTTCGCTTCGTCGCTGTCGGTGTAGTGGAGCCGATCCGGGGCGATGGTCGCCATGGTTCCGATCCTACTTCAGAGCAGCTCGGCGATCCGCTCGGCAACCGCGGCAGTCGTCAGGTTCGTGTTCGAGCTGGGAATACTCGGGATGATCGAGGCATCGGCGACTACCAGGTTCTCGAAGCCGAACACCCGCCCTGTCGGATCGACGACGGAGCCGAGAGCGCAGGTTCCGACCGGGTGGAAGAAGCCTCGGGCCTCGGCGAGCACATGCTCTCGGGCGCTCACCTTCGGTCCAGGCCGGAGCTCGCGCGCGGCGTAGCGGCGAACGGGCTCGCTCGCAACCAGATCTCGGAGAGCCTGGAAGCCCTCCTCGACCATTGTCGCGTCGTGCGGATCGGTCAGGAAGCCATGCTCGATGGCGAGCGGCGTCCGGGAATCGGAGCCGTTGAGGCCGACCCGCCCCCTCGAACGGGGCTTCATCGCGAAAGCGGCGCCGCTGATCTCGTAGCCGGTCTCGCCCAGCTCGATCGCCGGAAAGAGAAAGAGATCGCAGAGGTGATCCGGACATGAAGAGCTCCGGAGCGCCACCGTGATCTGACCCATGAAGAGCGGGTGGGCGGCCTCGAAGCGCGTCGTCTCTGCCTGGAGAAGATCGGTCGGTTCCCAGCCGGCGCCGACGCCGACGTGATCCATCAGCCCCTCTCCGACCGGGAGTCCGCTCTCCGGCCCGATGCCGCTCCGCAGCAGGATTGCAGGCGAGCCGTAGGCGCTGGCCGCGAGGACGACCTGTCCGGCCTGCAGCTCGCCCGCCGAGGTTGTGACGCCCTTAGCTCGGTCGCGCTCCAGCAGGACCCGGTCTGCCAGCGTGTCCGCGAAAATCGTCAGGTTCGGACGCCTTCGAGCCGGGTCGAGGTAGGCGAAGGCGGCGTTCCAGCGCACCGGACCAACGGCGTTCAGCGGATTGACGAAACCATTGTCGCCGGCGGCTTCGAGAAACGCTCGATGCCAGGGTGAGATCTCGTCCTCCGCGGCTCGGCGCGTCCGGAGCTCCTCTTCGGCACGTCGCAGGTAGGGCTCGAGCTCGGCGTAACTCCAGCCGGGGCCCCACTCGTCGTAGTCCGCCGGAGCGCCCTCTAATACGACGCAAGCGTTGTGCGCTGAGCAGCCGCCGAGGATCTTCGCCCGCAGCTGCGAGCGGTCCTCGCGGTCGGTCTCCCAGGAATGCGAGAAGGCGAGCTGCCGGCCGTCGACTATGTCCTCGGGCCAGCGTCCGTCCGCGTACGGGCCGTAGTCGGGCCCGGCTTCGACGAGAAAGACGCTGCGATCGGGGTTCTCGCTCAGGCGCGCGGCCAGCACGCAGCCGGCGGTGCCGCCGCCGAGGATGACGACGTCGAACCGGCGTGTGTCCATTCAGCCGAGGGCCGCCACGACCGCGTCGAGGTTCGCGCGCCAGACCTCCTCGGGCAGCGGCGGGAGGATCTCGTCCCAGATCGCCGCGAAACTGCCGACCAGCTGCGGAATCCGGGCCGGGCGGGCCATGAACCACCAGTGCAGATGCTCGCCTCCGTCGCCCCAGCGGCACACATGAACGCGGCCGATCTCGCCGACCGAGCGGACGGCCCGCTCGATACGCGCGAGCATGACCCCGAGCTCGGCGGCGACCCCGTCCGGAAGCTCCCCCGGCTCGCCGAAGTGCTCGCGCGGCTCCAGGAGCACGACGACCGGCAGCCCGGTCGGATGGTCGAACGACCAGAGGCGCCAGCGACCCTCGGTCCAAAGGTATTCGTCGTCCGAGGCGGCGCATCGCCGGCATCCGACGCCGCCCTCGCCTTGCCGCGGCTCCTCGCGCTCAACCGGCGGACGGAGCACGCGAGGTCGCATCTCCCCGTCGAAAGGGAACGTGTCCCACTCCTCGACCGGCGGCATGCGCAGGGCATCGGCCACGCGGGCGTAGAGCTCCTCCGCCGTCTCTGGCACGAGGCGATGCTACCGTCGGTCGGAAGTGGAATGGCCTGAGTCGTTCTACGAGCTGCGCCGGGGCGAGGGCTGCCCGATGTGCGCTCAGGGACGGCCGGAGGAGACTCCCTACGGAGCTCGGATCTTCGCCGGGAGGGTCTCAGACGCTTACCTCCAGCGTGCCGACATCCAGCGCGGCTACACGATCTCGATCTGGCGCGGCCGGCACGTCGCGGAGCCGACCGAGCTCGAGCCCGACGAGGCGTCTGCCTACTGGCTCGAGGTGCTGCGCGTGGCGAGCGCGCTCGAGAGCCATCTGCGGCCGGTGAAGATGAACTACGACCTCCTCGGCAACTCGCTGCCCCACCTGCACACCCATCTCGTGCCGCGCTACGCCGACGACCCGCGGCCCGGCTGGCCGTTCCCATTTCCTGAGGGAGAGCCCGCGCCGATCGAGGGGGAAGCTTTCCGGCGAGACGTGGCGGCGCTCAAGGAACTGCTTGCAGTGCCGCCTCAGGAGGGCGGGCTCAGCCCGGCCTCCGTCTGAAATGACCGGTCGACCCGCTCGAGCTCAGATCGAAACCGCATCGAACCTAACTGGCTAGGCTGAAGGGCATGAGCGCGCTCGACGTTTTCAGTCCGACGACGCGCGCCTGGTTCGAGGGCGCCTTCGCGGCGCCGACGCCGGCGCAGGAGCTCGGCTGGCCGAAGATCGCGAGTGGCAAGCACACGCTGATCCAGGCGCCGACCGGCTCCGGGAAGACACTCGCCGCCTTTCTGTACGGGATCGATCGTCTGACCGACGCGCCCGGAGAGGGCCTGCGCCTGCTGTACGTCTCCCCGCTGAAGGCGCTGAACTACGACATCGAGCGCAACCTGCGCGGGCCGCTGGCGGGGCTCAACAGCAAGCTCCGCGTCGCAGTTCGCACCGGGGACACGCCGCAGCGCGATCGCGCCGCGATGCTCCGCGAGCACCCGGACATCCTGATCACGACTCCGGAGTCGCTCTACCTGCTCCTCACGTCGCGCGCGCGAGAGATGCTGAAGAGCGTCGAGACGCTGGTGCTCGACGAGGTGCACGCCGTCGCGGGCACGAAGCGCGGCGCGCACCTGGCGCTGTCGGTCGAGCGGCTCGATCGGCTCACCGGCGAGCCGGTCCAGCGAGTCGGGCTTTCGGCGACGCAGCGCCCGCTCGAGGAGATCGGGCGCTTCGTCTCGGGCGGACGCGCGATCGAGCTCGTCGACGCGGGGCGGGCGAAGGAGCTCGACCTACGGGTCGTCGTGCCGCTCGAGGACATGCGGGAGCCGGGCGAGTCGAGCTCGATCTGGCCGTCGATCTACCCGGAGGTGCTCAAGCTCGTCGAGGAGCACCGCTCGACGATCGTCTTCGTCAACAACCGCCGTCTCGCCGAGCGGCTTGCGCTGCGGTTGAATGAGTTGGCGGAAAAAGAGATCGCGCGCGCCCACCACGGCTCGCTCGCGCGGGAGCAGCGCCTCGAGGTCGAAGAGCTCCTGAAGATGGGCGAGATCCCCTGCCTCGCCGCGACCTCGTCGCTCGAGCTGGGCATCGACATGGGCGCCGTCGACCTCGTGATCCAGGTCGAGTCCCCGAAGTCGGTCGCACGCGGCCTGCAGCGCGTCGGCCGCGCGGGCCACGAGCTGGGCGCTGTCTCGCGCGGTCGCATCTTCCCCAAGTTCCGCGCCGACCTCCTCGAGTCCGCCGTCGTCGCCGAGCGTATGCGTTCGGGGGCGATCGAGGAGACGGTGATCCCGCGCAACCCGCTGGACGTGCTGGCCCAGCAGATCGTCGCCGTCTGCGCCGATGAGGAGATCACGGTCGACGAGCTGCACGACCTCGTCCGCGGCGGCTACAACTTCGCCGATCTCTCCCGCGTCCAGCTCGAGAACGTGCTCGACATGCTCGCCGGGCGCTATCCGTCCGACGAGTTCGCCGAGCTGCGGCCGCGCATCGTGTGGGATCGGACCGCAGGAGTGATCCGGGGCCGGGGCGGCGCGCGCCAGCTCGCGGTCACGAACGCCGGGACGATTCCCGACCGCGGGCTCTACGGCGTCCATCTCGTCGACGGCGGCGGCCGCGTCGGCGAGCTCGACGAGGAGATGGTCTACGAGGCCCGCGCCGGCCAGACCTTCCTGCTCGGCGCATCGACCTGGCGGATCGAGGAGATCACACGCGACCGGGTGCTGGTCTCGCCGGCGCCCGGCGTCCCAGGTTTGATCCCGTTCTGGAAGGGCGAGGGGCCGGGGCGGCCGTACGAGCTCGGCGAGGCGATTGGAAAGACTTCCCGAGAGCTCGCCGCACTACCCGAGAAGAAGGCGCTGGCGCGGCTCACGGAGCAGCACTCGCTCGACGAGCAAGCGGCCCAGAACCTGCTCACGTTCCTCAGCGACCAGCAGGCGGCGACCGGCGCCGTCCCGTCGGACCGTACCGTCGTCGTCGAGCGCTTCCGGGACGAGATCGGCGACTGGCGCGTCTGCATCCTGACTCCGTTCGGCGCCCGTGTGCATGCGCCTTGGTCGCTGGCGCTCGGCGCCCGCCTGCGCGACGCGCTCGGACTCGAGGTGCAGTCGCTCTGGTCGGACGACGGCATTGCGATCCATCTGCCCGACGCCGACGCGACACCCCCGATCGAAGAGCTGATCATCGATCCGAACGACATCGAGGAACTCGTGATGGCCGAGCTCGGCGGGAGCGCACTGTTCGGCTCGCGGTTTCGCGAGAACGCAGGCCGCGCGCTCCTGATCCCACGACGGCGCCCCGGCGAGCGGACGCCGCTCTGGCAACAGCGGCTGAAGGCTCAGCGCCTGCTGCAGGTCGCCCGCAAGTACGGCTCCTTCCCGGTCATCCTCGAGACCTACCGCGAGTGTCTCCAGGACGTCTTCGACCTGCCGGCGCTGAAGCGGCTGCTGTCCGGCCTGAAGACGAGGCAGCTCGATCTCGTCGACGTCGAGACGGCGACGGCGTCGCCGTACTCCACCTCGCTGCTCTTCGACTACGTCGCGAACTACATGTACGAGGACGACACACCACCGGCCGAGCGCCGTGCGCAGGCGCTCTCGCTCGACCGCGACCTGCTGAAGGAGCTGCTCGGGCAGGAGGAGCTGCGCGAACTGATCGACCCCGGTGCGCTCGACGAGGTCGAGGCTCAGCTGCGCGGCGACCCGAAGAACGCTGACGAGTTGCACGACGTGCTTCGCCTGCGCGGCGATTTGCGCCCCGGCATGTTCGATCCCGGGCTGGCAGAGCCGCTCCTCGGCGAGCGCCGGGCGATCACGCTTCGGGTCGCCGGTGAGGAACGCCTACTCGCGGCCGAGGACGCGGGTCGCTACCGCGATGCGCTCGGCGCCATGCCCCCGGGCGGTCTGCCGGAGGCGTTCCTGGAGGGGACCCCGGATGCGCTCACGAGCCTCGTCGCTCGCTATGCCAAGGGCCGGGGGCCGTTCACGACCGCTGAGGCGAACGACCACTTCGGCCTCGACGTCGAGCCCGTCCTGCGCGAGCTCGAGCGAGAGGACCGCATCGTCCGCGGTGAGCTGCGGCCGGGGGGACGGGAGCGCGAGTGGTGCGATGCGGACGTCCTCCGCCGCCTGCGGCGCGCTTCGCTCGCGGCGCTGCGCAAGGAGGTGGAGCCCGCCGAGCAGGCCGCACTCGGGCGCTTCCTGCCGAGCTGGCACGGGATCGACCGCCGGGCGAGCCTGCGTGAGGCGCTCGTGCCGCTGCAGGCGCTCGCGCTTCCCGTTTCGCTCTGGGAGTCGGAGGTACTGCCGCGCCGCGTCCCGACGTATCAGGCGGCCCAGCTCGACCAGCTTTGCGCGACCGGCGAGCTCGTGTGGGTCGGGGCCGGCCTCGACCGGGTCGCGGTCTACTTCCGCGAGGACGCACCCGCCCTGGGGAAGGTGGCCGCCGCCGACCGGCCGGAGGGCGAGACACACAACCGGCTCCGCGATTTGCTGGGTCGCGGCGCCGAGTTCTGGTTCGATCTTCTCGCGGCAACGGGTCTCGAGGCCGAAGAAGCTCTGCCCGCGCTCTGGGATCTCGTCTGGGCCGGCGAGGTCACGAACGACGCCTGGACGCCTTTGCGCGCGGGCCGCCGCTACGGTGTTCCGAAGCCCGAGCGGCGCCCGAGGCGCTTCTCGCGGCGCCGCGCGACAGGAATCACCGCCACGCAGGGCCGCTGGTCGCCGACCGACCGTCTCTTCGGAACACGTCCAGGGCCAGGCCCTGGACAGGTCCCGGATCGTCGTGCTCTGGCCGAGCTACTGCTCGAGCGGCATGGGATCGTGACCCGCGACAGCGTCCGCGCCGAAGGGATCGTCGGCGGTTACAGCGCGGTCTACGGAGAGCTGAAGGCGCTCGAAACCCTCGGTCTCTGCAGGCGCGGCTACTTCGTCGAAGGTCTCGGCGGAGCGCAGTTCGCGCTCGGGGGCGCGGTCGAGCGGCTGCGCGAGCTTCGGCCCAAGGAAGGCGAGGAGCCTGAGGCGTTCGTGATCGCCGCGGCCGATCCGGCCCAACCCTATGGCGCCGGCCTCCCCTGGCCGAAGCGCGCGGGCGGCCGGGCGGCGCGGGTCGCCGGGGCGCAGGTCGTCCTCCTGGACGGCGAGCCGACGCTCTTTGTTGAGCGCGGCGGCCGGTCGATCGTCTCGCTTCGCGAGCCCGACGAGGCCTGGCTTCGGCCTGCGCTCGCGGCTCTCGTCGAGCACGTCAAGGATCGGCTCGGGAAGCGCCTCGCGGTCGAGCGCTTCGACGGCGAGCCCGTAGGCGAGACGGAACTGATGCCGCTCCTGCTCGAAGCCGGGTTCCTGGCGGGGCCCCGGCGCGCGGTGCTACGTCCCTAGCCGTCCAAGCAGGAGCCCGAAGACGGCGTGGCGAAATGTCGCCTGCGTAAATGCGCGCGGGTGCAGGAGCCGTGCTATTCCCGGCTCGCCTCGCGCCGGGTGGTAGCGGTCGACAAAGTATCCCGTTGAGAAGAGCGCCAGATGCTCGAGCAGGGCCAGCTCGAGGGCGAGCCGCCGGGGATTTCTAGGCGTCCGACGCGACACCTCTTCGTAGGCGAGGCCGAAGATTGCGCCGTTCAGCGAGTGCACCGCGAACCCGAGCAGTCGCCAGCCGGGGCCGCGGGTGAACGCCTTGCCGAGGACGGCGATGTCCGAGTAGTCGTGGCGGAAGAGCCGCCGATCGATGGGTTCCAGCGCGCCCCAGACGATCGCGGCCGCCGCACCCGCTCCTGCAGCTCTCCAGCGTGGATGCATACGCTTGAACCATGCCCGAAGGGGACGCTCTTCATCGCGCGGCCCGCCGACTCCAGGTTCTGGTCGGCGAACGGCTCGAGGTCGAGACGCCGCATCCGCGCGCGCGGGTAACCCGGGTGGCGCAGCGGCTCGACGGACGGAAGCTGCTCGGTGTCGAGGCGGTCGGGAAAAACCTGCTCCTGCGCTTCGAGGACGGCCTCGTCCTCCGCAGCCATCTACGAATGAGTGGCCGCTGGCAGGTCCTGCCGCGCAACGAGACGCGCCGGGGCACACCGTGGCTCGTCCTCCGAGGAGCGGCGTCTGAGGCCGTCCTCTGGAACGGCCCGGTGCTCGAGCTCGACGAGAGCCGTGTCCGCGGCCTCGGGCCCGACATCCTCGCCGACCCGCCCGACCTCGACGCGATGGTTGCCAAGCTCCGCGGAGCCGACTCTCGCACGGCGATCGGTGAAGCGCTCCTCGACCAGCGCCTGGTCGCGGGCATCGGCAACCTGTGGCGGGCCGAGGCGCTCTGGAGGGCGCAAATTTCGCCGTGGCGGCCACTCGGGGAGCTGCAGGACGAGGAAGTGCGGACGGCCCTCGGCGAGGCGGCGCGACTCATGCGCGGCTCGCTCGACTCAGGACTCAAGGTGCGAGCGGTGTACCGCCGCGCAGGGCGGCCGTGCCCGCGCTGCGGGTCGGAGATCTGCTCGCGTGGCCAGGGAGATCAGAACCGCCTCGCCTACTGGTGCCCCGAGTGCCAGCCCTGATAGCGGGGGGCTCGTCCGAAGAACTGTTCGCCGATGAACGTGCGCGGGGCACGTGGGGGAACCATGGGGTTCCCCCACGCTGAGGGAGGAGAGCCGGCAGCCGCCTTGTAACGGAAGGGGTGCGCGCTCCGCACCTGCACTCGGCCCTGCGCGGCTTTTGCCTCGGCGCTTTCGCGTTCTTCGTTCGAGAAGTCGAGGAGGGGGCCGAGATCCAATTCGTCTTCGAGGAGCACGACTCGCAGGGGCGGCCGACGCTTTACGAGTACAGGCCGCTCGTGCGCAAGTTCGTCGAGGCGCGAGGTGGCAGGCTGCTGGCGCTCGGGGACACCGGGTTCGCGCTCGAGGCGCTGCGGCGGGAGCCGGCTGCGGCGATCTACGCGCGGGCACATGCCGGGACGCGGGCAGAGCATGCGCTCTTCCGCACCGTGCTCTTGCCCCTGCTCGAGGACGTCGCCGACGCCTGCGGCGGGTTCGACTGGGACGACGATGCGTTCGACCGCGCCCATGCGAAGCTCGAGCAGTCGCTCTTCGGTACGGAGCGCTCCTATGCAGCCGTGGCGCCGCTTGTCGGCCTCGAGGCGGGCGGCATCGTCGAGCTGGACGGAGGCCTCAGGGTTCGGCATGCCGCCGACGGCGAACTGGTCGCGCACTGGCCCGATGCGGCCCGGCTCGCTCCGGAGAGCTTCGGCCGCGAGACGGATCGGATGTGCGTGCTCGAGCTCGAGCGCTCGCTGCCCGCCGCGGGGACGGAACCGCCCGATGCCGCAGGCGAGATCGCCGACGCCGTCACGGCTCTTCGCCTCGCGACGGCAGGGCCGATCGCGGCCGGTCCCGTGCTCTTCGAGCGCCTCGACTGGCGCCCGTACGGGGTGCGTCCCGTCCTGCCGATCGCGGCCACTCAGCCGCCCGGTGCGCCGATCAGGCTCGACTCGATTCGCGGCGGAGTTGCACGTGAGCTGCGAGGGCAACTCGCGGCCGCGGATGAAGACCGTGAGCTGGGCGAGGCACTCGACCGCTGGGAGCTCTCGCTCTTCCAGGAGCTGCCGTTTCGCGCGGAGCAGCTTCGCTCGGCGCTCGAGTCACTCCTCGGCGGCGGCGACGGAGCCTGGGCCGCTGCGCTCCGAGCCGCAGTGCTGCTGGGTGAGACAGGGCGCGAGCGTGCAGTCTTTCTCGAAGCGCTGCGCCGGCCGGGGGAAGGTGGCGCGACCGACCTCGTTCGGCGGGCGCTCGTGGAGACGATCAGCCGGGGCAGCCGTCGGCGGCTCATCGGCGAGCTGGACCAGTCGCTGCTCGGCGTACGGGCGAAACCCTCCGGTCGTGTCGCGCACGCGATCGCCAGCTGACGCGGACCCGGCACAGTTTCGACACCGTCTTCGCGCTAGCGTGGAAGTGGTGGAGAAGGCGCGCGCAGTCCTGGATCGGCTCGACCGGATCGACGGGCTCCGGGAAGAGGGTGTGCCGGCCGCAGTGCTTCTCGAGGAGGTGCGTACATTGCTCGGCGAAGCTGAAGAATGGGTGCGCGAGGAGCCGGCCGGGTCCGAGCGAGCCGTCGAGGCGCTCAAGCGGTCCCGCGAGGCGCTCTCAGCGGGCGAGCGGCGCGACGAATCCGCGCTCGCGATGCGCTAGCACTTCTCCTTTCCGAGCAGTCTCGGCAGCTCGCGCATTTCGTCGAAGACGACGGTCCCGGGCCCTTCGAGCCGATCTGCCGGCGTCAGCCCGCCGACGTAGCCGAACGCCCGCATGCCGGCCGCGCGCGCAGCCTCGACGCCGACCCGGCTGTCCTCGACGACGGCGCACCGGGCTGGCTCTACGCCCATCTGCCTGGCCGCGTGCAGGAAGAGATCCGGGGCGGGCTTACCGCGCGCCACTTCGCTTACGCTGAAGGTGCGGTCTTCAAAGCGCGGCCAGAGGCCGGTCAGGCCGAGCGTCAAGCGCATCTTTTCGTGGCTGCCGCTGGACGCCACGCATGTGGGAACAGTGATCCGGTCGAGTGCCTCGACGATGCCGTCCACCGGCGCAAGCTCGGCCTCGTAGGCCTCTCGGTAGAGGTGTTCGAACTCGCGCTCCCAGTCAGCGGCAAGCGGACGCCCGAGGTGAGCCTCGATTTCCTCGACCATGTCCGCGTCAGACCGGCCTACGAAGCGCTCGATCACCTCGGCTTCCGTGATCGGCCAGCCAAGCCGGGCGAAGACGTCAACGTCGATTCGAACCGAGATGCGGTCGCTGTCGACCAGGACCCCGTCGCAATCGAAGATGACCAGTTCGAGCAACTCGACCAGGCGGTCTCCCGTGAAAAGCCCGCAAAATCGGGCGAATGCTATTCGGGGTCGGGATTTTCCTGCACAATGGATGCGTGCAGGACTGCACGAGCACCAGTCGAAGTGGAGACTCGTAATGGGGCTGACACGCCTTCTTTCGCGACCGCATACGCGGGAACAGGAACCTGAGGAGGAAACGCCCCGTCAGGCCGACATAATCGCGTTCGCGAACCAGAAGGGCGGCGTCGCGAAGACGACCTCGACTCTGAACCTCGCGGCCGCGCTTTCCGAGCAGGAGCATCGCGTCCTCTGCATCGACATGGACCCTCAGGGCAACCTGACGATGAGCCAGGGCCTGAACCCCGATTCGATCGAGCGTTCGATGTTCGACGTCCTCGTCCATCGCCTACCGATCCAGAACGTGATCGAAAACGCCGAGATCGATCTGGCCGTCTCTTCGATCGACTTGGCCGGAGCCGAACTGGCCCTTTCGAGCATGATCGGTCGCGAGCGCGCGCTCGAGAAGGCGCTCGTCCCGGTGAAGGCCGAGTACGACTACGTCCTCATCGACACTCCACCCTCGCTCGGGCTGCTGACGATCAACGCCCTCGTCGCGGCCGACCATGTCATCGTCCCGGTGCAGTGCGAGTACCTCTCGCTGCGCGGGCTCGTCCAGCTCGAGAACACGCTGACGATGATCCGCGAGAACCTGAACCCGAACGTCGCGATCATGGGCATCCTGCCGACGATGTTCGATCGCCGTACGCTGCACGCGCGCGAGGCGGTCGAGATCCTCGAGGAGAACTTCGGCGAGCTCGTGTTCAAGACCCGGATCAAGAAGACGATCCGCTACGCCGAGGCGCCGGTGAAGGGCACCTCGGTCCTGAAGTACGACCCGAGCGGCAAGGCTGCGAACGCCTACCGCGACCTGGCGAAGGAGGTTCTCAATGGCGCGAAAACGCGCCAGCATGCGTGAGGGGCCGCTCGCGGAGCTCTTCCGGGCCACGGAAGCTGCGCAGCGCCAGCAGCCCGAGCCCGAGCCCGAGCCGGAGTCTGTAGCGGAGGCCTTGCCCGCCGAGCCGCTCGAAGAGACCCTCGAGCACGCGCCGCCGTTCGAGCCCGTCACCCCGGAGCCACCGCCCGAGCCACCGGCTCGGCCGGATCTTCGGCCCGTCGAAGAGCTGCCCCGAATCGAGTCGTTGCCGGAGCCGGCACCGAGACTCCATCGCGCGCCGCGCTCGGAGCCGGGTGCGTACCTCGCGGTCATCCGCGTCGTCGGCGTCGGCGGCGCCGGGTTGAACGCGGTCAACCGGATGATCGACGCCGGCATCGCAGACGTGGAGTTCGTCGCGGTCAACACGGACATTCAGCAGCTGGCGCTCGCGGACGCCCCCGTGAAGATCCACATCGGCCGCGAGCTGACTCAGGGCCTCGGCTCGGGGGCATCGTCGGAGCTGGGGCGCCAGGCAGCCGAGGAAGCCTATGACCAGATCAAGCGAGCCCTTCGGGGCTCGGACATGGTCTTCGTCACCGCCGGCGAGGGCGGGGGCACGGGGTCCGGCGCCGCGCCTGTAGTCGCGCGGATCTCCAAGGAAGTGGGCGCCCTGACGGTCGGCATCGTCACGCTGCCCTTCCACTTCGAGGGCACGAAGCGGCGCTCGCAAGCGGATGCCGGGATCGAAGCGCTTCGAGACAGCTGCGACACCGTGATCGTGATCCCGAACGACCGGCTGCTCGAGGTGCTCGACAAGAAGACTTCGATGCTCGATGCGTTCCGGATCGCGGACGACGTCCTGCGCCAGGGCGTCCAGGGCATCTGCGACCTGATCACGATGCCGGGTCTGATCAACCTCGACTTCGCCGACGTGAGGACGATCATGGACGACGCCGGCTCCGCGCTCATGGGCATCGGCTTTGCGACCGGTGAGAATCGAGCCGTCGAAGCAGCCGAGCGAGCACTGCGCTCGCCGCTGATCGACACCGAGCTTGTCGGGGCCAGGGGGATCCTGCTCTCGATCGCCGGCGGTGATGACCTCTCGCTCTACGAGGTGAACCAGGCGGCCGAGGTCGTGCGCCGGGGCGCGCGCGACGACACGAACATCATCTTCGGCGCGACGATCGACGAGCGGCTCACCGGCCAGGTCTGGGTCACCGTCATCGCGACTGGGCTCGCCGGCATCGTCGGGCGCAAGAGCGCGACCCGTGAGCGCGGCGAGCGCCGCGAGCCCGATCCGCTCGAGCCGCCGGCGTTCCTGACCGACTAGAAGCGTTACGGAGTAGGCACGCAGTCCGCGGGCCCGGCGCCGACCATCGCCGCGAGCGCGCGGCGAGCCTTGACCTTGAACTGCAGCAGGACACGCCCGCGGCGGAAGGAATCGACCCGGATCATCCCGTCGTCGCCGCGCGTGACACAGGCGCCGACCGCGCTCCAGTACGGGGAGTAGCGAATCGCGAGCCGATAGAGGCCCGCCGAGCTGAGATTCAGGACGATGTGCGTCTGGGCAAGCTCGACGAGCTGTGCCGATCCTGGGCCGGTCACGATCGGCCGGGCGTGCGGCACCGAGTAGATCGTCATGTGTGGGCTCCGGAGAACGGGCACGAGGGCGGTGCGGCCGCTCTGGATCAGGAGCGCTTCCTGTTTCGCGCTGTAGTCCGTCGGCGCGTCGGTGAGGACGACATAGCGGACGCCGAGATTTCGCAGCCAGTTGATGTAGGTGGGTCCGTCGAGCCGGTCGTAGAGCACTTCGTTCTGCGGGAAGTCGTCCTGCCGGAACCAGCCGCGCGTGAGCGGAATGTCGGCTCGAGGCAGGTAGACGGCAGCCCAGTGACCCACCGTGTCCACGACCTCGACACGGTAGGAGGGCGTGAGGTTCGCGCTCAGGAACTCGACGGCCGGCTGCCAGTACGCCTCCTGTGCCGCCGGGTGCTCGGAACGGGCGCGCGAGTAGCTCCAGGCGTGCGGGCTCAGGTTCCAGGCGGCCGCCAGGAGGAGCGCGACCGCCGCGACCGGCATCGGCCGCCAGCCGCGAAGCGAGAGCACGAGGACCGCGATTGGCAGCGCCGCGAAGCGGACTCGGACGATGTTCTCGCCGAGCGGAGAGGCGACGACGAACGTTCCCAGGCAGGCGAGTCCGTACGCGACGAAGAACCAGCGAATCATCCGCGCATGCTCGACGCGCCAGGTCAGCGCCGCGCCGAGGCCACAGAAGACGAGGACCGCGGTCAGCTCGAACTTCGTGAACGGGTACCTGCCGCCGTCCGGGAAGACGCGGGTCAGGAGGAACTCGACCATGCCAACGCCGCCCACGATCAGCGCCGGCACGAGCAGGCGGCGGCGGCGCTCGAGCATTCCGAGGCCGATCCCCAGCAAGAAGATCGCGAGCAGCAAGAACGCGAGTGGGCTCGCCGCGGCCGTGAGCACGGCGAGGATGCCGAAGCGCCAGCGCTTTCCGGCCTGCAGGGCCCACAGGGCGAGCAGGCCGAGCGCAAAGCCGAGCGCAAAGGGGAACGCAGCCGAGATCACGAGCCCCGCCCAGACGACGGCGAACGTCCTGCTCGACCACCGCGCCAGCGGGCCCCATTGTCGCCCGACGACGAACGCGAAGGCGAGCGCCGCGGTCGCAATCGAAGCGACGGCGAGCGCCTTGATCCCGAAGAGCGCGGCCAGTGGGTAGTAGAGGACGCTGTAGGTGACGAAGCTGTACCGGCCGCCGTACCAGAAGTTGTTCCAGAGCTGGAAGCCGTCGTGGAGGAAGACCGTCCGCTGGTAGACGTGGGCGGCGAGATCGTTCCCGGGCGGGCCGAGCCAGAAGAGCAGCACTGCAAGCGAGGCGGCGGATCCGGCGGCGAACATCGCCTCGCGCAGGAGAGAGTGCGCGCGGTACAAGGCGACGGAAGCCTATCGCGCGTAGCGGCCGTTTCGGGATATTCGGAGTGGTTCGAGCCGTCATTTCAGACGGCGCGTGCCCACTACGCTTTCGTCGATGAGAGGAGCGATCGCTGCCGGGCACCGGCTGACCGCCGAGGCGGGCGCCGAGATCCTTGCCGAGGGCGGGAACGCCGTCGATGCGTGCCTGGCCGCTGCCTTTGCTTCCTGGGTCACGGAGAGCCCCCTGACCGGGCCCGGCGGCGGTGGGTTCCTCCTCGTCCATCGTGCCC
Organism: Gaiellaceae bacterium; assembly: GCA_036395295.1. GTDB lineage: Bacteria > Actinomycetota > Thermoleophilia > Gaiellales > Gaiellaceae > VAXT01. Next base: position 3,430 of record DASWDJ010000179.1, on the reverse strand, counting down.
GCGACCGCACAGACCGGCTGCTCGACTTCTTCACAGCCGTCCCCGGCCAGGGATCCAGCGGCCGAGTCGAGCCGCAGATGGAGTCGATCGACATCGACTTCGACGGTTCGTCCTCGCAGGTCTTCCTCGTGGGACCGGGCTCGTGCGCCGTGCCGGGAGCGGCAGCGGGGCTCGAAGCGGCGCATCGACGCTACGCCTCGCTCCCTTGGCGGCGCCTGCTCGAGCCTGCGATCGCGCTCGCACGCGACGGTGTCGAGCTGACCCCGCCTCAGGCGTACCTGCACACGATCCTCGACCTGATCCTGCGACATACGCCGGAAGGGCGAGCCGTGTACGGAGAGACTGGCAGGATCACGGTGGGCGGAAGGCTCGTGATGAGCGACCTCGCCGACACGCTCGCGCGGCTGGCGGAGGGCGGGGCGCAAGAGCTCTACGGCGGCGAGCTCGGAAGCGCCGTCCTGGAGCACCTTCGAGAACGGGGCGGGCTGATCACCGACGGCGACCTGGCCGCGTACCGGGTGATCTGGCGCCATCCGCTGCGCGTCCCGTACGAGGGCGACACGTTCGTCTCGAATCCTCCACCATCGTCCGGCGGAATCCTCATCGGTTACGGGCTCGCGCTCCTCGACCGGCTGCCGGCGAGCGGTGACCCGGGGACCGCAGAGGCGATCGCCGCCCTCGTCGAGGTCATGGCCGAGCAGTCGCGCGCCAGGGAGGGCACGTTCGCCGGCGACCTCCACCGCGGCGGCCTCGCGCGCAAGCTGTATGCGGAAGAGACCTTGCGCGAGGCGTTGCAGCGTCTGGGAGGAGGCGCACCGGCTCCGGACGAGCAGGCCGGGGCTCCCGGGACGACGCACATCTCGGTTGTCGACGTACGCGGCAACGCCGCCTCGCTCACCGCCACGACCGGCTCCGGGTCGGGCGTAATCGTGCCGGGGACCGGGATCCACCTCAACAACATCCTCGGCGAGTACGACCTCAATCCCCTTGGCCGCCGAGCGCGACCTGGGTCCAGGCTGACGAGCATGATGGCTCCGTCGCTCGTCCTCGATGACGAGCGACCCCGGCTCGTCGTGGGCAGCGCCGGCTCGATCCGGCTGCGGGGCGCCATCCTCCAGGTCATCGTCAACGTCGTGCAGCACGGAATGCCGGTCGAGGATGCGATCGCTGCACCGCGGATCCACCTCGACGAGGGCCGCGTTCACTGCGAGGGAGGCTGCGACCAGGCGGAGCTCGACCGGCTCGAGGCTCTCGGCTACGAACTCGTGCGGTGGCGACGGCGCAACCTCTACTTCGGAGGCGCCTCCGCGGTCGAGCGGCTCGCTGACGGAAGCCTGGCTGCGGCGGGCGATCCGCGCCGTGGTGGCCACGGCATCGTCGTACCGGCATGAACGAGTGGCTGCTCGTGCGCCGCGCGGTGCCGGCCGATGCGAACGCACTCGCCAGTCTCGGCCGCGCCGTCGCGGGCGAGGACCAGCTTTGGCTCACGTACGAACGAAGCGCTTCGGACGAGCGCAGGAACATCAAGAGCATGCGCCGGGATCCGAACGTCGCCGTGTTCGTTGCCGAGACGCCGGCGGGTCTAGTCGGGCGGCTGTCGATTGCGCGTGACAGCGGCGTCCAGAGCCATCATGTCTGCGAACTCGGGCTCATGGTCGCTGCGAGCGAGCGGCGGCGGGGAATCGGGACCGCCCTGATCGGGGAGGCGGTGAAATGGGCACGTGCCTCGGGCATCACGAAGCTCGAGCTGCACGTGTTTCCGCACAACGAGCCCGCGATCGCTCTCTACCGCAAGCTCGGCTTCGTCGAGGAAGGCCGGCGACAGCGGCACTACCGGATCGGAGGCCACTACGTGGACGCGATCCTGATGGCCCTGTACCTGGATTAGAGTCAAAGGAATGTCGTTCGCTGAGATCGCAGACTCGTTCTTCAAGCCGGCGGTCCGGGATCTCGTCCCCTACGAGCCCGGGAAGCCGGTTGAGGAGGTTCAGCGTGAGCTCGGGCTCGAGCGTGTCGTCAAGCTCGCTTCGAACGAGGGGCCGTTCGGGCCCTTTCCCGAGGCACTGGAGGCACTCGCGCGCTCCGCGGGGGAGCTGAACCGCTACCCGGACGGCGGCGCCTACCGCTTGCGCGCCGCGCTCGCCGAGCGGCACGACGTGCGCCTGGAGGAGATCGCGCCCGGCGCCGGCTCCGACGGCATCGTCGATTACCTCTCGCAGCTCGCGCTGGATCCCGGTGACGAGATTGTCTGCGGCTGGCCGTCGTTCCCTAGCTACGTCATCGATGCTCAAAAGCTCGGCGCTCGCCCGCGCACGATTCCGCTGCGGGAGCACCGCTACGACCTGGAGGCGATGCTCGAGGCGATCGGCCCGCGGACGAAGATCGTCTACGTCTGCCACCCGAATAACCCGACGGGGACGATGAACACGCGCGCCGAGCTCGACGCGTACTTCGGCGCCGTGCCGGAGCACGTGCTGACCGTTCTCGACCAGGCCTATTTCGAGTACATCGACGATCAGTACTACGCCGACGGGCTTGACTACCTGAAGGCGGGTCGGAGCGTGGTCGTCCTGCGGACCTTCTCGAAGATCTACGGGCTGGCCGGACTTCGGGTCGGTTACGCGATCGGACCGCCGGAGCTCGTGACCTCGATCTCCAAGGTGCGCCGGGCTTTCGACGTCAACTCGGCGGCGCAGGTCGCCGCGCTCGCCAGCCTGGATGCCCCGGACGAGCTGGCACGGCGCCGGAGGGTCAACGCGGAGGGCCTCGTGCAGCTCGAGCGGATCATGCGCGACCACGACCTCGACCCTCCCGGCCCAGCAGTCGGCAACTTCCTGTTCGCCGAGGTCGGGGAGGACTCGCGACCGCTCTTCGAGCAGCTGCTCCGCGAGGGCGTGATCGTGCGCCCGACGAGCGGCTTCGGTGCTTCGGGCGCAATCCGCGTCACAGTCGGGACGCCGGAGGAAAACGACCTCTTCGGCGACGCGTTGCATCGAGTACTAAGCGCGGCGAGATCGTAGACCTCGTCAAGGTGCAACAACTCTGATCGGGGTCTGACCCCGCGGAGTTCCGTCACACCTCGGATCAGCGCCGCAAGACGGCTTTCGCCCGATCCGCCAAGGCGAGGCCGCCGTAGGCGAGGCGGGCGAAGTGGAGCTGCGCCCGGGACATCTCGGACGGGACGTCTTCTCGCAGCAGGCGCCCCGCGGCGGACGAGGCCAGGTCGAAGCGGCCGTGCCAGAGGGCGACTTGAAGGCACGCGGCGATCGACTCCGCCGGTTTGCGCGACGGGTCGTCCTCGCGGGCGGCCCGCTCGAGAATGTCGGCCCAGCTGCCCTTGCCGTTCTGCGCCAGCGCGACGCGATAGGCGTCGGCGAGGGTCGTCTGGCCGCTGCGATAGGCGACGCCGACTCGATTGACGTTCGGAAGG
>DASWDJ010000178.1:0-30681 GCA_036395295.1 Gaiellaceae bacterium | reverse complement strand
CTTCATCGGCAACGCCGACGGGACCGTCTATGCCTTCGGTGCTGGGAGCGGGCACTTGATCTGGGCGCGACAGGTCGGCACGTACGTCTACACGGCTGCCGCGGTCTGGCGGAAGACGGTCTTCGTCGGAACCTGGGACGGTTACTTCGTCGCGCTCGACGTGCGTACGGGCGACATTCGGTGGCGTTTCAGCGCCCCGTCCACGATCTCGGGTGCACCGACCGTCCTCGCCGGGTTCGTCTACTTCGCGACCTGTGGCCGTTGCGGCGCCGGCAGCCTCCGGCGGGTGAAGGTCGGCCCGCGCGGCACCTGGGCTCTGAACGCCCGCAACGGGAGACCCGTCTGGCGGTTCCACGACGGCAAGTACTCGCCGATCGTGGCCGACGGCTTCAGGGTCTATCTGGCCGGGCGGAACAAGGTCTACGCGCTCATTCCGCGGATCCGCTGGCAGAAGCTTCAGAAGACGAAAGCCCGCGAGCGCTGCGCCCGGCTCCGGCGAGCAAAAGCGCGAGCGCGATGCCTGTCAAAGGCCAAATGAGGTACGAGTTCTGGAAGACACGGCTGATGAAAAGCAGCACGAACATCGAGATCGCAAAGCCGGCCGCGCCGGACCAGAGGCTCGCGGCCCGCCGTTGGCTCCAGAGCAGCCACGCCGTGATCGGCAGCCAGACGAGCAGAGCCAGCGGCACGAACGGGTAATAGCCGAAGCGGTCGTCGATCACGCCGGCGTTGAAGAGGATCGCCGCGAGCCCATAGCCGATGATCCGGTAAGTGCCGGCGCCGTAGGAGACGGTGTCCTGCCACAGAGCGCCTGGATCGGCGACGAGAAAGGGCAGGAAGCAGACGGCGACAACCCCCGCGAATGCGGCCGCGGCCTGGCGCAAAGCCTGCCGGGGGGCTCGAACGGTCAGCAGCATGACGGCGAAGAAGGGGACGGCGACGAGCGCGAACTGCTTCAGCGCGACCGCGGCGCCGAGGCTCGCCGCCGCCCACACGAAGCGGCCGCGGGCGAGAAGTGCGAAGGCGAGCACGAGCGCGAGGAGCGACGGCGCGTCCGCCGTTCCGAACCAGGCCCCGCGTACGAGGAGCGGGTTGGCGGCCAGCACGGCCCCGATCGAGAGCCGCCAGTGGAGGGAGCCGGAAAAGAGCAGCGCGGCGGGCAGGAGAGCGAGGGTCGCGAGCAGGACGAAGAGGCGATAGTCGTCGAAGGGCCGGGGCAGGAGCCGCCACGCGGCCGAGGTCAGCGCCGTCCCCGGGAAGTACGCGAAGTGGCGGAGCGCGACCTGCGGGAAACCGGCCGGCTGGTCGTGGGCGGCGGGGTAGAAGCGCTCGAGCCCTGAGCCGTCGTAGTCGTGCCCGTAGGGATTCTCGCCGTCAAGGATCAGGTCGCCGGCGAGCTCGATCTGGTATGTCGAGTCGTTCGTGTAGTACCAGGGCTCCGTCGCGTCACGCAGCCCGACCTGCAGTAGGACCGCCGGGACGAGCAGCGCCGCGCAGACGATCGCTGCGAGCCCGATGCCGGCCCAGCGCGGCCAGGAGCGCAGCCGCCAGGTCGCCGCGGCAACGACCGCGACTGCGAGGCCCGCAAGCACGGCAGTCGAGCGCAAGATGCCGAGGTCCCACTCCCGGTCGGCCGCGCGAACGAGTGGCCCGAAGATCCCGCGAGGGTCGACCGACGGTGGCTGGAACGGCCACGCGCCGGAGCCGAGCTCCGGCATCGTCACGGCGACGAGCACGCCCAGGGTCGCGAGGAGCGTCCAGGCTCCGAACTCTGGAAGTGTCCGCTTGGTCATCGCACCGGCTCGGCCGCATCCTCCCTCAGGCAGAAGCTCGACGCGACGGCGAGGACGACCCAGGTGATCGGGTCTTCGAAGAAACCGCTGTAGAAGAGCGAATGCACGAAGAGGGCGAGCAGGACGGCCGCGAGGCCGAGCCCCAAGGCGTGGTTTCGGCGGCGTACGCGCCAGATCAGCGCACCCGCGCCCGCGAGCAGGGCGAGGTAGGCGGCGAGGCCGAGCAGGCCGAGCTCGGCCGCAACCGTGAGCGGCGTCGTGTGCGAGACGAATCGTGTCGGCGAGCCGCCCTGCTTCGAACGGGCCGCACTCGCGACCGGCTGGGCACCGAGGCCGACCCCCGCGAGCGGATGGTCGCGGATGACCTTCAGGGTCAGGTCGACGCGCCGGGAGCGGTCGCTCGTGATGCGCCGCGCAGAGTGGTCGCCGGCCGAAGCGGCGAAGACGACTGCTCCGCTGAGCACGACCGCGACCGCCGCCAGCGCGGCGACTGCCCGCAACTGCCGGTCTCCTGCGAATCCGGCCAGTGCGATCGTGACGGCGAAGAGCGCAACCATGCTCGACTGCGAGTAGGAGAACCAGAGACCGGCGAAGAGGAAGGCTGCGAGCGAGAGCGCGACGAGCGGATGCACGCGCCGGAGCAGGACAGCGACGAGGAGGACGGCGATTCCGAGCACGACGTGCCGCCCGTAGAGGCTCGGATCCCGGAACAGAGAGGTGACCCTGAAGAACGAGCTGTAAGCATTGCCGACCTCGACGCTCGGTGAGAAGAACCAGAGCTTGTGAGTGGCTGCCTGGAGCAGTCCTGCGGCGGCAAAGATGGACGCAAGCGCAATTGCGATCACGGCGAGCGCGCGCGTCATCCACGACGGGAACGGGGCGCGAGCGATCACTGCGACGAGGACGGCAAACGGGAAGAGGAAGTATGCGAGCACGTTCTCGCCTGCTTGGAGGTCATCCGTCCACAGGAGTGAGAGGGCGGCAACGACGAGAAAGGCAACGGCCGGGAGTGAGACGACTGCCGGGACCCGAGCGAGCTCGCGACCACGAAGGGTGTTCCAACCGAGCGCGAGCGCCGTCGCGGCGAGGACGCCGTACAGCGGTAGGAGGCGCCCGAGCTGGCCCGCGCTCGCGACGCCGATGTAGAACCGATGTTCGCTCCCGAACGAGAGCGGCGGCCGGAAAGGCGCGGCGGCGAGCACGAACGGCATCACCGCAGCGGGCCACCGCACGAACAACGCCGCTCCGATCGCGACCGGCACGAGCGCCGCGGCCCCGAGGGCGACCAGGGTCGCCGAGACTCGGGTTCCGTGGTCGGAGAGGTCGAAGACGAGGCCCGCTTCGGCAACGGCAAGCAGGGCCAGCCCCGCCAAGAGCGGGACGAGACTTCGTCCGAGCAGGACGAGAGCAGCGCCCAGCGCCCCGACCAGTGCCGCAACCTGGGCCGCGTCTCCCGAGTCCACCGGCGGAACGCTAAACGCGCCCGGGGAGAAGCCGCTTGCCGAAGGCGCCGATCCTCGCGCGCTCCTGCGGCAGATAGAAGCCGACCAGGGCGAGGACGAATGGGTAGGCGAGCGTGAGCGCGACGGCGCCGGGGAGGCCCACATCGACGACTTTGCCGACGACCGTGAGCGCGACCGCGGTCCCGACCGCGAGGCCGACCCGTCGCCACTGGTAGTCGACCGGGAACACGCGCTGCGCCTTCCAGGCGATGCCCGCGAACATGGCCGCGTAGGCGACGACGGTGGAGACGGCGGCGCCCATCATCCCGTAGGGCGGGATCAGGACGATGTTGAGAACGACGTTGAGGAGCGCCGCCGCGCCCGTGACGATCCAGTTCGATCCGCGACGCCCCGCACGGCCGATCGAGGTCACGACGACGATATAGGCGCCGAAGATGACCGCCGAGAAGGCGAGCGGCGCGACAACGCGTGAACCGGCGTAGAAGTCCGGCGTCGTCAGCAGCCGAACGAGCCAGGGCGAGCCCAGTCCCAGCGCGAGCGCGCCCCAAGAGGCGCCGAACATGACGTACGTGAGCACGAAGCCGTAGGTCCGCCGCGCCTCCCGCACGTCGCGGATCGAGTAGGCGAAGGCGGGCCAGGCGGTGCGGAAGGCGCCGAGCAGGAAGATCAGAGCGGCGGAGATCCGGACGCCGATCGCGTAGAGGCCCAGCTCGTGCTGGTCACGGAGCCGGACGATGAAGAAGCGGTCGCTGAAATCGATCGCCGAGAGCGCGATCACCGACGGGACGAACGGCATTCCGAACTCGGTCATCCTCCGGAACACCTGCCGGTCGAATTCGAGCCCGAGCTGGGCGCGGCGGTAAGCGAGGAGGACGACGTAGACCGCGAGCGTGCCGGTGAAGTTGCCGACGAGCACGCCGAGCGGCCCCTTGTCGAAGACGACGACGAGCAGGATTGTCGCTCCGATCGTGAGCGTGACGTTCGTGAGGCTGGCGACGGCGTAGCTCGCCGAGCGCTCCTCGACCCGGAAGAGCGCCGTCAGCTGGTCGTAGTTCATCGAGGCCCAGAGCCCGACGAACGCTGCCCGGACGAGATTCACGTGCTCGGTCGATCCGTAGAGGGCGTGCGCGATCGGCCCGGCGAAGACCAGGCCGGCGAGGAGCGCGGCGCTCGCCGTCCCCATCGTGAACCAGAAGGAGGTCCGAACGATCGTCAGGCGCCGGCGCTCGTCGTCCGAGTCGAAATAGAAGCGGAAGAACGAGCTCTGGATGCCGGCACGGAGGAGCGCGAAGATGATCGCCGAGAGGCCGACGAGGGCCTCGATCGCGCCGTAGTCGGACGGCGACAGGTAACGCGTGTACAGCGGCAGCAGAAGGACGGCGACGATGCGTTGCACGAGGCCGCCGAGCCCGTAGATCGCCGAGTGCTTGGCGAGCCGCTTCATCTGCTGGAGCAGGCCCATTGGTCACAGCCGAGCGTAAATATCGAGCAGGTGGTCGGTCATCCGCTCGACGTCGTGCACGCGCTCGACGTACGCACGCCCCGCTTCGCCCAGCCGCTTGCGCTCCTCGAACGACTCGACGAGGGCGCGCAGCTTCTCGACCAGGTCGTCTTTCGTGGCCCGGACGATCGGCACCTGGACGCCGTAGGCCTCTTCCGTCTGCCGGACCGCGTCCTCGTCGAGCGACGTGACGACCGGTTTCCCGAGCGCCATCGCCTCGATCGAGAAGACTCCGTGCCAGTCGCGCAGGAGCTGGTCGACGACGATGTCGGCCTGCTTGTAGCGCTCGAGCGCTTGCTCGTTGAGGACGCCGTGGACGACGTCGAGGTCGACCGGGAGCTGCTTGCAGGCCTCGATCACCCACTCCGTGCCCTTCTTCTCGAGGTGGGAGGGGGCGTGCACGATCCGGACCCGCTCGCGCTCGACCGGTGGCACGGGGTCGTAACGTGACAGGTCGATCCCGGGTGGCAGCACCTCGGCATCGAACGGGATGAAGCGCAGCGCCGCATACGAGCCGACAACCCGGGCGTCGGCCTTGAGGCCGTAGGTGAGGCGCTCCTTCGGATGGTCGCGGATGTCGGCGCCGAGAAAATGGAACAACGACTTGCGCTTGGTCGCGCGCAGGATCGGGAACTGCAGCTTCTTCGGAACGAGCGTGAGCCCGAAATAGAAGTGGAAGATGTCGGTCTGGGGCAGCAGACGGGCAAGGGCGCGCCACTGGACCGCCTGCTGCCGGAGAAACCCGGAGCGGGGCCGCTTCAGGTCCCAGTCGGCCTGAGTGGGGCGGAAGGGCTGCGTGTTGAAGACGACGAGCCGCGCGTCGACTCCGCGGCGGCGGAGTGCATGCACGTTCGTCCAGCCGACGCCGGCCAGGTTGACCGGGCAGTGAGTGACCCGTAGAGCCATGCTGCGAGAAGTATGTTGTTCAGGCGGCGAGAGCCGCGAGCCCGAGGGAGACGATCCTAGAGCGCAGCGGTGGGCAGTAGCAACGCATAGCCCTCGCGCAAGAACGGCGTTCGGTCAACGAGGGCGCCGACGCCGTCGCTTGTCACCGAGCCCTCCTCGGTGACGATCTCCGAGATCAGCTCCGGCGGCGTGAGCTCGAACAGCGCCCGCTCGGCTTTGCTCGGCTCGGGTCCAGAAGCAGCATCGATCGGCGCCAGCTTGACGATTTCGCAGGCGACGATCGTCGGCACCTCTTCCTTTTGGGCGGCTTCGGCGAGCTTCGTCGTGCCGATCTTGTTGCAGAGCGTTCCGTCGAGAAAGACGGTGTCGGCTCCGATCAAGAAGATCGTCGCGTCCGCAAGCGCCGCCGGCGCATCGGCGTCTTCGACGAGGTCGACGTTGAGACCCTGAGCTCGCAGCTCGTCCGCGAAGGCCCGACCCTCGGCGATGGGCTCAGAGACCGTGCAGACGGCGCGGGCCGGCGGCGTGTGCAGGAGAGCCTCGCGGACGGTCGCTGATGCGGAATGCGTCACGACGACGGCGTCGAGGAGCCGATCCTGGAGCTGAATCGCGATCGAGGCTCCGGCCCGGCGACGCCCATCCAAGACCGCCTCACCCTCTTCGCCGATCAGGCGGCGCAGCTCGTCGACGTCGAGAAACCGATGCGCGTTCGCCGCCGCGAGGACGCGGCCGGTAGCGCCGGCGATTGCGCCCACTCCGGGCCTGCTCTCGGCGAGCTTGCGACCCGCTTCGACGAGGCCCTCGACCAGCGCCTCGCTGGTCTCGAAGGGCTCCTGTGCGAACTCGAGCAGCGTCTCAACCGCTCGCCGTGCCATCCAGCTTGCCCCGTGCTCGCGGTCGTTCTGCAACTCTTCGACCCCGGCGGGAAGGCGCGACATATACGAATCTTGCCTGCTCGCAGGCCCGGTCACAACTACCCCCGTTAGGCTTCCGCCATGGCGACGACCCGGGGAGAGGCTCTCCCGCACGCGGCTCCGCCTGTCGGCGAGGAAGCAGCACCGTCGGTTTCGGTCGTCGTGCCCCTCTACAACGAGGCCGCGACCGTGGCCGAGCTCTACCGGCGGACGGTCGCGACACTGGACGGCTTCGGGCGCTCGTACGAGCTGATCTTCATCGACGACGGCTCGACCGACACGACCTTTGTCCAGCTCGAGCGACTCCACGATGCCGACGGACGGGTGCGCGCCGTGCGTTTCAAGCGCAATTTCGGACAGCACTCGGCCATGCACGCCGGCCTTGTCCGTGCGCGTGGCGAGATCCTCGTCACGATGGACGGCGACCTGCAGAATAGTCCCGAAGACCTGGCCCGGCTGATTGCAGGCGTCGAGAGCGGCGCTGACATCGCGAGCGGAACACGTAGCGCGCGCCGCGACTCGTGGGGCCGCACCGTCCCCTCGCGCGTGATCAACGGGATGCTGCGCCGCTTCACCGGCGCCGAGATCAGGGATTTCGGCTGCGCGTTCAATGCGTACCGCCGCAGCGCAATCGAGCCCATGCTCGGCGCGATCGGCAAGCAGAAGTTCACGAAGGCGCTCGTGCTCTCGGGCGGGGCGAGCGTGATCGAGGTCGAGGTCGCCCACACTCCGCGCGCGGGGCGCTCGCGCTACTCGCCGCTGCGCCTCACGCGTATCGCCCTGCACGTGCTCGCCGGCTTCTGGCCCCAACCGATCCAGTGGATCGGGGTGGCGCTCGGCGTCCTCTGCACGACCGCGGCGCTCGTGCTCGGCGGCTACGGCGTCTACTACTGGATCGACCGGTCGAATTTCCCAGGCCCGCTCTTCGGCGGCGTCGGCGTCATCTTCGTCCTCGGCATGCAGGGCTTCGTCCTCGCCCTAGTCGGCGAGTACCTGGGACGCATCCAGCGTGACGTCGAAGGCCGTCCCCTCTACACGATTGACCGAGAGCTCTAGGGAGGGACCATCGGACTCACGAGCGCGCGGGTGGGCGGGGCCGTCGACGCGTCGTTCCTCGGTAGGCGTGCTTTAAGTCGTGGAAAGTGCGAAGCACTTTGCGCGAGTCCCGGGCCCGTGGCCCGGGACCTATCAGCGGAGTTGCGGCGCGAACCTCGTTCCCTCGAGCGCGTCCCGGACCTCGCCGTAGTTCTCGATCAGCTCCTCGTGCGCGGTCGGGTTGACCTTCTGCAGCGAAGAGGAGACCGGCTGCGCCTCAACGTCGAGGAAACGAAAGAGCGACGAGAAACCGCCTTCCTGGTCGCTAACGAGCTCTTCGTACACGGCCTCCTCGTAGGGCAGGCCGATTCGGCGGAACCTCGCCCGTGCGCTCACGACCTCGCGCTCGTGCTCGGCCATCCGTTCGAGCAAGTCGTCTGTGCGCAAATGGACGCGAACGGTCTCGATCGACTGCCCCGAGCGTGCGTGGAGAACGCCCTGCCGTGCGCGCCCGGCCTCCTTCGAGAGGACGATGTCGAGAACGTTCCGGCGGATGAGATGGATGACGCGGACACGCTTGAGGACGAGGAAGGGGAGCAAGGGCCTGCTCACGCGCAGCTGGCTGTACATGAGCTTGAACCCGGCGGCGTCGACGCCAGGCTGTGGCGCGTAGACCCGACCGAGATAGCGCCAGAGCAAATAGGCCCGCGTGAGCCGGCTGCGTGGCGAGCCATTCTGCTCCAGGAACGTCGGCCAGTAGACGAGCCGTTCGTCGCCACCCCACTTCGGCCGACCCTGGCCGCCGTGCATCAGGAGCTCCGAGTACGCGACGACGCGCGGGTGACTGCTCAGCATGTCCACGACCCAAGTCGAGCCGCTCCGCTGCGTCGAGAGGACGATGAACTTCGTCACGACGGCGGAGCCTAGACAAAGGTCTGCCGAGTACGCTCTCGGCGTGGTAGCGCCGCCCACCCAGGCCGCTCGACGCGTGTTGCCGAAATTCCTCCAGGCGAAACCGCGTCCGCTGAGCGCGGTCGCCGATTACGTTGGAGGCAGCGCTCTTCCACCGGCCGTCGTGTGCGAGGTCGGCTGGGTGAACGGCCTGGGCGCGATCCGTTCGCTTGGCCGGGCCGGAGTGCGGGTCATTGCCCTCGACCACCGGCCTTGGGCGCTCGGATTCCGTTCGCGGTACGCGCTCCCGATTGTCGCCCCGGACCCGTTGCCCGATGAGGACGGATTCATCTCGCTTCTGCAGGAGCTGGCAGAGGTGCTCGATCGGCCGACGCCGATCTTTCCGACGCACGACGAGCATCTGAACTCGCTTGCGCGTCGCAGAGATGAGCTCGGTGACCGCTTTCTGTACCCGTTTCCCAGCTGGGACGTGCTCGAGCCGCTCCAGAGCAAGCGGCACCAGATCGACACGGCGAGCGCCCTCGGTATGGGGGCGCCCGCGACCGCGCATCCGCGGTCGGCCGAGGAGGCGCGGAGCATCGCCGCCGAGATCGGGTTTCCGGTCTTCGTGAAGCCGTCCGAGAACATCGTCTTCAAGCGGATCCACAAGCGGCAGGCCTTCGTCTGCCGCGACGTAGGCGAGCTCGAGCACGCCTACCGGACGACGGCGGACTACGAGCCGATGGTGCAGGAGTTCATACCGGGAGGCGACGAGTGGCTCTGGTCACTCGGCACCTACATCGCGGCCGACGGAAACCCGCTCGCCGTCTTCTCGGGACGGAAGCTGCGCCAGACGGCCGAGAACATGGGCAGCGCGCGCGTCGGCGAGGCGCTCTGGGACGACGAGGTCGTCGACTCCGGGCTGCGACTTCTACGCGAGCTCGGGTTTCACGGCATTGCCCAGGTCGAGTGGAAGCGGGACCCTCGAGACGGCGAGCTGAAGCTGATCGAGGTCAACCCACGGCTCTGGCAGTGGCACGGGCTCACGGGCGCGTGTGGCGCCGACGTCGCGCAAATCGCGTACTGGGACCTGATCGGCGTCCCGGTTCAGCCCGCGCAGACCGACTCGAGCGGCACGCGCTGGGCGATCGCCCTGATGAGCGATCACGGGGTCTCGGTCCAGCGCCCACCGTACGTCGACGGCGTCTTCGCACTCGACGATCCCATACCCGGCCTCGTGAACGCGGGGCGCTTCGCGCTGAACCCGCTCAGGCCTTCCTGAAGACGAGCATCTTCTGGTTCGCCGGGTTGTTCCAGTCGCCCAGGTATTCGACGCTCAGCGCGGTCCCCTCGCAGATCCACTCGAAGGTGCCGACGTCGTAGTGGAAGAAGTCGCGATCGAAATGAGTGACGGCGATCGACGTCTGATTGATGTCGTCGAGGTTGTGCTTTCCCCGCTCGTTCTCCCAGATCGTTGCGTAGAACTCTCCGCCGGGCACGAGCGCTTTCTCCATCTTCATCAGGCAGCGGATGATGTTGTTGAGGGGAAGATGCGTGAAGACCGACTGCGCCAGGGCGTAGTCGAACTGGCGGTCGAGCCGCCCGAAGCCGAAGTCCTCCATCGCGACGAGCGTCGGCTGCTTCTCGGTGAGACCGAGGCGGGGGAGCTCCAGGCGGCGGGTTTCCTCGAGCATGGGAGTGTTGCTGTCGACGCCGTAGTAGTGCCCGGTGTCGAGGTAGCGGATGAAGTGCTGGCCGCCGCGGAGCGGGCCGCAGCCCACGTCGAGGAGGTAATGGTGCGGCGCCAGACCGCGCTCGACGAGGTAGTCGAACTGCAGCTTGCCGAGCGTGTCCCAGAGCTTGACGTTGCCGATGCTCCGCCGGTGCCAGTCGGGATCGAAGAGCCGATGGTACCGGTGCGGAATCGCGCGCTTGATCGGTCGTTTGAGCCCGACGGGAACCAACGGCTTGATGGTCTGGATGAGGCCGCGCATGTGAATCTCGAGACGGTAAGTCTTACCGACGACGGGGTAGGCTTCGCCTCCATGCGCAGGCCGAAGCGAATTCTCGTCACCGGCGGGGCCGGGTTCATCCCCTCGAACTTCGTGCGTCACATCCTCGAGTCGACTCCGTACGAGGTCGTCTCGCTCGATGCGCTCACGTATGCGGGCAGCATGGACAACCTCACCGAGGCGACGGCTCACGAGCGGCACTCGTTCGTGCACGGTGACGTGCGCGATCCCGATCTCGTCCGGGAGGTCGTCGCGGAGGTCGACGTGATCGTGAACGCAGCCGCAGAGTCGCACGTGGAGAAGTCGATCGAGGCAGGCGCTTCCGAGTTCGTGACGACGAATGTCGAAGGGACGCAGATCCTGCTCGACGCGATCCGGGAGACGCCGGTCGAGCGCTTCATCCTCTTCTCCTCGAGCGAGGTCTACGGCACCGCGCTCTACGCGCCCATGGACGAGGAGCACCCGCTCAATCCGCGCAGCCCGTACGCGGCCACGAAGGCGGGTGCCGACCGGCTCGCCTACTCGTACTACGTGACCTACGGCGTGCCGGTCGTCATTGTCCGGCCCTTCAACAACTACGGGCCGCGCCAGCACCCCGAGAAGGTGATCCCGCGCTTTATCTGCCAGGCGCTCTCGGGCGAGCCGTTGACGATTCACGGCGACGGCCACGCCAGCCGGGACTGGCTCTACGTCGACGACGACGCCGAGGCGATCGAGACGGTCATCGACGCCGACCTTGACGGGATCGTCGGCGAGGTGATCAATGTCGCGACCGGGATCGACATCACGGTCTCGGAGATAGCCGACAAGGTCTTGGAGCTACTCGGCAAGCCGACGGCCCTGAAGGTGCACGTCGACGAGCGTCCCGGCCAGGTGCACCGGCACATCGGCTCGACGGAGAAGGCCGAGCGGCTGCTCGGGTGGCGCGCGCGGACGTCCTTCGAAGACGGGCTCGAGCGCACCATCGCGTGGTACCGCGACAATGAGGCTTGGTGGAGGGCCCCGGAGCGGCGACCGGCAGACGTCTTCTCGTCCTAGGGGCGGGGCCCGCTCAGCTCGGGCTGCTCGCTGCGGCGCGCGGGCGGGGGCTCTTCGTGATCGCGCTCGACCGCGACCCGGCAGCGCCCGGATTCCGCTTCGCCGACCGGCGGGCGATCATCTCGACCGAGGACGAGCAGGGCATCGAGCGCCTCGCGGCCGCCGAGCGCGTGGAGGGCGTCATCGCGCCGGGTACCGACTGGCCGGTGGCCATCGCCGCGCGGGTCGCCGAGCGCATGGGATTGCCTCATCCGATCGACGCGGTGACCGCGGGGCTAGCCGTCTCCAAGCTCAAGCAGCGCGAGCGGCTCGCGGAGGCCGGTGTCCCTCAGCCGCGCTGGCAGCTGGTCTCCGAGGCCCAGCCGGGATTGTCGGTGCCGTCGGTGGTGAAGGCACCCGACCGGCAAGGGCAGAAGGGGCTGGCGCTGGTTCGCTCAGAGGACAAGCTTCCGGCGGCGATCGCCCGCGCGATCGAAGAGTCCCGCAGCGGCTTTGCGATCGTCGAGGAGCTCGTGGACGGGCCGGAGGTGACCGTCAACGCCTTCTCTGTGCGCGGCGAGTTCCATCCGCTGACCGTGACCGACCGCTTGACGGCCGAGCCGCCGGCGTTCGGCGTCGCGCTCGCGCATGCCTGGCCGAGCGAGGCCGGCGGGAAGGCCGCTGACGTCGCGCGCGCGGCCGTCGAAGCGCTGGGCATCCAGGACGGCCCGACCTATACGCAGCTTCGGATCGGCCCAGAAGGCCCGCAGGTGATCGAGGTCGCGGCCCGCCTCGGCGGCGGCCACGACGCGGAGCTGGCAGAGGCTGCGCTCGGCGTCGATCTCAACGGGCTCGCGCTGCAGGCCGCGCTGGGTGAGTCGATCTGGTCGGCGGCGCTGCACGCGGTGCCGCAGGTCGGCGGGGCAGTTGTCCGCTTCCTCGTGCCACCGGAGGGCATGCTCGAGGAAGTCGAGGGCATCGACGAGGCCCATGCAGTCGAGGGAGTCGAAGAGGTGCGGATCTACCGCGAGCCGGGGCACGTGTTCGGACCGTTCCTGCGCGGCACTGACCGTGCCGGCGCAGTGCTGGTCACCGGTGCAAGCAGAGAAGAAGCCCAGGCGCGGGCCGACGAAGCCGCGCGTCTCATACGCTTCAAGGTCGGTGCAGAGAGTCTCGTCTGAGAAAAGAGAAACGATGCTCGGCTTCCAGCCGCCGGCGATCGGCGAGGAGGAGATCGCCGCGGTCGCCGCGACGCTTCGCTCCGGCTGGCTGACGACCGGCCCGCGCGCGGCTGAGCTGGAACGGCGCTTCGCCGAGTACGTCGGAGCCGAGCACGTCCTCGCCGTCGCCTCGGGCACTGCCGCCTTGCACTTGTCGCTGCTCGCGGTCGGAGTCGAGCCGGGAGACGAGGTGATCACGACGCCGATCACCTGGCCGGCGACCGCGAACGTCATCGTCCACGCGGGGGCGACACCGGTCTTCGCCGACGTGCGCGACTCGGACCTGAACATCGACCCCGCGCACGTCGCCGAGCTGATCACGCAGCGGACGAAGGCGATCATGCCGGTCGATCTCGCCGGTCAGCCCTGCGACCTGGCCCCGTTGCTCGCCCACGGGATCCCGCTTGTCGAGGACGCCGCCCACGCGGCCGAGAGCGCGTATCGAGGGCGCAAGATCGGAGCCCTGGCCGCGGCAACTTGCTTTTCGCTCTACGCGACGAAGAACATCGCCGCCGGCGAAGGCGGACTGATCTCGACGAACGACGACGAGGTGGCGAGCGCGATCGAAGACCTCCGCCTCATGCGCCGCGGCGACGGCTCGCTCTACGACATCGTCGTGCCGGGCTACAAGGCCAATCTCTCCGACGTCCTCGCCGCAATCGCGCTCTGCCAGCTGGACAAGGTCGAGGAGCACGGCGCGATCCGGCAGCGCCAGTTCGACGCCTACGACGGGGCCGTGGCCGACCTCGAAGGCATCGACCCGTTGGCTCGAGACGAGCGCGACATCCACGCGTACCACCTCTATGTCGTGCGCATCGACGCCGAGCGCGCCGGCGGCACCCGAGACGAGTACCAGCGCCTCCTCGCGGACGAGAACATCGCGACGAGCATCCATTTCCTGCCCGTTCACCGGCTGACCGCGTACCGCGAGCGCTATCCCGACCAGCCGCCTCTGCCCGTCGCCGAGCGCGCCGGTGACGAAGTGCTCTCGCTTCCGCTCTCTCCGGCCCATTCCGACGAAGACATCGCGGACGTGATCGCCGCCCTGCAGCGTGTCCACGCCGCGCTTCGATCGGACGGCCACGCCGGCCAAGCCGGCATGGCCTCTGAGTCGGCGTCGCAAGCGAACGCCTCCGGATGAGACGCGCGATCCGCGTCTCGCTGACGCTCCTCGTCACCGGGCTCTGCACGGCCTACGTCCTCTGGAAGATCGACCTCTCGCGCACCGTGGACGTGATGAAGGAGGCCGACCTCGGCTATCTCCTGCTCGCGCTCGTGCTGATGGTCGTGACGATCCTGCCGATGGCGTGGCGCTGGCAACTGCTCCTGCGCGCCAAGGGCGTCCACGACCGGATGCCCTGGCTGACCCGCGCCTACTTTGTCTCGTACGCCGCGGGCCAGGTGCTCCCGACCTCGATCGGAGGCGATGCCGTCCGCATCTACGAGACCGCGCGCCGCCACCCGGGGCGAGGGAACACGGCCGCCGCCTCCGTGCTCCTCGAGCGGGCGATCGGCGGCGCGGCGACCCTGCTGCTCGCCGCCTTCGGCTTCGTGCTCGCCGTCGGCCACTACGACGTCGGCCCCTATCTCTGGGTGGAAGGGATCTTCGTCGTGGGGACGATCGTGTTCGGTTTCCTGCTCTTCTCCCGCCGCGTGCGCCCGCTGCTTGCACTCGGCCGGCGCGTGCTCGCCCCACTGCGGCTCGACCGGATCGTCGCCCAGGTCTACTCGGCTCTCCATTCCTACCGGGAGAACGTCGGCGTCCTATTCGGGGTGGTCGCGATCACGCTCGGAGTGCAGGCGGTGCGCGTGCTCGCGATCTGGTTCAGTGGCAAGGCGGTCGGGATCGACCTCTCGCCAAGGCCGTACTACGTGATGGGCCCGCTGCTCTTCCTCGTCATGCTCGTCCCCTTCACGGTCAACGGGCTGGCGGTGCGGGAGTCGTTCTTCGTCAGCTTCCTCGGAGGCGTCGGCGTCGACGCCGATCGGGCCTTTGCAGCAGGGTTCCTCTTCTTCGTCGTCACGGTGGTGATGGCGGCGCCGGGCGCGCTGATCCTCGCGTGGGAAGGACTGCGGGGGTCCGGACGCGCCGGCGTGCCTCGCGAAGCCGATGGCTGATGTGACGGCGATCGTCGTCACGTACAACGCTGCGCCCTGGATCGAGCGCTCGCTCGAGAGCTTGCAGGGCACGGAAGCGGAACTAATCGTTGTCGACAACGGCTCGACGGACGGAACGGTCGAGCTCGTCCGCAAGCGCTTCCCCGAGGCTCGGCTCGTCGAGCACGAGAACCGGGGCTTCGGCGCGGGCAACAACGCAGGCATGCGCCTCGGATCAGGCCGGTACTTCCTCCTGTTGAACCCGGACGCCTGGCTGACGGGCGACGCGCTCGAGCAGCTCGTCGCCTTCGCGGACGCGCATCCCGAGGCTGGAGTCGTCGGTCCGAAGCTTCTGAATCCGGACGGCACGCTGCAGCGATCGGTGCGGGGATACCCCACGCCGTGGCGAATCGCCACCGAGTACTTCTTCCTTCGCAAGCTCGCGCCGCGATCGAGGCTGCTCAACGCGTTCTTCGGCGCGGGCTTCGACCACGAGTCGGTCCGCACCGCCGAGTTTCTCGGCGGAGCCTGCCTGCTCGTTCGCCGCGAGGCCGTCGATTCGATCGGGGGCTTCGACGAGGACTTCTTTCTCATGAGCGAGGAGGTCGACTGGTGCTACCGCTTCCGGCAAGCCGGCTGGGACGTGCTCTTCTATCCGGGCGCGGAGGTCGTTCACGTGATCGGCGCCTCGCACAATCCTGCGCTCTTCAAGGAGATCGTTCGCGGCCATCTGCGCTTCCTGCGGAAGCATCGAGGCCCCCGTGTGGCGGAGCGCGCGCGGCGCGTGATGCTCTGGGGGCTGCGGCTGCGAGGCCTGCTGTTTCATGGTGAGCGAGGCCGCGCCTATCGGGATACCGCCCGCTGGCTCGGGTCGGGCCGAACTGCCTCCCTCCTAGGAGGGCTTGACGAAACGCAGCACTGAGCCCCCGGGCCGCGCTGCTCGCCCCGAGGCGGTGTCCTCAGTCGCCCCAAGGCAGAAAGCCTTGGGGCTCCCTGCGTCCGTGCCTCGGAACGACCATCGCACCCCGGCGACGAGTGACGTTCCGCCAAGCCCTCCTAGAATCGCGCGAGTGAAGGCTCTTGGAATCGTCGAGTGATTCCCGAAGCTGTCGAGCGGAGGGCCCGCTGGGTGCTCGACACGGTCGGGGCGCGCGAGTTCGGCTTCGGGGACGACGTCCCCTACCGTGCTGAGGCCTGGGAGCAGGTCGCGCGCGGAGAGCGGCCGGAGGGCGACGACGTCGCGGACGCGTTCTTCCAGCTGGCGCGCGTCGAGGAGCGGAACGCGCCGCGCGACGAGCACGGCCGGTTTCGCGCGTCCAGCTCCTCGCTCGACCCACTCGACCCACCGCTCGAGCAGCTGCGCCGCCGGCTCGGCGTCGAGCCCCCACGCTGGGGCGGCGCCCGCTTTGCGGTTGCGCTGACGCACGACGTGGACACACCCTGGAAATGGACACGCAGAGGGCTGCTCGGAGCAGCCGCGCGCGCGAAGGCCGACCTGCTCGGAGGACGCGTCGTGAGCGCATCCCGGGAGGCGCGGGGGCTAGCTCTGGCTCCGATCCACAAGCTGCGTCGCACCGACCCCTTCTGGAGCTTCGACAAGATCCTGGCCGACGAGCGCCGAGCCGGCGGCTCATCGACCTTCTTCCTCATGGCGGCGCATGCGCACCCGCTCGACGGCCCCGTGCCGGAGTCCTACGAGCGGCTGCGCCCGCGGTTGGTCGAGACGCTGCTCCACGGCGGCGCCGAGGTCGCCCTCCACGGGAGTTATTCGGCCGGCGACGACGCGGCCCGGCTCTCCGCCGAGAAGGAACGCCTCGAGGAGCTGTCCGGGCCTGTACGCGGGCAGCGCTACCACTTCCTCCGGCTCGACATGCATCGCAACCTCGGCCAAATCGAGGAAGCGGGCTTCGCCTACGACTCGACGCTCGGGTTTCCCGACGCGCCCGGATTCCGCGCGGGCATCGCGCAGCCCTTTCACCCGTGGGACTTCGAACGCGAGGCGCCGCGGGCGATCGTCGAGGTGCCGCTCGCCGCGATGGACGTCACGCTTTCGGCGGAGCGCTACCTCAACCTGAGCGCCCGGCAGGCTGAAGCGAGGCTCCGCGGCCTCCTCGATTGGGCCGCGAAGAACGGCGGGGGCTTCGCCGTCCTCTGGCACTCGGAGCAATTCGACTCTGCGGTCACCCCGGGTTGGGGCCGCTTGTACCGGCGCTTCATGGACGACGTTCGGGCGCGCGGAGGCGTCTGCGTCCAGGCGGGGACGCTCGCCGAGGAGGCGGAAGAGTGGCTGTCATGAGCGCGCAAGTGCGGATCTATCGCGCCGGCTTCGGCCGGCTCGGCTCGTCCGCGCTCTTCCTGCTTCTCATCGCCGCGGCGCCCGCGGCGCTGGGGCTGGGCCGGCTCCTGCCCGCGCATGGGCCGGGTCTCGTGCTCCGGCTGGCGGCGGCGGCTGCGTGCGTGCTCCTCGTTCCCGGCGGAATCTTCGTCCGGGCGCTCGGGCGCCCGGCCACCTTCGGCGTTGCGGTTGCAGCCTCGTTTGCATGGAGCCTCGCCGCCCTCGCCGGCGCGCTCGCCCTGACTTTCGCCTTCGACGGCACGATCGACACGACGCTCTGGTTGCTCGCCGGCTTTGCCGCGGCTGCGCTCGTTCCGGCTCTTCTCCGGGCTCCGGTGCCCTCGGACCGAACAGAGAAGATCGCTCTCGGGGGCGTCGCCTTCGGCGGCGCCGTGTTCGCCGTTGCCGTCTGGTGGACGGCGAACACGATCTACGGCGACGGTCTCTTCCATCTCGGGCGTGTCCGTAAGCTCGAGACGCTCGACCTGACCTCGCTCAACGTCGTCGACGAGTTCCGGGACGGGGGGCTCCACCCCGGCTATGCCTTCCCGGTCTGGCACTCCGCCGTTGCCCTTGTCGCTCGGCTCGGCGCCGTCGATCCGGCCGTTGCGCTCGAGCATCTACCGGCGATCCTCACGCCGCTCGCGCTCGTCCTCGCCTACGCCGCGGGTGCTGCGCTCTTCCGCTCCTTCGGGGGCGGGATCGCGACGATGGCCGCGCAGGCAGGTCTACTGGGCTTCTCGCGCGCCGGCACCGGGTCCTTCGACTTTCTGGCCTTGCCGACGACCGTGGCTCGGGCGCTGATCGCGCCGGCGCTGCTCGCGCTCGTGTTCTCGGTCGCGGCGGGCGGCCGCCGGCGCGGGGTGCTCTCGGTCAGCGCCGCCGCACTGGCTCTCGCCCTCGTCCATCCAACGTACGCCTTGTTCGTGGCGGTGCCGCTCGCCGGCTTCCTGGTCGCGCACCTCGTTCTCGCGACGAGCCGCTGGCGCGATGCAATCCGAATCGGCGGATCGCTGTCGGCGATTCTTCTTCCGGCCGGGCTTTACGCCCTCTGGCTGAAGCCGATCGTGGACAAGACCGCCTCACACGAGCCCGGCGCGGCGGAGAGAGCGCGCGCGATCAGCCACTACGCCGGGCAGGTCGACGTCGTCGGCGGTTTGCTGCGGCTTGCTCCCGAATCGATCTCACGAGGGGGTGCGATCACAGTGGCGGGTCTGCTGGCGATCCCGCTCGCGGCAATTGCCGCGCCGCGCCGGTGGGCGGCCTACGTCCTGGGCGGCTCGCTCGCGGTCCTCGGGCTCGTGCTCTGGCCCTCGGCGTTCGACCGGTTCTCGGACGTCGTGTCGCTCTCGCAGGCTCGCCGCCTGATCGCGTTCCTGCCGATCCCCTTCGCCGTCGCGGGCGCCGCAACCCTGCTCGGCCGGTTTCGGCTCGCCGGTTGCCTCGCTGCGTTCGGGGCCGGTGGACTGCTGCAACTCGCCTATCCCGGCGAGTTCTCGTACTTCCTCGTCGTCGGCGGTCCCTCCTGGCCGGTCTGGCTCGCGCTCGGCGGGGCAGCCGCCGGCCTGGTAGCCGCCGCGGTCGTCCGCAGGGGGATCCCCGAGGCGGAGCCGCTCTGGACCGCGGCCGTCGGGCTGGCACTGGTCGCCCCGGTGGGGCTGGCGGGGTTGGCCTACCTCAAGCAGGACGATCGAGACCGCTTCCGGCTCACGCCCGGTCTCGTGCAGGCCCTCCGCACGGACGTGCGTCCTCGAGACGTCGTCTTCTCGGACCTCGAGACGAGCTATCGGATCGAGGCTTACGCCCCTGTCTACGTGGCGGCCGCCCCGCCCGCCCACGTCGCCGACACTCGGGAAAACCAGCCCTACGAGCGGCGGAAGGCTGTGATCAAGTTCTTCCGCACCGGCAGCCTCGCCATTTCTCGCCGGTACCACGCCCAGTGGATCGTCATCGCCCAGCGGCGGTTCGAGCTCGAGCTGCACCTACCGCGTGTCTACGAGGACGAGCGTTTCGTCCTCTACCGAGTGCGGTCCTAGTTCGTGACCGTGAACGGGAACGACGCCTGACCGAGGTTCTCCTGCGCATCGAGTGCGTCGACCTGGAGCACGTAGGCGCCGTTGGGGAGCAGCGCGGTGTTCAGCTCGTGCGCGAGGTAGAACTCGTAGTGGCCTGGGCGGTTGGCCCGGTTCTGGAAGGTGCTCGGCGTATAGATGAAGTCGTAGAGCGAGAGCGGAAGCAGGAACGTCCGGAAGTCGACCACCGTCTCCCACGGCCGGACCGTGCTCTGACCATGGACGATCCGCCAGCGAATGAGCGTCGGCGCAAGCCGGGCCTGCGCCCAAGCTACGGGCGGCAGCGGGAGGGGCGAGGTGTCGTAGGCCTCGACGGTGACGTCGACGATGCCGCCCACGAGCTCGGGCTGGACCGGCTGTCCGAACGACTGGAAGGCCAGCGCTGGAATCTGGGGCACGGTGTCGTCGATGTACGGGGCCAGCCCTCCCAGTCGCAACGGGTTGACGTACGTGCCCTCGCTGTACTCGGCGAGATGAACATGCCCTGCACCCGGGACGATGCGGCCGATGAGCTGATGGCGGCGGACGCGCTGGTTCGTCCTGACGGTCGGCCTGATGTGCCAGTAGGAGAGGAGGTGGCCGCCCCGGTTCGGGATGATGGAGACCCTCATTCCCTGCACTCGCGCACGACCGGCCTCGATCGCGTACACCGGCGTCAGGTCGTTGGCCGCGATGTCGACCCCGAAATGGAAGCTCGTGCTGGAGCCCGAGAGGCGAGGGTCGTTGAAGTACCCGCGGATCGCGTGCTGCTTGCCGAAGGGTTTCAGCGGCCACGTGTAGGCGAGCGCCGCTGCTGGAAGCAGCAGTGCGGCACCCGCGAGCGCGCACACAAGAAGCAGGGGTCGGCGCATGGACTATTTGTAGCAGCGTATTTCGCTAGGGTGGCGCGTCATGCCTGCGCAGGAAACAGTGACACCTCCGCGCGCGGCGAGCCCGTACGCGGATCCGCGCACGGTCACCGAGCTCGAGGAGTGCTACTTCTATCACTCGATGGAGATCCCTGGGTACGGGCTCGTCGAGGGCCCGTGGGATCTCCGCGGCGGCGTCGACGACTACCTGGGCAGCGTCGAGCTTCGGGACAAGCGCGTCCTCGAGATCGGCACGGCGAGCGGCTTTGTCTGCTTCACGATGGAGGGCCGCGGCGCCGATGTCGTCGCCTACGACCTCTCGGAACAGCAGTCATGGGACGTCGTGCCGTACGCCCAGTACGACCATAAGTCCTTCGACGCCGATCGCCGCGAGCACCTCCGGAAGCTGAACAACGGCTGGTGGCTCGCCCATCGGGCGTTCGAGTCGTCGGCGAAGGTCGTGTACGGCACGGTGTACGAGATCCCGGAGGAGATCGGCCGCGTCGAGGTGGCTACCTACGGCAACGTCCTCCGCCACTTCCGCGACCCCTTCCTCGCTCTCGAGCGCGGCCTGCGGCTGACCACCGAGTCCGTGATCGTGACCGAGAACCCCTCGCTGCGCTACTCGCTGCCGCAGATGGCGGCGAGCCTGCTCAAGCCGAACATGGCCTTTCTGCCGAACTTCGAGCGCGTCCAGCCGCGCGAGTCGTGGTGGCACTTCACGCCGGCCGTGATCAGGAAGATGCTCGGCGTGCTCGGGTTCGAGGACACGAGCGTCCGCTACCACGTGCAGCGTTTTGCCGGCCGGCGCAAGCCGCTCTTCACCGTCGTCGGCCGCCGCACCG
This sequence comes from Gaiellaceae bacterium, assembly GCA_036395295.1. Lineage (GTDB taxonomy): Bacteria > Actinomycetota > Thermoleophilia > Gaiellales > Gaiellaceae > VAXT01. The sequence goes on along the minus strand of DASWDJ010000178.1, from coordinate 9,732 downwards.
TGCCCCTTCCCTAACTAGCAAGCTAGCCTCTGCACCCGATGCGGGTGCTGCTCGTGACGATGTACTTTCCGCCCGCCGGCGGCGGTGGAGTTGCCCGCCCGCTGAAGCTCGCGACCCACCTGCCCGAGCTCGGGATCGAGACGCACGTGCTCGCGCCCGACGATCCCAAGTGGCTGCACCGCGACGACGAGCTCGACATTCCTCCTCAGGCGCACGTGCACCGCGCCCGGTATCTCGGCCCGCGCGGACGGCTGCCGGCCGAGGAGCTGCATGGCCTCGACGGAGTCGACCGCGTGCTGCGGCAGGCCGCCCTGTTCTCACGCCGCCTCCTGCTCCCCGACGAGTTCGTGAGCTGGGCCCTGACCGCGATCCCCGCCGCCCGGCGGATCGTTCGCAACGAGCAGATCGACGTGCTGGTGACCACCTCGCCGCCCGCCTCCGTCAACCTGATCGGCGCCGCCGTCAAGCAGTCGACCGGCGTGCGCTGGGTCGCGGACCTGCGCGACTCGGTGGCAGCGAATCCGGATCGGCGTGTCGAGCGCCTTGCCGTTCGGGCCAAGGAGCAGGCTCAGGCCCTCGTCGCCCGCCTCGTTGCGAAGAGAGCCGACGCGGTCGTCGCGGTCTCGGACTCGATCGCGGACGAGATGCGGGAGCTCGGAGCCGACCGCGTTGAGATGATTCCGAACGGCTGCGACTTCGAGGATTTCGAGGGGCTCGAGTACCGGCGCGGAGAGCGCTTTCGCATCACGCACACGGGGACCTTCTTTGGGCACCGCGACCCGAAACCGTTCCTTTCTGCCCTCGTAAAGTCCGAGCAGGACGTAGTCGCCCGCTTCGTCGGCGGCCTGCGGGCGGCCGACCGTGACTGGGCGGAGCGCCTCGAGCTCGGTGACCGGCTCGAGGAGATCCCGCACGTGCCGCGCCGCTCGGCACTGGAGCTCCAGCGTGACTCCGAGGCCCTGCTGCTGCTACTCCCGGAGGCCGGCGGGCGGGGTCGAGGCGTCCCGTCGGGCAAGATCTTCGAGTACATCGCCGCCGAGCGCCCGATTCTCGCGGCCGTGCCACCTGACGGGATTGCCGCGCAGCTCGTCCGGCGAGCCGAGGCCGGTGTCGTCGTGCCTCCGGACGACGTGGCCGCGATCAGTGCCGCCATCGCCGGGCTGCGTGCGCGCTGGCGCGCGGGCGCCCTGGACGGCGGACGCCTCACGCCCGAGCTCAGGGAGCAGCTCTCTCGCCAGACGCGGTCGCGCGAATTCGCCGACGTGGTGCGCAGCGTCGCATGAGATCGCAGAGCCGCCTCACCGACGTCTTCTTCCTGGCGACGGTGTTCTCCGTTTCATTCCAGAACGTCTACTGGAACGTCGCCGGCCGCGTGAACCTGGCCGATGTGCTGGCGCTGCTCTTCCTCGCCGCGTTCATCGCCGGGCGGATCAGCGCTCGCGACGCGCGTGTTCCACCGACGACGCTCGTCATCCTCGGCTTCGCCGCGGCACTCCTGCTCGTGTACCTGATCGGCTTCTTCAACCTCGAGACGAAGCAGTCGCTCTCGCTCTACGGCAAGGGCATGGTGAAGTTCGTCATCCACTTCGGATTTCTCGCCGCGGGCGTCGCGTATCTCGCGCGGCGCTCGGAGCGCTTCTACTGGCAAACGCTCGGCTGGTTCTGCGCCGGCTTCGCGGCGAACGCGCTGTACGGCCTGGTTCAGCTGGCGGCGACGCAGGCTGGATACAACCTCGACGCCCTCGTCCTGAACCCGATCACGGGCGGCGCCGCCTCGATCAACATCTGGGGCGCAGTCGGCGAGTCGAACGTCTATCGGGTCAACGCGCTCACGGGCGACCCGAACCACCTCGGAGTGATGCTCGTCGTGCCGCTGCTGCTGCTGACGCCGCTCTACCTGCGACTCGAGCGCGGACATCGCCTGCGCGTGCCCCTCGCCCTCTTGCTCGGCTTTCTCCTCTTGATCGAGATCTCGACACTGTCGAGGAGCGGGTTCCTCGGTCTCGCGGTGGGAGGGGCGTTGCTTGCGGTCGTCTACCGGCGGCAGGTCGCCTCGCGCGCGCTCCTCGTACCCCTCGCGGGCGTCGGCCTCGTGCTCGCAGTCCTCGTCGTGCAGCGACTCTCGTACTTCACGAACGTGCTCCACGCGCGCCTGCAGACGAGCGATTCGTCCACGACCCTGCACTTCCAGGTCTACGACTTCATCCCGAAAGTGCTCGAACAGCACCCGCTGTTCGGCTTCGGCCTGAACACGTTCTCGGTCTACTTCGAGTTCGTCACGGGGCGGACGCGCTGGGGCGCACACTCCTACTACGTGGCGACCGTCGTCGAGACGGGCCTCGTCGGGACGCTGTTCTTCGCCTTCTTTCTCGTCTACCTGTTCCGCCGCCTCGGCGCGGCGCGGAGAATCGGACGAGCGCTCGCGGCGACCGGCGATCCGGTGGCGGCGCGGGTGCGGCCGCTCGCCTGGGGGCTCACCGCGGCGCTCGTCGGGACGATCGCTTCGAACGCGTTCTACCTGACCATGCAGTTCTATTACTTCTACGCGCTCGCTCTGTTCGCGCTCGCGACGCCTATCGTCTTCGGGCGCCGGCTGAACTCTTGAAGGTCGCGGTCCTGACGACGTCGTACCCCCGTCAAGCGGGGGATGCCGCCGGCCTGTTCGTGGCCGATCAGGTCGAGCACATCCGGGAACGGGGGGTCGAGGTGAAGGTCGTCTCGCCTGCGGGCTTTCGTCACTTCGGGATCGCATACGGGGCGGGCGTTGCCGGCAACCTGCGCCGGCGGCCGCAGCTCGTCCTTGCGCTGCCGCTGATGCTCGCCGGGTTCGCGCGCGCCGCTCGCCGCGCAGCCGACGACGCCGACCTCGTCCACGCGCACTGGCTCCCGGCCGGGGTTGTCGCCATGGCGACGCGGAAGCCGTTCGTCGTGCAGGTCTGGGGGACCGACCTCGAGCTCGCGCGCAGGTTTCCCGCGCTCGCGAAGAGGGTCTTGCGACGCGCTCGACTTGTCATCGCTCCCTCGACCGCCCTCGCGGACGAGGCTCATCGGCTCGGGGCACGCGACGTGCGCACGATCCCGACCGGGGTCGACGTTCCGGAGCGTGTCGGCGAGGAGGCAGATCCGCCGGAGATCCTCTACGCGGGGCGGCTCTCCCCGGAAAAGGGAATCCGCGAGCTTCTCGCAGCCGCCGACGGATTCACGCTCGTCGTCGCCGGCGACGGGCCGCTGCGTATGGAAGTGCCGGAAGCGCTGGGTTTCGTCCCGCGGGCGGAGCTCGAGCGGCTCTACGACCGCGCTGCAGTCGTCGCCTGCCCGTCGCGCCGTGAGGGCTTCGGCGTCGTCTGCGCCGAGGCCATGGCCCACGGGCGGCCGGTCGTCGCGGGCGCGGTCGGCGGCTTGCTCGATCTCGTCGTGGACGAAGAGACCGGCTTGCTGGTGCCGCCTCAGGATGTAGGCGCCTTGCGCGCCGCTCTGCAACGGCTGCTCGTGGATCGAGAGCTGCGCCGCCGGCTGGGAGCGGCTGGGAGGGAGCGGATTCGCGAGCAGTTCTCGTGGGACCGGTTCGCCGACGAAACCCTGCGCGCGTACGAAGACGCGCTTACCCGAGACTAGACTCGCCGGAATGCTCGTGCTGAAGATCCTCTTCTGGGCCTCGTTCGGGGCGCTCCTCTGGACGCACCTCGGCTACGCGCTCGCGGCGGCCCTCGCCGCGCGTGTGCGCCGCCGCCGCGTGCAGCTCGCAGACATGACGCCGTCGGTGAGCATCGTCGTCGCCGCGCACGACGAAGAGGACGTGATCGAGCCGCGAGTGGCGAACCTGCTCGAGCTCGACTATCCCCCCGAGCGGGTCGAGATCGTCGTTGCCTCGGACGCGTCCGGGGACCGCACGGACGAGATCGTCGAGGCGATCGCTGCGCGCGAGCCCCGCGTCAGGCTGCTCCGCTGTCCGAGGGGAGGCAAGGTGGAGGCGCAGAACAGGGGCGTGCGCGAGACGAGCGGCGAGGTCGTTGCCTTCTCGGACGCGAACGCCCTCTGGGCCCCGGACGCGCTGGCCAAGCTCGTCCGCAACTTCGCCGATCCCGATGTCGGCTACGTCTGCGGCCGCGCGTCCTACGAGAGCTCCGGCGGCACGAATCGGGAGGGCGTTTACTGGCGCTTCGAGCTCTGGTTGCGGCAGCAGGAGTCCGCGCTCGGCTCGATCACTGCCGGGAACGGCGCGATCTATGCCGTTCGCCGCGAGGACTACGTCGAGATCGACGCGACCTTCGGGCACGATCTCGGCTTCCCGTACACGATGGTGCAGCGCGGCCGCCGAGCCGTCTACGACCCCGAGGCGCTCTCGCTCGAGAAGCCCTCGACCGACCTCGAGGACGAGTACGAGCGCAAGGTGCGAATGAGCACCGGGGCCTGGGTGCACGTGCTCTCCGGGAGGATGCTGCGGGGGGTCGGCCCGCTCTACCTCGCCGAGCTGGTCTCGCACCGCCTGCTTCGCTACGCGAGCGGTCTGCTGCACTTGCTCCTCCTCGCAACGACCGTCGCACTTCTCGGACAGGGCCTGGTCTACCAGGTTGCGCTCGTGGGCCAGCTGGCCTGGCTCGCTCTCGCCGCCGCCGGGCGCCTGCGCGTCCCGCTGCCGGGCGCGGGCCTCGCGTACTACTACTTCCTCGTCACCTGGGCCACGGTGGCCGGCCTCTCCCGTTATCTGCGCCTCGGCCCACCGCTCCTCTGGGAGAAGGTCGAGGGGACACGGTGAACCGGACGTTCGACGTCATCGGCGCCGGGCTCGGCCTGGCGGTGACGAGCCCACTTCTGGCGGCGGCGGCGCTTGCGATCAAGCTCGAGGACGGTGGGCCGTTCTTCTACCGGCAGCGGCGCGTGGGCCTCGAGGGGGAGGAGTTCGAGCTGCTCAAACTGCGAACAATGGTCGTCGGCGCCGAGCGTCGGGGCGCGGGCTGGGCCGTGAATCGCGGCGATCCGAGGATCACCCGGGTCGGTCGAGCGCTGCGCCGGCTCTCGGTCGACGAGCTCCCACAGCTCTGGAACGTCCTGCGCGGCGACATGAGCCTCATCGGACCGCGCCCGACGCTCGCCTACCAGGTCGAGACCTACACGCCTCGTCAGCGGCGGCGGCTCGAGGTCAAGCCCGGGATCACGGGCTGGGCTCAGATCCACGGCCGGGCCGCCCTCCCCTGGACGGAGCGGATCGAGCTCGACGTCTGGTATGTCGACCATCGCTCGCCCCGCGTCGATCTCATGATTCTCCTCCAGACGCCCCTGGCGCTCTTCGGCGGCATCTACAAGGGCGAGACCGGCGGCTGGAAGCCGACCTAAGCCGTTACGCTTTTCGCCGGATGAGCGTCGTCCTCTTTACGTGCGCCGGCATGCGCGTCGACATCGTCACCGCCTTCGGCGACGCCGGGGCGACGACGGTCGCAGTCGACGCCAGTCCGTTCGCGCCGGCTCTGTACCACGCCGATGCTTACGAGCTCGTGCCGCTGAAGGACGACCCGCAGTACATCCCGCGGTTGCGCGAGATCGTGGTCGTGCACGACGTCGGGCTGATCGTCCCGGTGACGGACATCGACCAGGGTGTCGTCTCCGCGAGGCGCGACGAGCTCGGCGCGCCGGTTCTGCTGCCCGACGACGATGTCGTCCGGAGGACGGCCGACAAGTACCTCGCACACGTCGTTCTCGAGGAGCACGGGATCGCCTCGCCCCCGACCTGGCTGCCCGGAGCGCTGCCGGACGAGCTTCCCTTCCCGCTGCTCGTCAAGGCCCGCTCCGGGTACGGCAGCCGCAACATCTTCCGCGCACGCGACCGGTCAGAGCTCGACTTCTTCCTCGGCCACACGGCGGTCGAGTCGATGGTCCAGGCTTGCTGTACGGGCGCGGAGTTCTCGATCGACGTCTTCTGCGACTTCGACGGGCGCTGTCTGAACGCGATCCCGCGGACGATGATCGAGTCCAAGGGCGGCGAGTCGATCAAGGGCATGACGGTCGACGACGCCGAGCTGATCGAGCTCGGCCGCCGAGTGGCGGAGGCGCTGCCGCTCAAAGGCCCGGGCACGGTGCAGTGCTTCCGCGAGCCCGACGGCACGCTTCAGGTGACGGACGTCAACCCCCGCTTCGGCGGCGCCTTTCCGCTGCCGACCGCGGCCGGTAGCCGCTATCCCGAGCTCGCGATCGCGCTTGCGAACGGCGAGCGGCCCGAGCCGAGTGTCGGCGCCTTCCGCGCCGGGATCGTCATGACCCGCTACCTCTCGCACGTCGCGCTCGTGTCCTCGGAGGAGGGCGCGCTGGAGCCCGTGCCAGAGGATCTGCCGGAGCCAATCGAGAGCTGATTAGCCCGTGAGGACGGTTTGGGTCAGCTTCGACGTGATCGGCCGCCGCTGCCTCGAGGCGTGTGCCGAGGCGGGCGCCCAGATCGTCGGGATTGTGACGCTGCCGGGGCCGGTCGATCCGAACCGCTCCGGGCAGTGCCGCTTCGACGACGTCGCCGCGCAGCACGGCGCTGAGCTGATCGAGAGCGCAGACGTCAACTCGCCGGAGACCCTGGAGCGGGTGCGCGCCCTCGAGCCTGATGCGATCTTCGTCGTCGGCTGGTCGCAGCTCCTGCGCGAGCACCTCATCGCCGCTGCGAAGCACGGCGTCTTCGGCATGCATCCGACTCTTCTGCCGCGGCACCGAGGGCGGGCGCCGATCCCCTGGGCGATCCTGAGCGGGCTCGCCCGGACCGGCGTGACGCTCTTCGAGATCGCCGACCCGACAGCCGACTCGGGGCCGATCGTCGGTCAAGTCGAGCTTCCGATCAGCGATGACGAGACGGCGACGACGCTCTACGACCGGATTGCGGACGCGCATGTGGAGCTGATCCGCGAGTACGTGCCCCAGCTCGCCGATGGCACCGCCCCTCGCATCCCGCAGGATCCGTCTCGGGCAAGCTCCTGGCCCAAGCGCACGCCCGCCGACGGCATCATCGACTGGGAGACGCGGGCGCCGTACCTCGACGCCTGGGTTCGCGCCCAGACACGTCCGTACCCCGGCGCCTTCACCTTTCTCGGGCCCTCCAAGCTCGTCGTCTGGCGGGCGCGACTGGTCGAGCTCGACGCCTCGGCGGCCGCGGGCACCGTCGTCGAAGAGCGGCCCGAGGGCGTCGTCGTCGCCTGTGGCGAGGGCGGGCTCCTGCTCGAGGAGGTCGAGGGCGAGCCGCTCGGCGAAGAGCTCGCGGTCGGAGCGAGGCTCGGATGAGCATCCGGGCCCTCGTTTTCGCAGCACATCCCGACGACGAGGTGCTTGGCATGGGCGGGACGATTGCGCTCCATGCGCTGCGTGACCATGCGGTGCGGGTCGTCTGCGTTACCGACGGCAGCTCGACGCAGTACCCTGGCGATGCGTCCCGCCAGGAGCAGAAGAACCAGGAGGCGCTCGCGGCGGCGGCCGCGCTCGGCGTGAGCGACTACGTCCATCTCGATCTCCCCGACATGCGTCTCGACACTGTCCCGCACGTCGACCTGAACAGCATCGTCGAGGAGCACGTCCGCGATTTCGGGCCGGAGGTCGTCTACACGGCGCACCCGGACGTGAATCGCGACCACCGCGCGCTGTTCGATTCTGTCGCCGTTGCGACGCGGCCAACACCCGGTCAGCCCGTTCGCCGCCTGCTCACCTATGCGCCCACCTCGAGCACGGAATGGACGCCGGCTGGTACGAACTGGTTCGTCCCGAACTGGTTCGTCGACATCACCGAGACGCTCGAGCGCAAGCTCGAAGCGTTTGCCTGCTTCGAGACCGAGCAGCGTCCGTACCCCCATCCGCGCAGCGCGCGGGCGCTCAAAGCCCATGCGGAATTCTTCGGGGCGAGCGTCGGCTGCGAGTACGCCGAGCCGTTCGTGCTCGTGCGGAGCCTCGAGTCGCTCTAGGAATTGCTCCGGTCGTCGTTCACGTAGAGTCGCCCGCCGTGACACCCGACACGAGAGCCGCAAAGTCGCGCCGCGCAGGAGAGCCCGACCTCGATGCCGAGCGGGAGGTCGACCTGGGTCGGTACCTCGACGCGCTCGTCGCGCGCTGGTGGCTTCCGATCGCCGGCCTCGTCGTGGGTGTTGCCATCGGCTATCTGCTCGCCCTCGGCGGCAAGGACGTGTACCGCGCCGAGGCAACGGTCTACGTCGGCACGCCGTATACCCCCGGCGGCAATGCTCCGGCCCAGGGCGTCTCCACAAACGCGAACACCGTCGGGCGCATCGCGCGCGGCCAGGAGACGATCAGCAGGGTCTCGGAGGAGACGGGCATGCCTCGGCGCGAGCTGCGCTCGGGCGTCTCGACGCGCGTGATCAAGAGCGGGCTCGCCAAGACCGTTCCCAGCCAGCTCTACGTGATCACCGTCAAGGGGAGCCGCCGGTCTCAGGTCAGCGCGGCGACGGTCGCGATCGCCGAGCGGGTCGCGGACGAGGTCGGCGGCTACGCGAGGCAGAAGCGGGAGACCTTCCAGCAGGAACTCGCCTCCGACAATCGCCAGCTCGCGGCGATCGACCGGCAGGTCAAGCAGACACAGGCGACGATTCGTGGCGCCTCGGGGATCGAGCAGCTCGCGATGAGCAACCTGCTGCTGACGGTTGAGCTGCGCCGCGGCACGTTGGAGCAGGACCGCCTCCAGACCAGGCAATTGCTCGCACTCGCCGAGCAGGTCGAGCTGCCGCACATCCTCGACCACGGAGCGGCGACCAAGACGACCGCGCGGGGCACACGGAACTCGGCTGCGATCGCCGGCCTGATCGGGCTCCTGGTGGGGCTCCTCGCCGCGCTCCTCTGGGAGCCGGTCGCGGCGCGCACCGGACCAAAGTAATGCTGGCCGGAAGGAGCGTCGCCGTCGTCGTTCCGGCGTTCGACGAGGAGCGTCTGATCGGGACGACACTTGCCGGCATACCCGAGTTCGTCGACCACGTGTTCGTCGTCGACGACGCATCGAACGATGCGACCGCCGAGCGCGCCCGCTCGAGCGGCGATGCCCGCGTGGAGGTGATCTCGCACGAGCGAAACCGGGGAGTGGGCGCGGCGATCCTCACGGGGTACCGGCGCTCGCTGGCCGCCGGGATCGACGTCACTTGCGTGATGGCCGGCGACAATCAGATGGACCCGGCCGACCTCGAGGCAATCGCCGGCCCGGTCGCCCGCGGGGAGGCCGATTACGCGAAGGCGAACCGGCTCTTCACCGGCCGCGCCTGGGAGCTCATTCCGCACACGCGCTATCTCGGGAACGCTGTCCTGTCGCTGTTGACGAAGATCGCCTCCGGGTACTGGCACGTCGCCGATTCGCAGTCGGGCTTTACCGCCATCGCCCGCGAGACGCTCGAACTGCTCGACCTCGACCGCATTTATGACCGCTACGGCTTTCCGAACGACATGCTCGTGCACCTGAACGTGATCAACGCTCGGGTGCGGGATGTGCCGTCGCGGCCGGTCTACGGCGTCGGCGAGAGCTCGGGCATCCGCCTGCGCAGAGTCGTGCCCTCGATCTCCTGGCTCCTGACCAAAGCCTTCTTCTGGCGGATGCGCGAGAAGTACGTGATCCGCGATTTCCACCCGCTCGTCTTCTTCTACGTCTTCGGGCTCCTCTTCCTGGTCATCGGCGCGGCGCTCGGATTGACGGTCACGGTGCTTCGTATCCTCGGTAACGAGCTGACGGTGGCGACGGTTGTGCTCGTCGCGCTCCTGCTGATCGCGGGCCTCCTA
>DASWDJ010000177.1:0-2212 GCA_036395295.1 Gaiellaceae bacterium | reverse complement strand
GCCGGCCCCGGAGGCGGCGAGTTCATGGGGCCCGAGCTGCCGTCAATCGTGGGAGCAACTTGGCTGCGGCCCCAAGCACTCCCTTATGCTCGGGCCCCTTTAGATGACGTCCGCGCTCGCGGGCCCTTGCGGTTCCCCCCGGCGCGGGCTCGAGCGCGCCAGCCGGCGCTTGGCTCCCGAATGCTAGATCCCGACGATGCCGCGGCTTGTTGTGCGGCGTGGTTTACCCGGGCCTCGCGCCGGCCCCATGCGCCGGCGCCGGGCCGGTGGAGCCTCCGCCGGCAGGTCCCGCTACCTTTTGTGTCGAACGCTACGCGCGCCCAGGGTTACTCGGCCGGCCCACTTCTCCCCAGGGGTCGACCGACTGCGGCGTGAGCTGTAGACGTCGCGCCCTGGGCACCTGCCGGAGCGCAAGAGCAGGCCCGACTCGAGCGTCTGTTTGCGGAAAGCCCGGGCTGTTCCGCCTTGGGGCTGGCGGCCTCTACGGGGATAGGGGACGGTCAGCTCCGGGCTCCTCAAACCCGGGCGAGGCTCGCCCAGTAAGATCGAGGCGCTGTCGCCCAGCGGTTTTTTTCGCCGCCAGCCCGCGGTCCGGCGACGACTCGGTCGACGCCGCACGGCATATCGTCCGACGCGTTAAGGTCGCGGGCGCTTGTCGGCAGCCAGCAAGAAGAGGAGCCGGGGAGCATCTATGTCAGTAGAGCCGGCGGGTACGCTCGCTAGCCAATGGGCCGCCAAGCAGCCCGCCGGCTCTTTCCAGACGACGCCCGGGGTCCATTTCTTCCGCGCCTGACGGGCGAATAGCCCAATCTTGACGCCGGAAGAGGATGTCCCGCGCGCGACTCGTCGCAGTCGTTACTCGGCTGTGCCGCAGCTCATAGCGAGCGTCATCGTACGCTGAGCCTCGAAATGGCGAGCGGATCATCTACCAGATCTACCCGCAGTCCTTCCAGGACAGCGACGGGGACGGTGTAGGCGATCTCCCCGGAATCACGCAACGGCTCGACCACGTGCAGAGGCTCGGGGCGGATACCGTCTGGCTGTCGCCGATCTATCCGTCGCCGCGAGCCGACAGCGGCTACGACATCACCGACCATGCCGCGGTCGACCCCCTGTACGGGACGCTTGCGGATTTCGACGAGCTCGTGCGCGCTTGTCACGAGCGAGGGCTTGAGCTCATCCTCGATCTCGTGCTCTGTCACACGTCGATCGAGCATCCCTGGTTCCGCGACCATCCTGATTGGTACGTCTGGGCCGAGTCGGGACCGCCGAATAACTGGATCTCGGCCTTCGGAGGCTCGTCGTGGAGCCGCGACCCAGCCACCGGCCGCTGGTATCTGCACTCGTTCTTTCCCGAACAGCCCGACTTGAACTGGCGCAACCCGCAGGTGGAGGCGGCGATGCACGAGCTGATGCGGTTCTGGCTCCAGCGAAACGTCGACGGCTTTCGTCTCGACGCGCTGACGGCGCTCGTCAAGGATGCGGCCCTGCGCGATGACCCCCCGGCGCGGTCGGCCTTCCCTCTTCCCCTCCATCCCGATCGCGCGGCGCTCGCACTTCGGTACTCCCGCAACAGTCCGGATCTGCTACCGGTCCTCTCCCGCCTCCGTGAGGTCGCAGGAGAAGGGCTGCTCCTCGGCGAGGTGGGCCTGCCGACCGCCCAGCTTGTCCGCCACCTCGACCACCTGGATCTCGCCTTCGCCTTCGAAACCTTCCACGCTCCCTGGGACGCAGCCGTTCTTCGGCGCACGATCGAGGCAGCCGTCGCGGTCGGCGGCAGTGGCCGGCTCGCCTGGGTGCTCTCGAACCACGACTACTCGCGGCGGCGAGTGCGGCGATCGTCGCGGCATCCTCAACCGAACAGGCGAGCTCCGGGAAGCCCTCAACCCTGTGGGTGCCGGAAACTCGACTCGATGACGGTGGCGGGCGACCTACCCACCTACGGACGGTCACGCGGGCGGCGGTGATGGGCGAGGTGTGCCGTGAGCACGCCTGGTTCGGGGGAGTTCGCAGACCCGCTCGGCGAGCTCGACGACCGCCTCGATCAGCTTCCTCCCCTTGAGCAGGGCGAGGTCGTTGTGGTCGGCTCCCGCGATCTCGACGACACGCGTCTCCCCGCCCGCCGCTGCCGCGACCGCGCGGCTTTGCTCCGGCGGCACGACCGAGTCGCGCGAGCCGTAGACCACCGTCGTCGGCACCTTCACGCTCGCGA
>DASWDJ010000176.1:0-39570 GCA_036395295.1 Gaiellaceae bacterium | reverse complement strand
CGCCGGGGTCGAAAGATCGGAGACCAGCGACAGTGAACGGCCGGGCCCTCGCCAGGGCCGCTCTCGTCCGTCAGTGCGGGCATCGGCTCGCTCCACGATTCCCCAGCGCTCGAGCGCACGCAGGTGATAGCTCATCGCGCTTGGCGTAACGACCGCGGGCGCGGGCCGTGGTCGATCACCGGCCTCCTCGTCTGCTCGGCCGTACCTGTCGTCCTGATGGCGCCGCTTGCCGGTCGACTTGTCGACTCGATGTCCTTCCGCACCCTGGCCGTATCAACCGGGATCTGGCAAGCCGCTTGCTGTCTCGGGCTCGCCGTCGCAGAGCCGCTTGCGGTGATCTACCTGCTCGTGCTCGCGCTGCAGGCGGGTCAAGCGGTCGCGGGCCCCACATGGCAGGCCCTCCTTCCGTCCATCGCAGAGCGCGACGAGCTGGGGCGGGCGGTCAGCACCGGCCAGGCGCTGACCACCGTCGCCGCCGTGGCGGCCCCGGCGGTGGCCGGACTCTCCGTCGGCTTGCTGGGGTACGGCGCCCCGCTCTTGTTCGACGCGGCGACCTTTCTCGTTCTGGCATCAGCCGGGCTTGCGATTCACGCCACTCGGGGTGCTGCCGAGAGCCCTGACTCCCCGCTCGAGGATCGTGGCGCGCAAGCGCGCGTCGCCCTGCGGTCCGACGCGCTCCTCTGGCCTTTGATCGTCGGGCTGTGCGCGTTGGTCGTGGTCGGCGAGGTGACCAACGTCGTCGAGGTCTTCCTGCTCCGCGGACCACTCGGTGCGAGCTCGGCCGGATTCGGCATCGTGGCGGCGGTGCTCGCCGGTGGAATCGTGGCCGGGTCGATGGTCGCGGGAGGCAGCAGGCCCGATGGCGCTCGAGCGCTGCGCACGTGCGTGGCGGCGATCATCCTGGCGCTCGGGCTGATCGTCGCGGGGGTTGCTCCCACTCTCCCCGTGTTCGCAGCGGCGTGGGCGGTGGTGGGTTTTACCAACGGAATCGTGAACGCCGACGCGACCACGGTCCTCCTGCACAGGATTCCCGACGCCTCTCGCGGCCGCGTCCTCGCCAACGTGAACGCGATGATCCGCGGCGGTTCCCTGGGAGCCCTGGCGCTCGGCGGTGCCGCCGGGAGACTGCTCGGCCCCCGCGCAACATTCGTCTCGGCCGGAGCTCTGAGCGTGATCGCCGCAACCTTGCTGCTCGTGAGGGTTCGGCGTGCCCTCGCCGGATCGGCCCTCGCCGCGAGCGCCGGTACCGCCCGCGCGGTGGGCTGACCCACCGCGTCCCGCCTTAGGTGTCCGCTATTCCTCGAACTCGCGCAGCACGATGCACGCGTTGTGCCCGCCGAAGCCGAAGGAGTTCGAGACCCCGACCCGCACGTCGGCCTCTCGGGCCTCGTTCGGCACGTAGTCGAGATCGCACTGCGGATCCGCCGTCTCATAGTTGATCGTCGGGGGCAGCTTGTTCTTGTTCACGGCGAGAATCGTGAAGATCGCCTCGATCGCCCCGGCGGCGCCGAGGCAGTGGCCCGTCGCCCCCTTCGTCGAGGAGACCGGCGTCTTCCGGGCCACGTCCTCGCCAAGCGCGATCTTGATCACCTTCGTCTCGCTCGCATCACCGAGCGGGGTCGATGTCCCATGCGCGTTGATGTAGTCGACCTCGTCCGGCGAGATGCCCGCGTCGCGAAAAGCCATGTTCATGGCGCGCGCCGGGTTCGCGCCGCTCGGATCGGGCTCGGTCACGTGCGCCGCATCGGAGGAGAGGCCGTAGCCGAGCAGCTCCGCGTACATCTTGGCTCCGCGCGCACGGGCGTGCTCCAGGTCTTCGAGGACGACCACGGCGCCGGCCTCGCCCATCACGAACCCGCTGCGATCGGCGTCGAACGGGCGGCTTGCCTTCTCCGGCTCGTCGTTCCGTCGTGCGAGCGCCCGCATGGCGCTGAAGCCTGCGATTCCGACCGGCGTGATTCCGGCCTCGGTGCCGCCGGCGAAGACGACGTCGGCCCGCCCGAGCCGGATCATGTCCCCTGCTTCCCCAATCGCCATGTTCGAGGCTGCGCACGCGGTGCACTGCGACGACAGTGGTCCGCGGGTGCCCAGCTCCATCGAGACCCAGGCTGCGCCCATGTTCGGAATGATCTGCGGGATCGAAAACGGGTTGACGCGGTCGGGGCCGCGTTCCAGCAGGACGTCGTAACAGTCCTGGAACGCCTGCAGCCCGCCGATGCCGGTCGCGATCGAGGCGCCCACCCGCTCCGCTTCCGGCGCGACGTCGAAGCCCGAATCGGCCTCGGCCTGGCGGGCGGCGGCGACGATCATCTGGGCGAACCGATCCATGCGCCGCGCGCGTTTGTGGTCGATCCAGTTCTTCGGGTCGAAGTCCTTCAGCTCGCAGGCGAAGGTGACTGGGTATGCGCTCGCGTCCCACTGCTCGATCGTTGCCGCCCCCGAGCGGCCGTCGATCAAGTTCTGCCAGCTCGATTCGACGTCGTTGCCGAGCGGCGAGACCGCACCGATTCCGGTGACGACCACTCGGCGTCGCCCATTTTGCGAATAGTTGCTCACATTCCTAATCCTCCCAGCACGGGGGAACCCATGGTTCCCCCGTGAGCCCCCTCCTTCACACCAGGCTCCGTGCCGGCAGAGCGTGGGCTGCGCTCGGGCAAAGCCCGGCTCCGCCCTTCATCAACGCACCTCGGTGTCCCAGCAAGAGACCTCACATTCCTAGACCTCCGTCGACGAGCAGCACCTCGCCCGTGATGAACGAGGCCTCGTCTGAACACAGGAACCGTACCGCTCCGGCGACATCCTCCGGATCTCCGAGCTTGCCGAGCGGCGTGTTTGCGAGCATCGTGTTGCGCGCATCTTCCGGCAGAACGTCAGTCAACCTCGTGTTGATGTACCCGGGTGCGACGACGTTTGCACGTACCCCGCGGCTGCCGAGCTCACGCGCAAGCGACTTCGTGAAGCCGATGATCCCCGCCTTCGACGCCGCATAGTTGGCCTGGCCCCAGTTGCCTCGCAGGCCCACGATGCTGGAAACGTTCACGATCGCTCCGGAGCGCCGCTTCATCATCCCTCGCGCTGCCGCGCGGCAGGTATAGAAGACGCTGCTCAGGTTCGTCTCGATCACCGCGCGCCAGTCGTCGTCACTCATGCGCGCCAGGACGCCATCCCGGGTCAAGCCGGCGTTGTTGACGAGGATCGCGAGCTCCCCGGCCTCCTCGACGAGCGCTCGCGCCTCATCGGCGCTCGACACGTCCGCCTGCACCGCTCGGCCTCCTGCTTCCTGCGCGACCGTCTCGGCCTCCTCGGCGCCCGACCGGTAACCGACGACGACGGAGGCACCTGCCCTGCCGAGCTCGACAGCGATCGCGCGTCCGATGCCGCGCGACCCGCCGGTGACGAGCGCTGTCCGCCCCTCGAGCGAACAGAAATCAGGCAGTGGAGAGTGTCTCCTCCGCTTTCTCGAGCCCGGCGAGGTTGCCCACCGAGATTGCCCTAGCGGTTCGATCGATTCGCTTCACGAGACCGGCGAGCACGCTGCTTGGCCCGACCTCGACGAACGTCTTCACGCCCTCCTCGACCAGCCCCCGTGCGGCCTGAGTGAATCGAACCGGCGCCGTCAGCTGCTCGACGAGGAGCGAGGCAAAACGCTGTGCAGGCTCGATCTTCGCCGTCACCGTCGACATGAACGGAGCGACTGGATCGCGGAAGCGAACGCGTTCGACGGCTGGGCGCAACCGATCGGCCGCGCGGGCGACGAGCGGGCTGTGAAACGCGCCGGAGACCTTCAGCTTCACGGTCCGGCGGGCGCCGAGCTCCTCAGCCCTGGCGCAGATCTCGTTCACCGCCTCCTGCTCGCCCGAGACGACGATCTGACCCGGGCAGTTGTAGTTCGCGGGCCAGACACCGTCGATGTCGTCGCAGAGCCGCTCCACGACGTCGTCGTCGAGGCCGAGGATCGCCGCCATCGACCCGTTGCTGACCCGAGCCGCGTCGGCCATCGCGAGCCCGCGCTCGCGGACGAGAGCGATCGACTCGGCGGGAGTGAGTGACGAGGCTGCAGCGAGCGCTGTGAACTCGCCGACGGAGTGGCCGACGACATAGTCGGGCTCGAAACCCCGGGCGCGCAGAGCGGCGAGTACGGCGAGGCTGGTCGCGACGAGCGCAGGCTGCTGAACCTCGGTCTGGACGAGGTCCTCGACCGGAGCTTCGAAGCACAGCCGCTGGAGGTCGAGCCCGGAGGCTGCGCTGCCCTGACGGAAGACCTCCATCGCCTCCGGCACCGACTCGGCGATCTCCTTGCCCATTCCGGCCTCGAGTGAACCTTGCCCTGGAAAGCAAAAAGCGATCTTGCTCATCCTCCCTGCCCACCTTTCCCGTTCGCCGTCCATTCGATCAGCGCGGACCCCCAGGTGAGGCCGGCGCCCATTCCCGTCATCAGCACCATCTCGCCTGCGGCCAGCCGCCCGTCGGCCTCCGCGTCGCCCAGCGCAAGTGGGATGGAGCCCGACGAAGTGTTGCCGAAGCGGTCGGCGTTGACGACCGTGCGCTCCTCGGGGATGCCGAGCTTGCGGCGTGCATGGTCGATGATGCGCACATTCGCCTGATGCGGAACGTAGACGTCGACCTCGTCGACCGCCACTCCGCATTCGTCCAGCACCTTCTCGGCCGAGTCAACGAGCACACGGGTCGCGAATTTGAACACCTCACGCCCGTTCATCTTTGCGTAGTGCTGCCGCGCCGCGACAGATTCCGCCGTCGCCGGGGTACGCGAACCGCCGGCCGGGATATAGAGCTGCGGGCCGCCCGACCCGTCCGCGCCGAGCTCGAAGCCAAGGAAGCCGCCGTCACGGACTCGCTCCAGAACGACAGCGCCGGCTCCGTCGCCGAAGAGGACACATGTGCTGCGGTCTTCCCAGTCGACTATTCGCGAGAGCACGTCGCCTCCGACGACAAGCGCGTGCTCGGCGAGGCCGCTCGCGACCATCCCGTGCGCCTGGACGAGCGCGTAGACGAAGCCGGTGCACCCCGCCGAGAGGTCGTAGGCGGCGGCGTCCTTGGCGCCCAGCTGGTCGGCGAGGATGGCTCCCGTCGACGGAAACGCCATATCCGGCGTGACCGTGGCCACAATCAAGAGGTCGACCGCAGAGGCGTTGAGCCCGGCCTGGTCGAGGGCATCCTTCGCCGCCGGCAGCGAGAGGTCGGACAGCGCCTCTTCCGGGGCGGCAACACGGCGCTCGCGGATGCCGGTCCGCTCGACGATCCACTCGTCGGAGGTGTCGACCATCTTCGCGAGCTCGTCGTTCTTCATCACCCGAGCCGGCGCGTGGGAGCCGATGCCGGTGATTGACACGCGCCCGTTCGTCGTCGCGTCGGCGATCATTGCTCGACCGCGAAGGTCAGCGTTCCGCGCGCAGCGAGCTCCCCGCCGACGCGCGCCTCCGCGCGGCCCTTTCCGATCGGCCCCCGCACACGCTCCAGGTCGCAGGTCAGCTCGAGCTCGTCGCCGGGCTCGACCAGGCGCTTGAAGCGGACTCCGTCGATCCCCGCAAAGAGCGCGAGGCGACCGCGGTTCGCCTCTTGCGAGAGAACGGCGACCGCCCCGGTCTGCGCCATCGCCTCGACGATCAGGACGCCGGGCATGATCGGCCGGCCCGGGAAGTGGCCCTTCAGATACCACTCGTCGGCGCGAACGAGCTTCCGGGCGACGACGCGCGCACCGGGCTCGAGCTCGGTGACCTCGTCGATGAGCAGAAACGGATCGCGGTGCGGCAGAATCGCCTCGATCTCCAAACGTCCTAGAGGAGCCTTGGTTCCCACAAGCGCCCTAGTGTAATTGCGCATGGGCGACTCACTGGCGCCGGAGTTCGTCGTTCCCCGCCTGCGAGGCCGGTTTGGGCGGCCATACCTCTACGTGGAGGTCTGCCCGTCCACGCAGCGGCTGTTTGGGCCCGACCACGTCGAGGGCGCCGTCGCCGTGGCCGAGGAGCAGACGGAGGGCCGGGGCCGCCTTGGCCGCCGCTGGCTCTCGCCGCCTCGCGTCAGCGTGCTCTGCTCGATCCTGCTCACGCCTGCCGTAGAGACTCAGCACTTGCCGGAACTCTCGCTCGTCGCCGGCGAGACGTGCGCCGAGGCGATCTCCGCAGTGACCGCGCTCGAGCCTGAGATCAAGTTGCCGAACGACATCCTGCTCGGAGGGGCGAAGGCAGCCGGAATCCTCGCCGAGGCGCGCGACGACCGCGTCGTCCTCGGGGTCGGGATCAACGTCAACCTGGAGCGGGATCAACTGCCCACCGAGGTCGACCGGCCCGCGACCTCACTCCTCGTCGAAACCGGACGCTCCGTCAACCGCGCCGAGCTCCTCGTCGAGCTGCTCGCCGTGCTGGAGCGCCGCTACGACGACTGGGTCGCGTTGACGAGAGGAGCCTAACCCTCCTCGGCCTCAGGGGTACTGGAGCGGCCGGCCGTCGTTGCCGGCGAAATCGCGCGCGGTCGCGCGCAGCGACGTAAATGCTCCGCCCGCAGACACCCTGAAGCGCCCGGGAACGAGCCGCCGAATATTCACCGTCCTGGCTCCGTCGAAAACCACGGTGACGTCAGCCGGCTCGTTGACGGAGAACGTCGGAGTGGACGGCCGGGGCAGACGCAGCCGCGGGCCGGTCGTGTCGACGGCGAAGGGCAGGGTCTGCAACACAGTCGCAACGGGCGAAGTCACACGTACGTCGGCGCGGTACTCGCGCTCTCCGACTCGTCGTGCGAAGCGGCCGTTCCACTCGATCGACTGCGGCCCGGCGTTCAGCCGGCCGGAGAACACTTGGCCGATTCCCCGGGCGCCACGCCGCACGACGAGCGAGACCCGAGCCGGCCCGTTGAGAGCGAAGCGAAAGTGCGTCGTGTCGAGCCGACCGTCCTGGTTCGGCGAGAACACCTGCGGCACGATCCGGTAGCCGGCAAGCGTCCTGTCGACGATCACCGCGATCGTCGCCGTCGTCTCGATGCCCAGCGCATTCCGCGCCGAGAGCACAACGCCGTACCGCCCGTCGGGCAGGCCCGCCGCATCCCAGCGAAACCCATATCCACCGGCATGCTTCTGCTCGACGAAGAGCGTCGTCACCGGGGCACCAGCGGCGTCGACGACCGTCGCCGTGAGCAGAGCGTCCTGCCGCAACCGGTAGCGCACGAGAGTGAAATCGGTGCGGCCGTCGCCGTTGGGAGTGATGAGCGCCGGGCGCGCCAGTGCCGTCAAGGCCGACAGCGACAAGGTTCCTGCGACCACCCCGGTCGCCGGCCGGACCGACGGCCCCGCGTCGATTGCGTATCGGTAACGGCCGGCCGGGATCGTTCTCGCATCCCAGGTCCAGTCGATCCGCGTCCCGCTTCCCTGTCCGGTGGCGACGATGTTCCCGTCCGGCTCCGAGACGATCACCGACCACGGAAGCGGCTCGGAGAGCGCGGCCGTGAAGCGGACGAGCCCGCCCGGGGCCCCGGTCGCAGTCGGGAAGTAGAGCTTCGGGAGCCCGGTCTGGGCGACGCTGCGCGTGATCTGCGGCAGCTCGCCGTAGAGCCGGCTGCCCGGACACGTCGTGTAGCCGGTGTCGCGGTGGCCGGAGATCGTCCGCAGGGTGACGTTGATCCCGGCCCGGAAGCGCGGATTGCCTGTCGATCGCCAGTTGAAGGTCGTCGTCGGATCGACGTGGGCGACGTCCAGCCGCCACGCGAGCAGCCGGATCAGCGCGGCCCGCGCGGCGGGTGTCACGGAATTCGCACCGTAATTTCCGATCAGCGCCACGCCGCTCGAGCCCTGGTTGAAGCCCTGCGCGTGCGCTCCGACGACGTTGCGGTCGATTCCTCCGTACCGGCCTTCGAAGATCTGGCCGTACTTGTCGACGAGAAAGTTGTAGCCGATGTCGTCCCAGCCGTTCGCAAGCACGTGGTAGCGCTGGATGCCGCGGACGATCGACGCCGACTGCGCCCGGGTGTAGGAATTCGACCCGGCAGTGTGATGGACGACCGCGAAGCGAAGCGTGTCCGAGTAGTCCGGCCGGCCGCGGCGGATGCGCTCGTCCGCTCCCCAGCTGGCACGGGTGAGAATGAGCGGAGAGCCGGCGGCCGAGACCGCGCGGAGCGACCGTGCGCGTGTGCGGCTCCACACGTAGTAGGCGCGAACGCGGCTCACCCGGCCAAAGGTCCTGACTCGGATGCGATCCGACGGCCCCGTCCAGTAGGGGCTCCCCAGCTGCCAGCCGCGGGCACGCAGTTCGTGGTTTCCGGCGTCTGGACGATCGTCCTCGGGCGCAGCGTTATGCCATCCGCTCCAGCGTCCCGAGACGCTGCGTGTTCGAAACCAGACCGAACCGCTTCCGCGCCAGTGCAACCCGACGAGGTCGAACCGATGCGGCACGCGAGTGGCTCCGGAAGCCACGTCGCGTGAGAGGAGAATCGTCTCACCGGCGAGCGCAGCCGCCGGTGTCAAGGCGAAGAGAACGAGGGCGAGCGGGATCAACTTCATCGGCGGCCTCACTACGGAAGCAGAGACTGCGGCCGGGCTCAAGGTCGGACCGCCGGTCCCAGATACAATTCTTACAAGTGAAAGGGCCGCTTCTGCGGGCATTTTTCCTCTCGCTGATCGCGGGTTTCGTCCTCTGCGCCAGTGCGTCGGCCGCATCGCCGCGCCCGCGCGTTCTCGCGGTCAAATTCGAGAACGACGTCAACCCGGTCACGCAGAGCTATGTGACGGACGAGATCGAACGCGCGAACCGCGAGCACTACAGCGCCGTCGTCATCCTGCTCGACACCCCCGGCGGCCTCAGCTCCTCGATGGAGAAGATCGTCAAGTCCGAGCTCGCATCCGAGATCCCCGTGATCGTCTATGTCTGGCCCGAAGGAGGGCGCGCCGCCTCCGCAGGGGTCTGGATCGGCGAGGCCGCCGACGTGCTGGCGATGGCGCCGCAAACGAACATCGGCTCGTCGACGCCCATCAACGTCGGCGGCGGGAACATCGGGAAGGACCTCCGCCGCAAGGTCATAAACGACGCGGCCGCCTCGCTCCGGGAACTGGCCCGGGAACACGGGCGCAACGTGCAATGGGCCGACGCCGCCGTCAGAGAGGCGTCCAACCTCGGAGCCACCGAGGCCCTCGAGCAAAACGTGATCGACGTCATGGCGCCGAGCATCCCCGCACTGCTCGACAAGGTCGACGGAGACAAGACGAAGCCGAAAGGACTCGTCCTGCACACGGCCGGCGCGCAGATCACCACAGTCGACATGTCGCTCTGGAAGAAGATCCTCGACACGCTCATCGACCCGAACCTGATCGTCCTCTTCATGTCGATCGGGACGCTCGGCCTGATCGTGGAGCTCTGGAACCCCGGCCTCATCTTCCCGGGCACCGTCGGGGCGATCTCGCTCATCCTCGGCCTCTTCGGCCTGCAGGTGCTGCCGATCAGCGCAGCCGGGGTGTTGCTCATGCTCCTCGCCTTCGCGTTCTTCGCCGCGGAGGCCTTCGTCCCCACCCACGGAGCGATCACGGTCGCGGGCGCAGCCTGCTTCGTGATCGGCTCCCTGCTCCTCTTCGAGCCTGCGGGTGACACCTACAAGGTCTCGCTGCCTGTAGTGCTCGCGATCGCGGCCACGCTCGCTGGGCTGATGGCGCTCGTCGCGTTCAAGATCGTGCAGGTCCGGAAGGCGCCCGTGGTGACGGGGAGCAGTGAGCTGATCGGGCAAGTCGGGGTGGTGCGGCAGGCGCTGGCGCCGAGCGGCCTGGTCTTCGTACGCGGAGAGCTTTGGCGGGCCCAGTCGAACGGCGAGCCGCTCGAGCCCGGAACCCCGGTCCGGGTCGAAGGG
Source organism: Gaiellaceae bacterium (assembly GCA_036395295.1). Taxonomy (GTDB): domain Bacteria; phylum Actinomycetota; class Thermoleophilia; order Gaiellales; family Gaiellaceae; genus VAXT01. Next base: position 29,730 of record DASWDJ010000176.1, on the reverse strand, counting down.
GTGGGTGAAGGGCTCGTGCTGGAAGTCGATCGCGCAGAAGAGCCCGCTCCGGCATAGAATCCTCCCGCCTTGGCTGCGCTCATCGCCGTTGCCGCAGTTGCCGTCCTGCTGCTGATCGTGCTCTCGTCGGCCATTCGGGTTGCGCGTGAGTACGAGCGCGGCGTCATCTTCCGGCTCGGCCGCCTGAAGTCGCCGCCCAAGGGTCCGGGCCTGTTCCTGCTGATCCCGATCATCGACAAGATGGTGCGCGTCGACCTGCGAACGGTGACGCTGAACGTCCCGCCGCAGGAGGTGATCACGAAGGACAACGTGCCCGTGCGCGTGAACGCGGTCGCCTACTTCCGGATCATCGAGCCCGAGAAGGCGATCGTCCAGATCGAGAACTTCATGGTTGCCACGTCTCAGATCGCGCAGACGACCCTGCGCAGCGTCCTCGGCCAGCACGTCCTCGACGAGCTCCTGTCGGAGCGCGACAAGATCAACGCGATCCTCCAGCAGATCATCGACGAGGCGACTTCGCCCTGGGGCATCAAGGTCTCGATCGTCGAGGTCAAGGATGTCGAGATCCCGGGTGGAATGCAGCGGGCGATGGCGCGCCAGGCTGAGGCGGAGCGCGAGCGGCGCGCCAAGGTGATCGCGGCTGAGGGCGAATTCCAGGCCTCCGAGCGGCTGAAGGACGCCGCAGTCGTGCTGGGGCAGAACCCGATGTCGCTCCAGCTCCGCTTCCTGCAGACGATGCTCGAGATCAGCTCCGAGCGCTCGTCGACGATCATCCTGCCGTTGCCGATCGAGCTGTTCCGGCCTCTGATCGAGAACACCGGCGGCTACGGGCAGAAGAGCTGACACCAGCGCTCCGGCGCGACCCCATCTCCGGCCGGACCGTCGTCATCGCCCCTGAGCGGGCGAAGCGGCCCGGAGCCAGGCGGGGGACGATCGAGCCTCCGAGTCAGGCCGAGCTCGACGAGTGCCCCTTCTGCGAGGGGCGCGAAGACCGGACTCCGCCGGAGTCGTTCGCGCTCGGCCCTCCGGGGCGTTCGCCCGACACGCCGGGCTGGCAGGTCCGGGTCGTGCCGAATCTCTACCCCGCCTTCGAGCGCCAGGAAGTGGTCGTGCACACGCCGCGCCACGCGCGATCCCTCGCGGAGCTGGACGAGCCTGAGCTCGCACCCGTCGTCACTGCGTGGCTGGCGCGCCGGGAGGCGGCTCGCAAGGACGGGTTCGACTACGTGCAGCTGCTCCTCAACGAGGGTCGTGAGGCGGGTGCGAGCCTTCCGCACAGCCACTCGCAGCTCGTCTGGCTCCGCGAGCCGCCGCCGGCCGTCGTCGAGGAGCTCCCAAACCTCGAGCGGGACCGCTGCGCGCTCTGCGATCTCCTTCGAGACGAGGCGCTGGAAATCTCACTCCAGGGAGATCTGTCGCTACGAGCCGCAGCCGCGGGGCGAGCGCCCTACGAGCTGGTGATCGCACCCCGTGAGCACGCGGCTCATCCTGGGGAAGGAGGGTTCAGAGAAGCGCTGATGATGCTCCGTGAAGGGATCCGCCGCCTCCGTGAGCTCGAAGGACCAGTGGCGCTGAACGCCTGGCTGCACGAAGGCGCGCATTGGCACTTCGAAGTCGTGCCCCGCCTGACCGTCTTCGCGGGACTCGAGCTCGGCGCCGGGCTCTACGTCAACTGGCTGGTGCCCGAGGAGGCAGCGGAGCGCCTGCGAGCTGCTACTCCTCCGAGCCGTCCTGCGAGCCGTCGTTCGATTCGCTGAGCTCGCGGAAGTTGTGCGCGGCCTCGATCGCCGCGCCCAGGTTCAGCCCCTTGTCCTTGGCCTGCTTGATCAACATCACCGTCTCGACTGCGTCCATGTCGTAGATCCGCTGCTTGCGGCCCTTGGTTGGAATCTGCGCCTTGTTCGTCCAGTAGTCGAGCTGCATCTTCGAAATACCAGCGATCTGGCAGACCTGGCCAAGGTAGAGCTGGATCTTGTCCAGGTGCTCGGAGAGGTCGATCGGTTCGAGGAGATCTACTTGTCGACTTGCGGCCATCGATTTTTTCTCCCAGCGAAGACGGCGGACCCCTCGGCGAAAGGTATATCGCTCCAAGTCCTTTTTGTGAAGGGTATTCACCAAAATCCGCCTGAAATTGCGCGACTTTGTATGAAACCCTAGGCGGGTTCGACCTCGTCCTTCGGGGGCTCGTCGGCCTCGGCTTCGACCACCGGGGCGAGCGTCGAGACCTGTTCGCTCTCACGCAGCCGCATGACGATCACGCCCTGCGTCGAGCGTCCGAGGCGCTTCACTTCTTCCACCGGCATGCGGATCACGGTCCCGCCCGTGGAGATCAACATCACCTGATACCCGTCCCGCACGAGGCGCGCGCCGGCCAGCTGCCCGCGCTCCTCCGTGAGCTGCACCGTCTTCACTCCGAGGCCGCCGCGGCCCTTGACCGGATAGTCCTCGATGCGAGTCCGCTTGCCGTAGCCGTTCACCGTGACGACGAGCAGGTCGGCATCGTCCTCGGCCAGCGTGATTGCGATCACCTCGTCGCCCTTCCGCAGGTTCATCCCGCGAACGCCGCCTGTGGCGCGGCCCATGGGCCTCGCCTCGCTCTCGTGGAAGCGGATCGCCTGACCTCTGCGCGAGACCATCAACAGGTCCTCGTTGCCCGACGAGTGGATGACGCCGATCACTTCGTCCTTGGGACGCAGGTTGATGGCGATGATCCCGTCTGCCTTCAGAGGCGTGTTGTATTCCTCGAACCGGGTCTTCTTGACCACGCCGTCCTTCGTCGCGAGCACGAGGTACTCAGCCTCCTTGAAGTCCCTCGTCGCGACCACAGCGCGGATCGACTCGTTTTCGCGGAAGGGGAGGAAGTTCGCAATCGCGCGCCCCTTCGATTGTCGCGTGCCGAGTGGCAGCTCGTGCACCTTCAGGCGGTAGATCTTGCCGACGGAGGTGAAGAAGAGCAGGTAGTCGTGGGTCGAGGCGACGAAGAGATGCTCGATGTAGTCCTCATCCTTCAGGTCCATGCCCATGACGCCAATCCCGCCGCGTCGCTGCTCGCGATAGGTCGTCACCGGCAGGCGCTTGATGTAGCCCGAGCGCGTGATCGCGATGACCATGTCCTCCTCGGCGATCAGATCCTCGAGCTCGAGCTCTTCCTCGCCGGCGACGATCTCGGTGCGGCGGTCGTCGTTCTTGCCGTAGATCTCCTTGATCTCGAGCAGCTCGTCCTTGATGACGGCGTCGATTCGGGCTTCGTCGCCGAGGATCGCCCGTAGCTCGCCGATCCGCTCCTGGAGATCGTCGAACTCGTCCTGGATCCGCTTCCGCTCCAGACCGGTCAGCCGCTGGAGGCGTAGATCGAGGATTGCCTGTGCCTGGATCTCGGAGAACTCGAACTGAGACATCAGGCCCCCGCGCGCCTCATCGGGGTCGGCCGAGCCGCGGATCAGCGCGATGACGGCGTCGAGATCGTCGAGCGCCTTCAGGTAACCCTCGAGCACGTGCGCCCGCTCCTCTGCCCGGCGCAGCTCGAACTTCGAACGCCGAGTGACGACCTCGCGCTGGAAATCCAGATAGTGCTGGATCAGCTCGAGCAGGCTGAGCGTCCGCGGAACGCCGTCGACAAGCGCCACGGCGTTGTAGCCGAAGGTCGACTGCAGCGGCGTGTGCTTGAAGAGCTTGTTCAGCGCCACTTGCGGAATCGCGTCCCGCTTGAGCTCGACGTAGATGCGCATCCCGGTCCGGTCGTCCGAGTGATCTGCCAGTGCATCGTCGTGCATCGCGATCTCGGTCAGGACCTTGTCGTCGACGAGCTGCTGGATCTTCTCGATCACGCCGCCCTCGCCCTGCTTGCGCACCCCGTACGGAAGCTCGGTGACGATGATCGCCGTCTTCCCGTTTTTCTGCTCTTCGACGTGGGCCCGCGCGCGCATGACGACCCGGCCGCGCCCCGTTCGGTACGCGTCGCGGATCCCGCTGCGACCCACGATCACCGCGCCCGTCGGAAAGTCCGGCCCCTTGACGTGGCGCATCAGCCCGGTGACGTCGAGGTCGGGCTTCTCGATCATAGCCACGATCGCATCCACGATCTCGGTGAGGTTGTGCGGGGGGATGTTGGTCGCCATGCCGACGGCGATCCCAGCGGCTCCGTTCAGAAGCAGATTCGGGAAGCGCGACGGCAGAGCCAGAGGCTCGCGCCGGGACTCGTCGTAGTTCGGGCCGAAATCGACGGTGTCGGCGTCGATGTCGCGGAGCATCTCCGTCGCCAGGCGCGTGAGCCGGCACTCGGTGTACCGGAAAGCGGCGGCGGGATGGCCGTCGATCGAGCCGAAGTTCCCCTGGCCGTCGACGAGCGGATAGCGCATCGAGAAATCTTGTGCGAGCCGGACGAGCGTGTCGTAAATCGCAGTGTCGCCGTGCGGGTGGTAGCGGCCCATCACGTCGCCGACGACGGTCGCGCACTTCTTGTGCGGCCGGTTCGGCTGCAGCCCGGCCTCGTGCATCGAGTAGAGGACACGGCGGTGCACCGGCTTGAGGCCGTCACGTACGTCGGGCAGGGCCCGGCTGACGATCACGCTCATCGCGTAATCGAGGAAGCTCGTACGCATCTCCTGCTCGAGCTCGCGCGGCTCGATCCGGCCGCCGGCGTCGGCGAACGGCGTTACCTCAGACATCCAGGAAGCGCACCTCGCGTGCGTTCTGCTCGATGAACTCCCGGCGCGGTTCGACCTGGTCGCCCATCAGCATCGAAAAGACGTGATCGGCAGCCGAAGCGTCTTCCACGTCGACGCGGATCAGCAGGCGGTTGCCGTGGTCCATCGTCGTGTCGCGAAGCTGATCGAAGTTCATCTCGCCCAGACCCTTGAACCGGCTCACCTGGAGCCCTTCCTTGGCGAGAGACAGCGCCCGGTCGCGTAGCTGCTCGAACGTCGCCGCCTCCGCCTTCTTCTTTCCCAGGCGCAGCGTGAAGGGGGGCCGGGCACCGAGAATCTCGCCCAGCCGCCCATATGCTCGGCGCACCTTCTCGTAGATCGGCGACGTAATGAGCTCAGTCGGCACCGTCACATGCGACGCAGTGCTCGTCTCGACCTCGATGATCCTGAACTCGACACCGGCCTCGTCGCGAGCGGTGACCGAGACCTCGTAACCGTCGGCGTCCGCGGCTTCGAGCTTGCGCGTCGCGTCGGCCAGCGTCGTCGTTTCGCTCTCGATGAAGCCGTGCGCGATGACGAACGCGGCCGGCGCCGGCCCGAAGTCCGAGCGCAGGCGGGCCGACCAGCCCTCGTACTCCTTGAGCGCTCGCTGAAACCGGCCGTAGCGCGCCTCCGTCAGCTTTACCTGGGCGCCCTCACGGCCCACGATCTCGAGCTCCGGGAAGCGCTCTCGGACGAGCAGGTCCTCGAGCTGCGACTCCTTCTGGAGATATGTCTGCCGGCTGCCCATCTTGACGAGGTAGAGCGGTGGAACTGCGATGTAGACGTGGCCGCGCTCGACGAGCTCGGGCATGTGCCGGTAGAGGAAGGTCAGGATCAGAGTGCGGATATGCGAGCCGTCGATGTCGGCGTCGGTCATGACGATGATCCGCTTGTACCGGAGCTTTGCGATGTCGAAGTCCTCGCCGATCCCGGTGCCGATCGCCGTGACCATGTCCTGGATCTCGTTGTTCGAGAGGACCTTGTTGATGCGGTTCTTCTCCGAGTTGATGATCTTCCCGCGCAGCGGCAGGATCGCCTGGACGCGGGCGTCGCGGGCCCGGATCGCCGAACCGCCGGCGGAGTCGCCCTCGACGATGAAGAGCTCGGTCGAGTCGGGATCGCGCGAGCGGCAGTCGGCGAGCTTCTTTGCGAGCCCGCCCGCAAAACCCTTGCGGCGGGTCAGCTCGCGAGCCTTGCGGGCAGCCTGCCGCGCGCGCGCCGCCGAGATCGCCTTCAGACAGATCTGCTTCGCGTCGGTCGGGTTCTCCTCCAGGAACTCGCCGAACTTCGCGTTCACCGTCTGCTCGACAAGGCCGCGAACCCAGGGATTGCCGAGTTTCGTCTTCGTCTGCCCCTCGAACTGCGGATCTGTGAGCTTCACCGAGATCACGGCCGCGAGCCCCTCGCGCACGTCTTCCCCCTCGAGGTTCTCGTCCTTCTCCTTCAGCAGCTCCTTCTTGCGGGCGTAATCGTTCAGGGTTCGCGTGAGGGCCGCCTTGAAGCCCGAGAGGTGCGTGCCCCCCTCGTGCGTGTTGATGTTGTTCGCGAACGAGAAGACCGACTCGACGTACTTCGTGTTCCACTGCATCGCTACTTCGACCTGGCCGTCGTCGGTCGCGCCCTCGAAGAAAACGATGTGCTTGTGGACAGGGTCCTTGGCCTCGTTCACGTAGGCGACGAAGTCGCGGATCCCACCGTCGTACTTGAACTCGACCTGCTCGCCGCCGGCACGCTCGTCGGTGAGGACGATCCGCAGCCCACGCGTGAGGAAGGCGGTCTCGCGCAGGCGCTGCTCGAGCGTCTCGGTCGACCATTCGACCTCCTCGAAGATCTCCAGATCCGGGAGGAACGTGATCGTCGTGCCTGTCTGCTTGGTCGGTCCGAGCTTCTTCAGCTCGGTTGTCGGCTCGCCGCGGGCGAAGTCCTGGCGGCAGATCTTGCCACCCCGATGCACCTCGGCGACCAGGTACTCGGAAAGCGCATTCACGACCGAGACCCCCACTCCGTGCAGCCCCCCGGAGACCTTGTAGCCGTCGCCTCCGAACTTGCCGCCGGCGTGGAGCTTGGTCAACACGACCGTCAGCGCAGGCAGCCCCTGGTCGGCCATGACATCGACCGGGATGCCGGAGCCGTCGTCGCGGACGGTGACGGAATTGTCCGGATGAAGCGTCACCTCGACGAGCGTTGCCCGGTCCGCAAGCGCCTCGTCGACGGAGTTGTCGACCACCTCGTAGATCAGGTGATGGAGGCCCCGAGAGCCGGTCGAGCCGATGTACATTCCCGGCCGCAGACGGACCGGCTCGAGGCCCTCGAGAACGGTGATGTCTTTTGCGGTATAGGCGGCTTCAGCCACTAAAAAAAGCCCTGCAAATTTCCCCTTTTCGGGCTAACAAGAGTATACCAGACAAACCGGCCGTCAGGAGCGGCTCGCGAGGCTCGCCGCTGCTGCTTTCGCAACGACTTTGCGCAGACTTTCGTCCTCGATCTCGGCGGCCAGCTCCTCACCCCGCCCGATCTCTTCGGCCGTCGGATTGCGACCCGGCTTCGAGCCCCGCGAGGCGCCCGCGGCAGCAGGCTCCGGGAGCTTTCCCGGGGCGAACCGGAGCCCCGCCGGAGTGAGGTCGCCTAGCTGCTCGGCCAGTCGTTCCAGCAGCTTCGGTTCCAGTTGGGCGAGCTCGAAGGCCCACGCCGACGACGAGGTCGCGACGTGCAGCTTGCCATCGCGCGACAGGCGCGCCGGCCACGCGTTCAAGGCGATCTGCTCGCCGACCACCGCAGGCCAGGCGCGCACGATCTCCAGCATCCCCGCCGCAGGCCCGAAGCGCGAGAGCTCACGCGTCACCTCGTCGCCGATTCGCTCCGGCTTCAACTCGCCGCCCCCGGTCGCACCTGGATCAGCTGCGCCGGCTCGACCGGCAGTGCCGAGGCGCCCGTGGCCGTGATGAGCGTCTGCCCCGGGCCGGAGAGCCGCTCCGCGAGGGCTTTCCGCCTACGCTCGTCGAGCTCGGAGAGCACGTCGTCCAGGAGCAGCAACGGCGGCGCCGGGCCGCGCTCCGAGAGCAGCGCCGCCTCGGCGAGTAGCAAGGAGAGGACGGCCAGGCGCTGCTCGCCCTGGGAGCCGAAACGGCGCAGGTCTCGTCCGCCCGCACGAATCTCGATCTCATCCAGATGCGGGCCGATCCCGGTCGTGCCACGCTCGAGGTCTTCGTCGAGCCTGTTCTCAAGAGCCGCGAGGCTGGGCGCCTCCGCGTCGTAACCGAGCTCCCCAGCCGAGAGCCCCAGCTCCTCCGCGCACGCCGCAAAGAGGCCGCGGAGCGCCTCGACGGTCTCCGCGCGGCCTGCGACGACTGTCTGGCCTAGCTCGGCTACCCGCTGCGACCACGGCGCGATCGCGTCGCGCGACGAGACGCCGAGCGAGGCTCGGCGGAGCGCCGCGTTGCGCTGGGCGACGGCGGCGGCGTATTCGGCAGGCACTGTCGCCCGCGCCGGAAAGAGCCGACCGAGCGTCCGGTCGAAATACGCCCGCCGGGCGGCAGGGCCGCCCTTCACGACGACGAGGCGGTCGGGCGTGAAAACGAGCGTTGCGACCTCGCCCCGCAGCTGTTCCGCCGCGCGCAGCGGCGCGCCGTTCAACCGCGCCTTCTTCGCGTCGCCGGGCCGCAGGGTGAGCTCGATCTCGAGCTTGCTGCTACCCCGCTCGCCCGCGAGCTCGATCCGGCCTGCCTCGGCGCCGAAGCGGACCAGCTGAGCGTCATTCCGAGTCCGGGGCGAGAAGCCTTGAGTCCCGACGTGGAGTGCCTCGAGGAGGTTCGTCTTGCCGGCTCCGTTCTCGCCGACAGCGAGCACGATCCCCGGCTCGAGCGAGAGCTCGAGAGCGGAGTACGACCGATAATCCCGAAGAGTTAGCGTTCGGACGATCAGCCTGCTGAGGCGCCGCTTGCGGTGCCGCCTTCAGGACGCTCGGCCTGTGGCCGTGCGTCCGTCTGAAATGACCGGTCGACCCACTCGGATCTCAACCTAACCCGCCAAACGTATCGGCATGATCAGGTACGCGAAGTTCTCTTCGGGAGATCGAATGAGCCCAGGCCGCAGCGAGCTGATCAGCTGCAGAGCGACCTCGTCGGCCTCGACCGACTCGAGCCCGTCCCGTAAGAACTCGGGGTTGAAACCGATCTCGAGCGGCTCGCCGGCGAACGGGACCGGGAGCGTCTCCTTCGCCTCCCCGACGTCCTGAGTCTGCGCCGAGACGGTGACCTCGCCCTCTGCGAAGCTCAGCCGCAACGGCGAGTTCCTCTGAGCCATGACCGAAGCCCGGCGCACGACCTCCAGGAACTCTTCCCGCGGCAGCCTCACCTCGTGCTCGAAGGTCTCGGGGATCAACTGCTTGTAGTTCGGGAACTGCCCGTCGATCCGGCGCGTGGTCAACCACACGTCCCCCGCCCCGAAGACGGCGTGGTTCTCCTGAACACCGACCTGAAGCTCTGCCGAGTCCTGGGCAACGCGACCGAGCTCCGTCAGCGCCCGCGCGGGGACGATCGCTTCGAGCTCCGACGACTGGCCCCCGCTGAGCTCCGTCTCCTTGACGGAGAGCCGGTAAGAGTCGGTCGCGGCCATGACGAGCTTGCCGCCCTCAAACCGGACGAGGATCCCCGTGAGCACGGGGCGCGACTCGTCGCGAGAAGCCGCTCTGGCCACCCGTGACACGGTCTCGAGCAGCGCAGCGCGCTCGACGGTGAACGTCTCTGCCGCTTCGACATCGGGCAGCTTCGGGAAATCCTCGGCGCTGTAGGTGTTCAGCTTGTAGCTCGCCGGGCCGCACGTGACCTCGAGCACGCCCCGGTCAGGGTTGTGCTCGAGCACCACTTCGCTCTCGGGCAGCAGCCGGGCAAGCTCGATCAAGAGGCGGCCGGGCGCGACAACCACACCTTCGCCTTCTACCTGGCAGTCGACAGAGAGTCGCAGCGAGAGCTCCATGTCCGTCGCGGCCAATTCGACCTGCCCATCGCCAGCGCGAACCAGCACGCCACCGAGCACCTGGACCGTCGCACGCGTCGACACGGCTCTCCCGACGAGCGAGAGGGCACGGGCGAGCTCGGCTTTCGAGCAGGTGATCCTCATCGTTGTTCCAACTGCGGTTTCTATCTCTGTCATTTAAAAGAAAAGCTTGTAGTAGTAGTAGGGAGTGTGGACTCTGGGGACGATGCCGCCGCGTCGCTCTGGTAGAGCGATTGGCCTGGGGACGCGATCTGTGGGGAAGCTGGCGCTTTAAACATGTCTGCTGTGGCCTTGTTCAGGTACCCCCAGATTTACCGAGTTTGCTTGATGCGCGCGGTCAACTCTTGCACGAGGTTGTACACAGAGCGATCTTCACGGATCATGCGCGCGATCTTTGAGGTTGCATGGATGACCGTCGTGTGGTCGCGACCGCCGAACTCGCGCCCGATCTTTGGCAGTGAGGCATCCGTCAGCTCTCGCGAGAGATACATCGCGACCTGGCGCGGATAGACGATGTTCTGCGAGCGGCGCTCGCTGCAGAGCTCCTCCATCGAGAGCCCGAAGCGGTCGGTGACCGCCGTCTGGATGCGCTCGATCGAGACTTCTGGGGCCTCACCCTGCGGGAAGACGTCCTTGAGCACGTCCTGGGCGAGCTCGACCGTCATCGGCCGGCCGGTCAGGCTCGAGAAGGCGACGACGCGGGTGAGCGCGCCTTCGAGCTCGCGGATGTTGGTCGAGGCGCGGCCGGCGATGAACGTGAGCACCTGTGGGTCAGGCACGTGGATGCCGTCGGTCTTCACCTTCTTGCGGAGGATCGCGATGCGCGTCTCGAGATCGGGAGGCTGGATGTCGGTGATCAGGCCCCACTCGAAACGTGAGCGGAGCCGCTCCTCGAGAGTCGAGATCTCACGCGGCGGGCGGTCGGACGAGATCACGATCTGGCGGCCCGCCTCGTAGAGCGAATTGAAGGTGTGGAAGAACTCCTCCTGGATCCGCTCCTTGTGCTCGAGGAACTGGATGTCGTCGATCAGCAGCAGGTCGTAGGTGCGGTAACGCTGCTTGAAGCCCTCGATGCGCTTGTCGCGCAGCGAGTTGATGAAGTCGTTCATGAACGTCTCGCTCGTGATGTAGCGGACGGAGAGCTCGTGCGAATGCGCGCCGACATACTGGCCGATCGCCTGCAGGAGATGCGTCTTGCCGAGGCCCGTGCCGCCGTAGATGAAGAGGGGGTTGTAGGCCTGGGCGGGCGCTTCTGCGACCGCGAGCGCGGCCGCATGCGCGAACCGGTTCGAGGAGCCGATCACGAACGAGTCGAATGTGTACTTCTCGGCCATGTTGAAAGCCCGCTTCGCCGCCGCGGCGGGCTCAGCGACCGGCCCTGCGGATTGCGCTTCCTGCTCCACGGCCAGCCTGATCCGCCGCTCGGTGCCGGCGGCATCGCGAACGGCGGCTCCGATCAGGTCGAGAAAGTGACCCTCGATCCATTCGCGCGTGAAGTCGTTCGGAACCGAGAGGACGAATGCCTCTTCGGTCAGCTCATGACTCGACACGTCGCTGAACCACGTCCCGAACGTCGTGTCGTTGAGCGCGCCTCTGAGACGGCCCGAAACCTCGGTCCAGAGACTCTCTGCTGTCAACTCTTGCTGGCGCGCCACGAAGCCCGCACCATCTCCCTCACTAGGGGGCCGAGCGGCGAGCATAACAGCGTCCCTGCAGGCACTCAATGGGGTGCCGCGGTGGGTAAAAATAGCGTGTTTTGCAGGTCTTATTTCCCCCTCCACATCTTCGTCCACAGGTGTGGAAAGGTGGACTCCTCCGGGTTTCGGAGCGCGGCGCAAAGGTCCCCTCGCAGCGATTTTTCAAAGCTGTAAACGGCCGCGAAGCTGTGGATAACTCAGCTGCGAGGCGCTCGTCTATACTGGCTTCGCGCCCGAGAAAAAGGGCGCTCGTTCCTCTTTTTCTCTGACCTCTTACCGTGAAGCGGACCTATCAGCCAAACGTGCGCCGCAGGAAGCGCAGGCACGGATTCCGCGCGCGCATGGCGACGCGGGCAGGCCGGGCGATTCTGAAGCGCCGCCGGGCTCGAGGCCGCAAGCGGCTCTCTGCCTGACCACGACGACAATGCATCGGCGGTACCGCCTCTCCCGCTCCAGGGACTTCGACGCCGTCTACCGGCACGGGCGGTCCGTCTCGACGCGTTTTCTCGTTCTCTATTGGTTTCCGCGCGCGGACGGCGAGGAGCCCCGCCTCGGAATCGCGGTTCCGAAGGGCATCGGTGCCGCGCCCGTGCGCTCGAAGATCAAGCGCCGACTGCGCGAGGTCTGGCGCTTGCGGCTCGAGTCGCTTCCGCCCGCCCACGACTACGTGCTGATCGTGCGACCGGGGCTCGTCGAGGCTGCGGAGTCGCGCGGGTTCGACTGGCTCGGAGAGCGCGTGGACGAGGTGCTGGGGAAGGCGGCGGCGTGATCCTCAGAGTTCCCGCTTATCTCGGCGTGGGCCTCGTCTACCTCTACCGCTACACGCTCGGCGTGCTCTTCCCCGGCGGCTGCAAGTACCACCCGTCTTGCTCGCAGTATGCGATCGACGCTCTCCGCCGCTACGGACTCTTTCGCGGCGTCGTTCTCGCCGGCTGGCGGCTCCTGCGCTGTAACCCCTGGAGCCGCGGGGGAGTCGAATACGTCGAGCAGCAGAGGCTCTTCCGATGATCCTCGCGAGCCCGCTCACACCGCTCGAGGACGTTCTCCGCAGCATCCTCGAGTGGATGGGGCCGCATGGGACGCTTGGGCTGCCATGGGCCTGGTCGATCGTCGCGCTCACGATCCTCGTGCGCATGCTGCTCGTGCCGCTGACCGTCAAGCAGATCCACTCGATGCAGGCGATGCAGGCGCACATGCCGGAGATGAAGGCGATCCAGCAGCGCTACAAGCAGGACAAGCAGAAGCGTAACGAGGAGCTGATGAAGTTCTACCGGGACAACAATGTGAACCCGGCCGCTCCCTGCCTGCCGCTTCTCTTCCAGTTCCCGGTCTTCATTGCCCTCTACCTCGTGCTTCGGCACTCGAGCGAGCTGATCCACGGAGGCGACAAGGTCTCGTGGCTCGGGCTCGTCCCGGACATCACGGGACACGCGAACGCGCACTGGACCGGCTACTTGCTGCTGACGATCTACGTCGCGAGCCAGCTCGCCTCGACCTACTTCATGTCGGCGACGATGGACAAGACGCAGCGGACCCTGATGATGATCCTGCCGGTCGCGTTTGTGCCGGTGCTCGTCAACTTCCCGGTTGGTCTCGTTCTCTACTGGGTGACGACGAACCTGTGGACGGTGGGCCAGGGCGTCGTGACGCGGCGCCTGGTGCCGAAGAAGCCGCCGGCGCCGCCGAAACGCTCGTCGCGCACGCCGGCTCGCGCGCCCGACCTCGCCGACGGGGCCAAGGAGGAGCCGGTTTCGGCTGAGCCTGCGCCTGCGGCAGCACCACGCCGGGTGAAACGCAAGAAGAAGAAGAAGAAGGCGAGGCGATGACTACGCTACGCGTTCAAGTTTCACGTGAGCGGGCCATTCAAGGTCGCGTCAAGTGACTGAAGACCTCCGCCAAGTCGAGGCGACCGGCGAGACCGTAGGCGAAGCCAAGTGGTCCGCTCTACGGGAGCTCGAGAAGCTCCATCCGGCCCTCGACAAAGCCGCCGTTCGCTTTCAGGTCGTCTCGGAGGGCGAGCGGGGGCTCCTCGGGGTCGGGTACGCACCGGCACGGGTCATCGCCTCGATCGACATCGATGCCGTCGGCAAGGAATCCGAGTCCGACAGCGACCTCGCGGGCCAGGTCCGCGATCTCCTCGAGCGGATCACTGCGGCTATCGGCGTTCGCTGCCGAATCGAGATCGAGGAGGACGAAGACGTGCTCACGGCGTCCTGTTCCGGCTCGAATCTCGGCCTGCTGATCGGCAAGCACGGCCAGACGATCGACGCGATCCAGTACATCGTGAACGCGATCGTGTGGCGTGCGCGGCCCGACGATCGCAAGGACGTAGTCGTCGACGCGGCCGGCTACCGGGAACGGCGCCGGGCTGCCCTCGAGTCGCTCGCAGTGCGCAGCGCCGAGGAGGCGGTCGCGACGCACTCGCCGATCGAGCTCGAGCCGATGACTGCTGTGGAGCGAAAGACCGTCCATCTGCGCCTCAAGGAGTTCGACGGGGTGGAGACGGGCAGCGAGGGCACCGAGCCGAATCGCTTCGTCGTCATCTCGCCGACTGGTTGATGGCTCAGGCTGCTGGTGGTAGCCGGGGGAACCTCCCGGTTCCCCCGGACCCCCTTCACCGGTCCGCTAGCGCGGACGAGCGGCTCCGCCGCTGGCTCCAAGACGTTCTCGACACACCCGGTCTGACCGCGATCGCCGACCGTGAGGCTGCCTGGGCGATGCTCGCCGAGGATGCCCTGCGCGGCGCGGAAGTCGTGGCGGACTTCGAGGGGGCGATTGTCGACGTGGGCTCGGGTGGCGGATCGCCCGGCATCCCGTTGGCTGTCGCGCTTCCTGATCGTGAAGTCACGCTCCTCGAGGCAAATGCGCGCAAGGCGCGGTTCCTCGAGCAGGCCGCCTCGGGTTTCCCAAACGTGAAGGTGCTGCGAGGCCGTGCAGAGGAGCAGGACCCCGATCGCTTCGGCGTTGCAGTCGCCAAGGCGCTGGCGTCGCCGCCGGTTGCGCTCGAGTGGTGCCTTCCGCTCGTCCGGCCGGGCGGCGCGGCCGTCCTCTGGGTGGGCCCTGTAACGGACTTCGGGCTACTCTCACGGGTCGCGGAACAGCTTGCCGGTGGCCGCCCGGAGGAGCGGGCTGGCCTCGCGGTCGTGCCGAAGATCGGACCCACTCCTCCGGGGTTCCCGCGCCGGGTGGGTGTGGCCCGGAAACGTCCTCTCGCCTGACTACAGTCCCCCGAGTGGCCGGGCGCATCTACGCCGTTGCAAACCAGAAGGGCGGCGTTGGGAAGACGACGACCGCCGTCAACCTCGCGGCCTGTCTCGCGCACGCCGGCGAGCGGGTGCTACTCGTCGACCTCGACCCACAGGCGAATGCGACCTCCGGGCTCGGCGAACGGGCCAACGGGGCGTCGAGCTGCGACCTTCTCGACGGCGCGCCGCCTACCGAGCTCGCTCGCCCGACCCGCTTCGCGAACCTCGACCTGATCCCGTCGAAGCCCGATCTGGCCGGGACCGCTGCCGATCTCGGCCGCCGCGGCGACGGCGAGCGCTTTCTCGCCGAGACCCTTAGGCCCGCGGCGGCTTCGTACCCCTTCGTCTTCGTCGATTGCCCGCCTTCGCTCGGCCCACTGACCGTCAACGCTCTGGCCGCGGCCGACCGTGTGCTCGTTCCCGTCCAGGCCGAGTACTACGCGCTCGAGGGGCTATCGCAGCTTCTGAACTCGCTCGGGTTGATCCGTGCGCGCTTGAACCCGGAGCTCTCGCTCGCCGGCGTCCTCCTGACGATGGTCGACGGCCGCACCAAGCTGTCGGCCGATGTGGCGACGGAGCTCGAACGGCATTTCGGCCCTCTGCTCTTTCGCGCCCAGGTGCCACGCTCGGTACGCGTCGCGGAGGCGCCGAGCCACGGTCAGCCGGTGATCACCTACGACCCGCGCTCGGCAGGTGCCGAGGCGTACTGGAAGGTGGCGATGGAGCTTGTCGACCGTCCCTGAACGCCGTGGGCTCGGCCGCGGCCTCGAGGTCTTGATCGGCGGCGCCGGTTCCAACGATCTCGCGCACGTACCGGTCGACCAGATCCACCCGAATCCGCGTCAGCCGCGGAAGCGCTTCGACCACGAGGCGACGGCAGGGCTCGCCGAGTCGATCCGGGCGCAGGGGATCATCCAACCGGTCGTCCTGCGGCCGCGGGCGGCCGGCGGCTACGAGTTGATCGCCGGCGAGCGGCGCTGGCGAGCGGCGAGAGAGGCAAACGTGGCGACACTGCCGGCGCTCGTGCGCGACGCGGCCGACCGCGATGCGCTCCTGCTTGGGCTCGTCGAGAACGTCGCGCGTGAGGAGCTCTCGCCGATCGAGGAAGCCCGGGCCTACGCGTTGCTGACGGACGAGTTCGGGCTCGCGCTCGGGGAGATCGCCGAGCGGGTCGGGAGCTCGAAGCCGGCGGTCTCCAACCGGTTGCGCTTGCTGGAGCTCTCAGATGACGTGCTCGCCATGGTCGAGCGCGGCGAGCTGACCGAGGGCCATGCCCGCGCAGTCCTGGCCGTGCCCGACAACGAGGGCAGGCGTCGCCTCGCTCGCAAGATCGTTCGGCAAGGCCTCTCGGTTCGAGCTGCGGAGCGCGAGGCGCGCTGGTCGGGGGCGAGGACGAAGCGCAGGCGCCGTCCGGCGGCCGACCCGCAGGTCGCGGAGCGGGTGCGGCTCGCAGCCGAGGGTCTGACCGGCTTCTCCGTCAGGGTCACCGCGCGCGGGCTCGAGATCCCCGTCGAGAGCGAGCAGCAGCTCGAGGAGCTTGCCGAGGCTCTCGAGGCCGGTGCCGTGCCTGCGGAGGATGCCGCGCCGTTGCAGGAGCACTGATGTTCGGCGAATGGATTCAGGACCTCGAGTCGCTGGAGGCGATCTCCCAGGACGAGGAGGCCCGCCAGATCTTCTCGCGCATGGCTGCGCTATCGCAGGAGGGCCGGCTCGGCTCGTTCCTCCTCGAGCTCGCCGATACCTCCGAGCTCGACGATCTCACCAAGGGGACGCTCAGGGAGATCGCGCGCGACGAGGCGTTCCTGCTCGTCGTGGACGACTATCTGCACCGCACGCGGGTGTTGCATTAGCCGTGCACCTTGGCCGCTGCGGCGCGCTTTGCCGCCGCAGCTAACGAGCGCTAGTCCCCGAGAACGAAATCCGCGCGAAGTCGTCATGGCGCGCGAACGCGCGCCGGACCTCGCGCGGATAAGTGGGCGATCCTGGATTCGAACCAGGGACCTCCGCCTTATCAGAGCGGCGCTCTAACCAACTGAGCTAATCGCCCGGGGACGTTCGATTGTAGCCACGGCCGGGCACTCCTTTGGGGGGAGGAGCCGGAGAGGCGCCGCGCTAAGATGAATCGAAGGCCCTTGATGCAGGAAATGGTCATCTATGGCGTCAGCTTCGACCTGGGCAGCAAGCAGCCCATCGTCTTGCTGAAGACCGCCGACGGCAACAGGTTTCTGCCGATCTGGATCGGCCATCCGGAAGCGGCCGCGATCCTGATGAAGCTCCAGGGCGCGGCGACACCCCGGCCGATGACACACGATCTCCTCACCGACATGCTCGAGCAGCTCGACGCCCAGGTCGTCCGGATCACGGTCACCGAGCTCAAGGAGAGCACCTTCTACGCGTCGATCACGGTTCAGCAGAACGGCTCCGAGGTCGACATCGACTCTCGCCCGTCCGATGCGATCGCGATCGCGGTGCGGGCCGATGCTCCGATCTTCGCCGCCGACGATGTGATCGAGGAGTCGGCGATCGAGTTCGAGGGCGAGGAAGTGAACGAAGACGAGATCGTGGACGAGTTCAAGAAGTTCCTCGACGACGTCTCGCCCGACCAGTTCGCGGTCGGCGATGAAGAGGCGTAATCACCTCCCAATCCAGTCCACGTAAACGTCGTCGCCCGCAGGGAGGCTGAGCAACCGATACGGGTAGGTGACGCGCGCCTCGACCGGCTCACCGAGCTGCGGCGCGCGCTCCCGGATGCGGACCGTGATTTTTCCGCCTTGCTCGCGCACGCTCACGATCTCCACCTCGTAGCCCGTGCTCGAGCGTGGGCCGGGGGAGACGAGCAGAAGCTGCCGTCGCGAGAAGTCGACTCCGGGCGCCGAGCGGCGCGCACCCGCTCGCTGCAGGTACTGGGCCAGTTTGGAGCGCTCGCGGAAGAGGGGGTGCTGCGGCGCGTCGATCTCGAGCGGTCCGACCTGAGCCGAGAGGTCGCGCCACGCGACCGGATTCCCTTTCTGCTCCGGCAGCAGCCGGGCCGCCAGCAGCAGTGCGGCCGCGACGACGACGACGGTGATCCCGAAGATCGTCCGAAGCTCAGTAGTAGACGTAGACGGACTCGCCGTAGGAATTCGTTGCGAAGAGAGTCGGCGCGATCCACATCGGCGTGCGGACGCATCCGTGCGACGCCGGATAGGGAGGCACGGACGGGTAGCCGTGAATCGCGAAGCCGCGCAGGAAGTACATCGGGTACCAGAGCACCCAGCTCCAGCCCACGACCTTGCTGTAGACGTGCCAGCGGCCGACCGGCGTGTTTCCCGTGACGCCGGTCGAGACGTGCACGACCCTGACGACGCGCCCGCCGTCGACCTCGAAGAGGATCTGGCGGCTCTTGTCGATCTCGAGATGGTGGCCTCTGCGGTAGCGCGGCCGGGGTTCGTGCGCTGTGCGCAGCCGGCGCCAGAAGGTCGGATTCGCGCGGCCCGTGCGGGCCAGGCCGTGCACCTTCTGGAAGGCGAGCACGGCGTCGTACGTGTCATACGCGTAGTACGTGTCCACCCCGCGCAGGGTGTAGCGGAGCTGGGCGAGGCGCCGTTCGAGGATGCGGACGCTCGGGCCGTGCGAGCCGAGCGAGAGGTACGGGAGATAGACGCTGGCGCGGACGGTCGTCCTGCGGGCCAGGTAGGCGCCGCTCGGAGTGACCTCGATGCGGATCACGTAGTCCGCGGCCCGGGCGCCGCTCAGCAGGACCACAGCCCGGCCGCCGAAGCTCCGTGAACGGAGCTCACGCCCTGCACGCCAGATGCGCAGATGCAACCTCCCGGCCCCTCTCGGCCGGAGCGTCGCTCGCAGGCGCAGCCGGTGGCCGATCGGGGCCGTATGCGGCAGGGCGACGTCGAGGCCGGGCCGGAGCGCGGTCGAGATTGGATTCGAGACCGCGGAGTCGAAGCGGGCGCTGAAGGTCGCCGGCGACCGGGGGCGGACCCTGAAGCGGAAACGTCCCTTCCGGTTGGCCTTGACGGTTCGAACGAGCGTTTCGTCGGCGTAGAGCGAGACGAGCGCGCCCGGGGTGGCGGGGCGGAGGCGGCCCTTGAAGGTCGTGCGCCGGCCGTAGGTCGTGGCCCGGGGGCCCGTCAGCCTGAGCTCGAGAGCGGTGACCGTGACGGAGGCCTGGGCGATCGTTCCGTCGGCGCCCGTCCCGGTCACCGTTGCGGTGTACCGCCCCGCCTCGTAGCGATGCTGGACGATCGGGCCGTCGGCGATCGCGCCGTCACCGAGCTCCCAGTGGTAGCTCACGGCGTCACCCGTCGCGGTCAGCGTCACGCCCAGCGGCGCCTGTCCGCTGACGGGGCTCGCCTGCACGCTAAGCGTCGGGGTCGCGCCGGCCGGTGGCGCCCAGCAGACGAAGAGGAGGACGAAGAGGAAGACGAAGCGCCGCATGGTTGGGAGGCTAACGTCAGGTGGCGATGCCGAGTGCGAGTCCGAGCGCGTTGTAGCTGGCGTGCAAGAGCATGCACGGATAGATGCTGTCGGTCCGGCTGCGCAGGTAGGTGATCCCGATCCCGAACGTCGCGATCACGGGGAAGCCTGCCACGAGCCCGTGAATCAACGCAAAGGCCAGCCCGACGACGACGATCGCGCGGGTGCGGCCGAAGGGCTCGAGCAGGCCGTAGCCGACTCCGCGGAACATCAGCTCCTCGACGATCGGCCCGACGAGCGTGACGACGATCGCGAAGGCCGTGAACTGGGCGATCCGGTGCGAGTCCCATCCCGATGGAACCAGGCCCTGCTCCCGCCCCGGGTTGCCGAACGGCGCCACGAGAGCACTCGCAACGAGCAGCGCGATCATGACGAGCACGGAGATCCCCAGTGCGCGCCACCAGGAGCTCGGCCGCCTGAGCCCGAGAACTCTGCGGCGATCGAGGCCTCTCGTGATCAGCAGCGCGAGCCCGAGGACGATGCCGTATTCGACAAGACCGCCGATGCTCGAGATCCACTGGTAGGCGAAGTCCTTGGGCGGCTCACCGCTTGTGAACCGGGAGGCGTACTGAAGGATCGAGAAGAAGACGACGAACAGGCTCCAACCCGCGATCCGCTTGGTCATGACAGCTCCGCGAGCACGCGCTCGAGCGGGGCGGGTGCGAAGCTCATCCCCGCCGTCGTCGCGCCCCGGCGGTCGTCCTCGTCGTCACCGACGTGCAGCGCCCGGTCGGCGGGGATTCCCAGCAGGTCGAGGGCGCGCCGGAACACCGCGGGGTCGGGCTTGCGGGCTCCGACCTCCGCCGAACTGACGACACATGAGAAGAACGGAGCGAGCCCCAGATCGGCGAGCCGGTCGCGCACGGTGACGTCCCAGTTCGTAACGGCGGCGAGCTCGAGGCCCCGGCTGCGGAGCGCTTGCAGGCACTCGGCCGCTCCGGGTACGACTTCGAATTCGAGTGCGGCGACGTAGAGCGGCGCGAACTCGGCGGGAGGGAGGTCGGCTGCGATCGCGTCGAGGAAGACCTTCGCGCAGCGTGTGTTGAGATCGGCGACGCTCTGCTCGTCGCGGCCTTCGTGTGAGTGCGGGCTGTAATACGCGAACTCGGCCTCGAATGCGGTCTTGATTGCGTTAGCGGTACGGCCCAGACCGTGCGCTCGAGCGAGCTCGATGAGCTTCGGCACAGGATCTTGGAGCGTGACGAGAGTGCCGTAGAGGTCGAGTGTGACCGCGTCGATTTGCGCTAGAAGCGGCAAATGGTGCCTAGGCGACCCACTGCCACAGGGCCCACTGAGTAACGGCCACCCCGAGGAAGAGCGAGCTGATCGAGACGATCGCGACGTGTGCGCGCGGGCGGCCGCCGAGCGCGGCGAGCGCCATGAAGAGCGGGAAGACGACGAGACCGAAACGCGGCAGCGAGAGCAGCGGCCAGCGCTCGCTCGGATAACTGAGTGGGATCGCGAGGCTGAGCACGGAGAAGAGGCCGTAGGGCGCGCCGAAGCGGCGCCAGGCCACGACTGCCAGGACCGTGAAGAGGGCTAGCGTGCCGAGGCATTCGAGATTGATCGCGGCCACGCGCAACGGGTCGGTGCCCTCGGCGGCGGGCCAGTACGCGTGCGTGTGCGAGCCCGACGCCAGCTGCTGCATACCGGCCCAGCCCGCTCGCAGGCCGTCCCAGATCCCGCCGAACGGTCCCGCAGCCGAAAGGTGTCGCGTCCAGATTCCCTGCGCGTCGAGAAACTCCCAAGGATCGCCGCGCTGCCTCCAGAGCACGAGCGGATAGACGGCGAAGAGTGCCGGAGCTACCGCGAGCCTGGACAGGGCCCCGCGCGCATCCCGCGACCGCCAGGCGAGCAGCGCGAGCGCCGGCAGCAGCGCGATCCCAACCGGTCTGGTGAGGAGGGCGAGCCCGGCGGCGACACCGGCCGGAAGGAAGCGGCCGCGCTCCGCGAACAGGAAGGCGGCGAGGCAGAACAGGAGATAGAGCGACTCGCTGTAGACAGCCTGGAGGAAGAGGGCTGTCGGGAAGACGGCGAGGTAGAGAACGGCGCGCCGCGCACCTTCGGCTCCGAGCCGGGGCTCCGCGAGTCGGTCGAGGAGGACGAACGCGCCCAGGCCCGCGGCGAGCGAGACGAGGATTCCCGCGAGGACGTAATGGCCGAAGAGCACTCGTCCGAGAACACCGACGGTCGCCGGGTAGAGCGGGAAGAAGGCCGTCGCCGAGCGGCTGAGGCCGTTGTAGCCGTGCTCCGCGATGCGGAGGAAGAAGACGCTGTCCCAGCGCGCCCAGACGTCTGTCATTGCTCCGAGATCGTGTGTGACGGTGGGGTCGTCCCAGCGCGCAGCCTGCGGATGACGATTCGGCTCGAAGACGAGGAACGCGAAGAGCGCCGCCGCCCAGATCGCGGCGCGACTCCAGAGGAAGATCTCCGCCGCCGGGCTGCGCGCCGCCTCGAGGGTCAGGTCGCGCGGCTCGGTGCGCGGCTTCCGCAGCCGTTGACCCGTGCTCACGACGGCCGGATCATACGGGCGTGGCGATGCGCTACTTCACAGCTGAGGAGGCGAACAAGGCCCTCGACGACGTGCGGCCGCTGACCGAGGAGCTGGTCGAGCACCGCCGCGCGCTGGTCGTGTTCCAGGAGCGGCAGGTCGCGTTGAGGGCGCGGATTGCGGGTAACGGCGGCAACGTCCAGCCGTTCGACCTGCAGGAGGTGCAGGAGCGCCTCGACGAGGAGGTGGCCGGCATCGCGCGCTGCGTTGCGCGCATCCACGAGCTGGGCGCACTCGTCAAAGATCTCGACGAGGGGCTCGTCGACTTCCCGGCGCAGCGAGCGGGGGAGGACGTGCTGCTCTGCTGGCGGCTCGGCGAAGCCGAGATCGGATTCTGGCACGGCCTCGAGGAGGGCTTCTCGGGCCGCAAGCCACTTCCGCTCTGATCCCCACCCAGGGTGGGGAGGCTTCCACCCGCCGCCCGCCGCAGAGGCTACCGCGGGATTCGTGACCCGGATGTGCCAGATCGGGGCCGATTTACCGCGCTGAGGATCAACAGCCCTGCTGTCGAATAGAGCGCGCATGGAGCTCTGGCACCGCTTGCTCGTCGTTGCGTCAGTCGTCACGCTCGCGGCCGTTCTCGCGAAGCTCGTCGACTGGCGGATGGCTCGCCGTGACCTGCCGCCCGAGGCGGTGACGCGTTACCGCGTGCTCCGGCGGAGCCTGATGACGGCGATCATCGCGATCGGGATCCTCTCGGCTCTGCTCGTGATTCCGCAGGTGCGCGCGATCGCTGCCGGCCTGCTCGCCTCCTCGGCCATCGTTGGGCTCGTCATCGGCCTCGCCGCGCAGCGACCGCTCGCGAACTTCGTCGCCGGCGTCGTCATCGCGTTTACCCAGCCCCTCCGGCTCGGTGATCTGGTCACCGTCGACAACGTTGAGGGCACGGTCGAAGAGATCGGCCTCACCTACACGTTCATCAGGACGGCCGACAACGCGAGGCTCGTGATCCCGAACGAGAAGCTGGCCTCGGACACGATTCGGAACGCGACCATCCGCAGCCGCGAGCAGCTCGCGGAGGTCACGCTCCAGGTGCCGCTCGACAAGGATCTCGACAGCGTGGTCGAGCTTATGCGCAGCGAGACGGACGACGAGCCCCGCTCGGACGTCCTCGTGACGGGCCTGAACGGAGGCGCGACCGTGACGCTTCGCACCTGGGCTCCCGACGCGAAAGCCGTCGAGCGGCTCGAAAGCGAGCTCCGGCTACGTATTCTTCGTCGGCTCCGCGAACAAAGCCTGCTATGAGCCCTCCGCCCCCCAACGGTCCACGCCGCCGCCGCCGCGGCTCGCTCGAGCTGCCCGGGCGCCGCCGCCAGCGCCGCCGCTCACGCGCTCGCCGCCGCCGCCGGCTGACGGTGATCGCGTTCCTGCTCGTGGCTGCCGCGGTGGCCGCAGGCGCCGGTGGCTTTGGCGGGGCGCAGTCGATCAGACGGGACTGCGACCTTGACGCTCTGCGACCCGCCTCGATCGGCTCCAACACCTTCGTGTACGCCGCCGACGGGTCGCTCCTGGGCTCGATCCCGGCCGAGAAGAACAGGCAGCCCGTCTCTCTCGCCCAGACGAGCAAGTGGATGCGCAAGGCGACCGTCGCGATCGAGGATCGCCGCTTCTACGATCACGGAGGGGTCGACCTGAAGGGCATCGCCCGTGCCGCGGTCAACGACGTCCGTGCCGGACGCACTGTCGAGGGCGGATCGACGATCACGCAGCAACTCGTCCGCAACCTCTACATCCGGCATCAGGAGCGGACTCTGCGGCGGAAAGTCGTCGAGGCCTGCCTCGCCGTGCGGCTGAGCCGCAACCATTCGAAGGACTGGATCCTCGCCAATTACATGAACACCGTGTACTACGGCAACCACGCGTACGGGGTCGAGGCTGCCGCTCAGACGTACTTCTCCCGCCACGCCAAGAGGCTCTCCCTGTTGCAGTCGGCTCTGCTCGCAGGCTTGCCGCAAGCACCGTCGGTCTACGACCCGTTCAAGAACCCGGCTCGGGCCATCGAGCGTCGGAACCGGGTGCTCGAGGCTCTCTACAAGAACCGCGACATCACGTACGCGAACTACCGGGAAGCGGTCCGCGTCAGGGATCTGCGCTTGAAGCCCGGGAAGATCTACACGCAGATCCGGGAGCCCTACTTCTTCAGCTACGTGCGGGACGAGTTGATCCGGCAGTACGGAGCGAACACGGTGCGCTCGGGCGGGCTCAAGGTCTACACGACGATCGACCGGCGTTTCCAGCGAGCAGCCAACCGCGCGGTGCGGGACACGCTCTACTACGACAGCGACCCGGCGTCCGCGGTCGTGGCGATCGATCCGCGCAATGGGGCGATCAAGACGATGACCGCGGTCACTCCGGGACGCACGGGCAACCAGTTCAACCTCGCGGCGCAGGCGCGACGTCAGGCTGGCTCGACCTTCAAAATGTACGTCCTCGCAACAGCGATCTCGGAGGGCGTGAACCCGGACACGACGACCTACCTGTCGGCTCCGCTCCACTACCAGCCGGATCCCTACTCCGAAGCCTGGGACGTCTCGACCTACTCGCACACGTACTTGGGATCGGTGTCGATTACACACGCGACGCTGGCGTCGGACAACACCGTCTTCGCGCGGCTGACGCTCGACCTCGGCCCGGAGAAGGTGGCCGCGATGGCCTACCGGCTGGGCGTGCGCTCGTCGCTGAAGACGAAGGAGGGGGCCTATGTCCCGTCACTGGGACTGGGGTCGATCGGGGTCTCTCCACTGGACATGGCCTCGGCGTACGCGACGATCGCGGCCGGCGGCATCTACTCCGAGCCGATGGCGATCCGCAAGGTCAAGCTCGCCGACGGCACGCAAGACAGGGATGCGGGCTGGGGTAAGTCGAAGCGCCACCGCGTGATCGCCGACTGGGTGGCCGCCAAGGTGACGGAGGTCCTCGAGGAGAACGTGCAGTCGGGAACCGGGGTCGGCGCGGCAATCGGGCGCCCGGCCGGCGGCAAGACGGGAACGACCGAGAACCACGCCGACGCCTGGTTCTGCGGCATCACCCCGACGCTCTCGGCCACCGTCTGGGTCGGCTATCCGCAGGCCGAGATCCCGATGACCAACGTGCACGGGATCTCCGTGGCCGGGGGCACTTTCCCCGCCACGATCTGGCGGCTCTTCATGGAAGAGGCGATCGGCCCAACCCGAGAACGGGATTTCCCGGAGTCGCACTCGGAGCCCATCTGGCATTCGTTTACGCGCGGGCAGTATGCGGGGGAGGCGTACGAGCCCCCGAGTTACTACGTAACGCCGCCCGCCGCGCCGGCACCGGCGACCACGCAGGAGCAGAAGCCGCTGCCTCCACCGGAGCCAGTCCCCCCGCCGCCCCCTGAGCCGATCCCGCCGCCCCCGCCTGAACCGGCGCCGCCGCCGCCGATCGGCCCACCCCCACCCCCGCCCTCACCGCCGTAACGGGCGAGCCGAAACTGGCCGCGCGCATCGCCGCGCTCGCCGCGCCTGTCTTCCTGGCAGCCTGCGCGGTCCCAGACGGCGGTCTGTTCCGGGCCGAGCGGTACCGCGACGTCCATCTCTACGGGATGTACGCTGACCGATTCTTTCGCGGCGAGCTGCCATACCGCGACGTCTTTGTCGAGTACCCGCCGGGAGCGTTCGCCGTCTTCTTGCCTCCCGCCGCGCTTCCCGCCGGGGACTACAACTTCGCCTTCAAGAGCCTGATGGCGCTCTGCGGGCTGGCCGCGCTCTTTGCCGTCGTCCTCGCGTTGCTGAGCCTGGGCGTGCGTGGACGAAAGCTCTATGGGGCGGCCGTCCTGTTCGCGCTTTCCCCGCTTGCGGTCGGCCCGATCTCGCTCAACACCTACGACCTCTGGCCCGCAGCGCTGACCGTGGGGGCGCTCGCCGCCCTCCTGCGCCGGCGGGGGTCGCTCGCCTTCGGGCTCCTGGGGCTGGCCGTGACCGCCAAGCTCTATCCACTCGTCATCGTGCCGCCCGCGCTCGTCTACCTGTGGGTTGTAGCCGGACGCCGCCGCGCACTCCAGGCTCTGGCTCTGCTGGTCGGCGTCGTGGTCCTCGTCGTCGTGCCCTTCGCCGTGCTCGGCCCGGGCGGGCTCTGGGACAGCTTTCACGCGCAGACGGCCCGCGGCCTCCAGATCGAGAGCCTCGGCGCCGCGCTGCTGCTCGCGGCGCACCGGCTCGGCCTCTACGATGCGACCGTCGTGCACGGCGCCACGGGTGCCGCGTCCCGCGATCTGGCCGGGTCGCTCCCGGATGCACTCGCGACGATGCTGTCGGTCCTGCAGGTCCTGGCTGTCGCCCTCGTGTGGCTCGCCTTCGTGCGCCGAAGGCCCAGCGCAGAGCGCCTTGTGCTCGCATCCGCCGCTGCCGTTGCGGCGTTTCTCGCCTTCAACCGCTTCATCTCGCCCCAGTACCTCGTTTGGCTAATCCCGCTCGTCTTGCTCGTCCCGGGCCGAGCGGGGTTGGCCACTGCCGGCCTGCTTGCCTGCTCGCTCGTGCTGGGCCAGATCTGGTTCTTCCACTACCACGACGTGTTCGCGCTCGACCGGATTGTCTGGCTGGTCGTCGCCAGGGATGCCGCGCTTCTCGGCCTCTACACAGTTCTGCTTGCCCGCTTGAACACGAGCACGCCGTCCTCGGAAAAGACGAGACGCCACTGGGGGTTGCGCCGGAGCCGTGCGAGCCCCTTTGCCGTCGCCAGGGGATCCCAGCGGTCGGCGTAGCCCGGCTGTGTCTCGTCGGCGGCGATCCATTCCGCATCCTCCACGTGCGGGAAGCTGAGGAACCGGCGTCGGCCCGAAAGGTGCGATCCGAGCGAGTTCGTTGCGCTGACGACGGCGTCGCCCGGAATGCGATCGAGCGCTCGCTCGACGACGCGGTCGTGTGTGGAGACGTGCGCGGCGTAGGCTTGGTACGACTCGCCGCCCGGTAGATCGCGCCAGAGCGGAATCGCTCCGAGTCCGTAGTTGGCCAGGAGCGCCACAGCGACCGCCGCTGTAGCGAGCACGATTCCCCGTTCCTTCCGGCCGCCGGCGAGCCTCCCTGCGCCGAGCACGGAGGCGACGATCAACGGTGGGATCAGGCCCGCGGTGTAGTGGTGGTGGATCGAGCTCTGCGTGTGCGTCGCCGAGAGCAGATTGAGGGAAAGCTCGGGCGCGGCGGCTATGAGCGCCAGCGGTGCGGCGGCGAAGAGCAGGGCGAGCGGAAGGAAGAGATCGATCAGATAGTGGAGCCCCTCGCGGTCGAACGCGGTTGTGAAGAGCCGGCCCGGGTGAGTGAAGATCGTCTCGACGATCTCGCGCGGCGATCCCCCGAGTGCCCCGTAACGCTCGTAGAACCGCGAGGAGGCGCCCGCGTTGAAGTGTGGCATCACGACCTCGACCGAAACCGCCGTCATACAGAGACCGATCGCGGCGATCGCGGCCCCTTCGCGGAACCGGCGACGCGAGAGCGCGTACCAAACGCCCATGCCGGCGATCACGAGCGGGATCTCCTCCTTCGTCAGCGCCGCGAGCACGGCGAAGACGGCGAACGGGACGAGCCGGTCCTCGTCGAGGTACCAGAAGGCGAAGAGCAGCAGCGGGCAGGCGAGCGCAACGGGATGGAACTCGTTGAGCGTCAGCCATTGCACGGCCGGGTAGAGGAGGTAGGCGAGCGCGAAACCGATCCCCGCCCGCTCGGAGCCGACGTGCTTTCGCGCGAGCCAGAACACGGGCAGCGCGCCGAGCGCGATCGCGACCGCCTGCGCGGCCAGGAGCATGCTCGGGCTCGGCCAGAGCCACCAGAGCGGAGCGAAGAAGACGAGGATCGGGTCGACATGCGAGCCGAGGCGCGAGACCTGGTCGCCCTCGAGATTGGTGACCGCGAGCGGGTGGCCATGCGCCGTCGCCCAGACGGCCTGCGTCATGTTGCCGAGGTCGAAGCGGCCCGCGTTGAACGAGCGGAAGCGGAGGATCGAGAGCGATCCGAATCCCCCGGCGTACGCGGCGATCGCGGTCCAGAGGAGCACTCGAGGCCTCACAGCAGCTCGGCGATCAGCGAGCGCCAGCGTGCGCCGAGCACTTCTTCACTCGCCTGCTCCTCGTATGTCTCCCTGCCTCGCGCGCCGAGGCTCCGCGCAAGCGCTTGGTCGGCTGCCAGACGCCTCATCGCCGCGGCGAGCGCGGTGGGATCGGCGGGCGGCACGAGCAGGGCGTTCTCGCCGTCGACCAGGAGCTCCCGGACGCCCCGAGTGTCGCCCGTGATCAACGGCGTGCCGCACGCGAGCGCCTGAAACGCCTTGTTCGGGATCACTCGGGCCGCCTTCTCGGAAGACGCGAAGATGCCGAGGGCGCAGCCGGCGCTCCAGTACTCGTCGGGCAGCTGCTCGTACTCGATCCAGTCGCGCCACTCGACGTTCGGGGGCTTCTCCCTCATGAGCTCGTCGAGCTGGCCGCTCCCGATCACACGCACGTTGAGCTCCGGTGCGAGGCGCGCCGCCTCGAGGATGACATCGACGCCGTGCAGCGGGATCAGCTTGCCGACGAAGAGCGCGCGGAACGGCTCTTCTGGCCGCCAGCCGGAATGGAAGAGGCGCTCTTCGGCTCCGACGAGGCAGGTCTGCACGCATGAACGGGGAATTTCTGCGAGTCCGGCGAGGAAGTCTCCGTTTGCGTCGGTGTCCGCGACGACGAGGTCGGGGAGACGCAGGGCGCGGCGATCCACTACGGCGAGAACTCTGGCGGCGAACGATCCTTTGCGGAAGCGGCCACGGTCGGAGACGAGCGTGTCGTGCAACGAGACGAGCGGGTTGAAGATGAGCGGCCGCTTGCCGGCGAGCCGGCGCGCGCGCGGCACGTCGAAGTGGCCCGGGTAGCCGACGATGACGGCGTCGAAGGCCGCTCGCCGGGGCCACCACAGCTTCGCCTCGGCCAGGGTCAGGCGCAGAGCGGCGCTCCAGCGGACGGTCCAGTTGTCGCGGCGGCCCTCCCACACCGAGGCGTGCCGTTCGACGACCTCTACGCCGGCCTCGCGCAGGCACGAGATGACCTGGGCGTTTCGCGGGTAGTTGCGCTCGTAGGTCCCGAAGTAGAGGACGCGCAAGGGGGGCCTAGGAGAGGATCTCTTCGACCTGAGCGCCCTCGCGCTCACCGGCGCCGACGCGCTCCTCGTGGTGACTCGTCAACATCTCGCTCAACAGCCCAAGCGAGAAGAATTGGAGGCCGACGACGACGAGCAGCACGCCGAGCGTCAGCAGCGGCCGCTGGCCGATCGCTTCCCCGGTCGCCTTCAGCGCTGTCAGGTAGACGAGGATCACGGTCCCGAGCAGGCCGAGGACGAATCCGAGCCCGCCGAAGAGATGGAGGGGCCGGTGGCGGTAGCGACCCATGAACGTGACCGTAAGCAGGTCGAGGAAGCCGCGCAGGTAGCGCTCGAGACCGTACCGAGAGCGGCCGTGTGTCCTGGGCCGGTGGTTGACGGGAAGCTCCGCCACCCGGAAGCCCCGGTAATACGCGAGCACCGGGATGAAGCGGTGCAGCTCGCCGTAGAGCGGGAGGCCGCGAACGACCTCGGTGCGGTAGGCCTTGAGCCCGCAGTTCATGTCGTGCAGGCGCAGTCCCGAGACCCGGCTCGTGACCGCGTTGAAGATCCGGGAGACCACGCGGCGCCGCCAGGGATCGCGCCTGCGCGCCTTCCAGCCGGACACGAGGTCGAAGCCTTCCTCGAGCTTCGTCAGCAGGCGCGGGATCTCCGAAGGATCATCCTGCAGGTCGGCGTCGATCGTGACGACGGTTTCTCCCTGCGCCTGCGTGAAGCCGGCCGAGAGCGCTGCTGACTTTCCGAAGTTGCGGCGCAGGCGGACGACTCGCACGTTCGCCGTCCGCGCGTGCAGGCGCGTGAGTGCGGCAAAGGAGCCGTCCAGCGAGCCGTCGTCCACGAAGATCGCTTCCCAGGATTCGCCCGACGGTTCCAGCGCAGCCTGGAGCTCTTCGTAGAGGAGGGCGACGCTCCGTTCCTCGTCGTGGACGGGGACGACGACCGAGATCACGCCGGGAGCCTAGCCAGGAGCCGGCGGCGGCGGCGGTGGTGGCGGAGGTGGAGACGGTG
>DASWDJ010000175.1:0-1919 GCA_036395295.1 Gaiellaceae bacterium | reverse complement strand
AGCTAACGAGAAAGGGGCGTCGAGCGAGCATTGTTCGAGCGATTCACTGAACGGGCACGGCAAGTCGTCGTCCTCGCCCAGGATGAGGCGCGGGCGCTGAAGCACAACTACATCGGCACGGAGCACATCCTGCTCGGCCTGCTGCGCGAAGAGGAGGGCTTGGCGGCGCGGGTGCTCGAAAGCCTCGACATCACGGTGGAAGAAGTGCGCGCGCAGGTCGCGCGGATCGTCGGCCAGGGCGACGAGGTCACCACGGGCCAGATCCCGTTCACGCCGCGCGCGAAGAAGGTTCTCGAGCTCGCGCTGCGCGAGGCCCTCTCGCTGGGGCACAACTACATCGGCACCGAGCACATCCTGCTCGGGCTCGTCCGCGAGAACGAGGGCGTCGCCGCGCGCATCCTCCTCGACTTCGACGCGGATGCGGAAAAGATTCGCAACGAAATCATTCGCATGCTGTCAGGCCCCGGCCGCCGTCAGGGTGCGGCGGGCGGCGGCGCGCAGGGCGAGAAGGCGAAGAGCTCGAAGCTGCTCGACCAGTTCGGCCGCAACTTCACGAAGCAGGCGGCCGAGGGCAAGCTCGACCCGGTTGTCGGACGCCAGACCGAGATCGAGCGGATCATGCAGATCCTCTCGCGCCGCCAGAAGAACAACCCCGTACTGATCGGCGAGCCCGGCGTCGGCAAGACCGCCGTCGTCGAGGGGCTCGCACAGCGCATCTCGGCCGGACAGGTGCCGGAGCTCCTCAAGGGGAAGCAGATCTACTCGCTCGACCTCGCGGCCCTCGTCGCCGGCTCCAAGTATCGCGGCGAGTTCGAGGAGCGGCTGAAGAAGGTCATGAAGGAGATCATGCAGCGCGGCGACATCATCCTGTTCATCGACGAGCTGCACAATCTCGTCGGTGCGGGCGCCGCCGAAGGCGCGATCGACGCTGCCTCGATCCTCAAGCCCGCGCTCGCGCGCGGTGAGCTGCAGACGATCGGCGCGACGACTCTCGACGAGTACCGCAAGTACCTCGAGCGCGACGCCGCACTCGAGCGGCGCTTCCAGCAGATCCGCGTCGAAGAGCCGTCGGTCGACGACACGATCCAGATCTTGCGCGGGCTGCGCGACCGCTACGAAGCGCATCACCGCTGCAAGATCTCCGACGACGCGCTCACCGCGGCAGCCGGGCTCGCGGACCGCTATATCCAGGACCGCCACCTGCCGGACAAGGCGATCGACCTGATCGACGAGGCGGCGTCGCGCCTGCGCATCCGCACGATGTCAGCACCGCCGCGCTACCGCGAGCTCGAGGAAGAGATCGAGAAGGTGCGCAAGGACAAGGAGGCGTCGATTGAGGCGCAGGAGTTCGAGAAGGCCGCGAGCTTGCGCGACAAGGAGCGCAAGCTGACGCAGAAGAAGCGCGAGCTCGAGGAGAGCTGGCGCAGCGAGTCCGCGGAGGCCGAGCAGCCCGAGGTCGGCGAGGAGGAGATCGCGGACATCGTCTCGATGTGGACAGGCATCCCGGTCTTCAAGCTGACCGAGGCGGAGGCCGAGCGGCTCGTGAACATGGAGGACGAGCTGCACAAGCGCTACGTCGGGCAGGAGGAGGCCGTGCTCGCGGTCTCGAAGGCGATCCGCCGCGCTCGCGCCGGGATCAAGGATCCGAAGCGCCCGACCGCGTCGTTCATCTTCCTCGGCCCGTCGGGCGTGGGGAAGACGGAGCTGTCACGCGCGCTCGCCGAGTTCCTGTTCAACGACGAGGACGCGATGATCCAGGTCGACATGTCCGAGTACATGGAGAAGCACTCCGTGTCCCGGCTCGTCGGCTCGCCCCCGGGCTACATCGGCTACGACGAAGGCGGCCAGCTCACCGAGGCCGTCCGCCGCAAGCCGTACTCGGTGCTGCTGCTCGACGAGATCGAGAAGGCGCACCCGGA
>DASWDJ010000174.1:0-19434 GCA_036395295.1 Gaiellaceae bacterium | reverse complement strand
GGAGGGACACTGACGATCGAGCAGCTGACCGAGCAGGCCGAGCGCATCTTGACCGAGGTGGAGCGCGCCGTGGTCGGGAAGCGCGAGGCGCTGGAGCTCGTCCTCCTCGGCATGCTCGCCGACGGGCACGTCCTGATCGAGGACTTCCCAGGTCTCGCGAAGACGCTGATCGCGCGCTCCTTCGCCCGCGTGACGAATCTCGACTTCGCGCGGATTCAGTTCACGCCCGACCTGATGCCCGCCGACGTCACCGGCTCCTCGATCTACAACCAGCAGCAGGGCGACTTCGAGTTCAGACCGGGCCCGATCTTCGCCAATATCCTGCTCGGCGACGAGATCAACCGGGCGCCTCCGAAGACCCAGGCGGCGCTGCTCGAGGCGATGCAGGAGCGACAGGTGACGATCGAGGGCCTGACGCACGTCCTCGAGCCGCCGTTCCTCGTCCTCGCCACGCAGAACCCAATCGAGTACGAGGGCACCTACCCTTTGCCCGAGGCGCAGCTCGACCGCTTCGTGCTGCGCATGGGCGTCGGCTACCCGTCCCGCGACGACGAGTGGGAGATGCTCGATCGGCGCCAGGAGCGCTCCCAGGAGGAGGTCGAGCTCGTCCAGGTCGTCGACCGGGCGACGCTGCTCGAGATGCAGCAGACCGTCGAGCAGGTTCACATCGAGGAGAGCCTCGGCTACTACATCGTCGATCTCGTCGTCGCGACGCGCAGCGCCCCTGGTGTCCAGGTCGGCGCGAGCCCTCGTGGCTCGCTCGCTCTTCTCAAGCTCTCGCGTTGCCGGGCCGCGCTCTCGGGACGCGACTACGTGACCCCTGACGACGTGAAGGCGATCGCCGTCCCGGCACTCGCCCACCGGCTCGCGCTCAAGCCGGAGCTCTGGGTCGAGCGGCTTCGCTCCGACGACATTGTTCGCGAGCTCCTCGACGAGGTGCCGACACCGGCCGTCGAGCGGCAGCCCGCGGCCCAGTGACTCGTACGGCGACGGCGAAGCTGCGCGTCTATCCGGCACTCGCCGGGCTCGGCCTGATCGGCGCGCTCGCCCTCGGACGGCCGGAGCTGGCGGCAGTCGCGGCGCCCTTCGCGGTCTTCGTCGGAATCGGGCTCGCTGTGGCCCACCGCCCCGAGCTCAGGATCTTCGCCGAGCTGGAGCGCGAGCGTCAGCTCGAGGGTCGGCACGTCGGCGTCGAGCTCGAGGTCGCCGCCACGCGCCCGGTCGAGCGGCTCGAGCTCCTGCTCGAGCTTCCGGAGGGGCTCGAAGCGGAGGAGCCAAATCCGCGTCTTGTTCGCCTCGCCGGCGGCGAGGGCCACTCGTTCGAGATCTCTCTTCGCTGCGTCCACTGGGGGGCGCATGACGTGGGGCAGGTTCTGTGGCGGGCGCGCGACGCGTTCGGGCTCGTCACCTTCGAAGGGTCTTCGGGCGAGCAGACTTGGCTCAAGGTGTATCCGCGCGGGGAGGCGCTCCGCGACGTTCTGCGGCCGCTCGAGACTCAGGCTTTCTCGGGGAACCAGGTTGCCCGCACGCGCGGCGAAGGGATCGAGTTCGCCGACCTCAGGCCCTTCACGCCCGGCGACCGTGTGCGGCGCGTGAACTGGCGGGCCACCGCACGACGTGGCGCGCCCTGGGTGAACGAGGCGCACCCGGAGCGGAACGCAGACGTCGTCATCTTCCTCGACACCTTTGCGGAGGCGAGGAAAGCGGGCACGGGCACGCTCGACCTCGGGGTTCGGGCCGCGGCGACGCTGGCTTCGCACTACCTGAAGGAGAAGGACCGGGTCGGGCTCGTGTCGTTCGGCGGGGTGCTGAACTGGCTGACGGTCTCCAGCGGGATCACCCAGCTCTACCGCATCGTGGACTCGCTGCTCGACGCCCAGATCGTGCTCAGCTATGCCTGGAAGGATCTCGACGTCATTCCGGCGAGGACGCTGCCCCCGCGTGCGCTGGTGATCGCGCTCACCCCGCTGCTCGATGAGCGGGCGATCGGAGCGCTCATGGATCTGCGGGCCCGGGGCTTCGACCTGGCGGTGCTCGAGCTGTCGCCCTTTCCGTTCATCGAGGAGGACTTGAGCGAGACGGGCCAGCTCGCGCTCCGGCTGTGGCGGCTGCGACGGGAAGCGATGCGGTCGCGTTACGCGGCGCTCGGCGTGGCGATCGTCGAATGGACCGAGGGCGTTCCAATCGGGGCCGTGATCGAGGAGGTGCGGGGATTCAGGCGCCACGCCCGAGTCGTGCGCGCGTAGCGACCGGCTTTGCCGCCTTCGCGGCGGCGGCTGCGCTCGCGGCGTATCCGGCGGCCCAGGACGTTCGTCTGCAACTGCTTGCCCAGGGGGTGGC
Organism: Gaiellaceae bacterium; assembly: GCA_036395295.1. Lineage (GTDB taxonomy): Bacteria > Actinomycetota > Thermoleophilia > Gaiellales > Gaiellaceae > VAXT01. Next base: position 17,094 of record DASWDJ010000174.1, on the reverse strand, counting down.
CGCCGTGGCACTCGCGATGCTGGCTGTCGCGCTCGTGTCGCGCTCGGGGCCCGGGCTGGGGTGGGGGCTCGCTGCGCTCGGCGGCGAGTACGCGGTCTGGTTTGCGGAGCAGGGATCCGCGCTCGACGAGCTGACGCCGACCTACGCCGCGGCGTTCATCCTCGTCGCGGAGCTCGGCTTCTGGTCGATCGAACCGCGTGTCGAGGCCTGGAGCGATCCGGAACTTCCATTCCGCCGGCTGGCCTACCTCGTCCTCGTCTGCGCCGGGGCGGCGGCCGTCGCCGCGCTTGTGCTCGTCCTGGCCGCAGCGGGTGGCGGAGGCGGCGCCGTGCTCGAGGCCGTGGGCGTCGCCGCTGTCATCGGCGCGCTCGCTTTGCTGGGCGTGCTAGTCCATCGCTCTGCCTCTGAGGTAGATTCGGGAGCCTAATGGCTCAGGTTGTCCCTGCTGAGCGCGATCTGCGGCGCGTGATCGGCGACGGAGAGACGGTGCCTGACGGCGAGGTCGAGGGGCTCTCCGACCACGATCTCGTCGAGCTCTACAGCGGCCTCGTCTTCCTCCGAACCTACGACGAGCGCTCGGTCGTCTACCACCGCCAGGGCCGGATCGGCACCTACGCGATCTTCTGGAACCACGAGGCGATGCAGGCAGGCTCCGTCTACGCGCTCGCGGACGACGACTGGATCTTCCCCAGCTACCGCGAGTCGGCGATCGGAGTCCTGCGTGGCATGCCGCCGGCGACGGTGCTCTCCTGGTGGCGCGGCCATCCGGCCGGATGGTGGAACCCGCTGGACTACAACGTGGCCTCGATCTGCGTGCCGATCGCGACTCACGTTCCCCATGCCGCCGGCCTCGCGTGGGGCAAGCGCCTGCGCGGCGAAACCGCTTGCGCGATCGCCTACTTCGGCGACGGCGCGACCTCCGAGGGCGCGTTCCACGAGGGCGCGAACTTCGCCGCCGTCATGCACGCGCCACTCGTGCTCTTCTGCAACAACAACCAGTGGGCGATCTCGACCCCGCTCGAAGCGCAGACCGCGGCCGAGACGCTTGCCGACAAGGCCGTCGGCTACGGGCTGCCCGGGCTGCGCGTGGACGGGGCCGACATCCTGGCCGTCTACGAGGCGACCCGCGAGGCCGTCGAGCGCGCCAGGGCCGGCGAGGGGCCGACCTTCATCGAGGCGGTCACGTACCGCACGGCCCCGCACGCGACCGCGGACGACCCGAAGGCCTACATCGACCTCGAGCGCGTTGAGGAGGAGAAGAAGACCGAGTGCGTCGGCCGCTACGAGGGCTACCTGCGGCGGGCCGGGATCCTCACCGACGAGATGGCGGAGTCCATTCGTACCGAGGCCGAGCAGGCCATGCGCGACGGGATCGCGGCCGCGGAGGCGGAGCCGCCGGCCGACCTGGCGCTTCTCTTCGAGCATGCGCTGGCCGATCCGCCGGCGTCGTTCGAAACCGACCTCGCCGAGCTGAGGAGGGTCCTTGGCGACTGACATGACCCTCGTCGAGGCGATCAATGACTGCTTCCACGTGGAGCTCGAACGCGACGCGGACGTGATGGTCATGGGCGAGGACGTGGGCCGCGCCGGCGGCGTCTTTCGCGCCACCGCCGGCCTGCGCGATAAGTTCGGCCCGGATCGTTGCGTCGACACCCCGCTCGCCGAGGCGGGGATCATGGGCGCGGCGATCGGTCTCTGCATGGCGGGCTTTCGTCCCGTCTGTGAGATGCAGTACGACGCCTTCAGCTATCCATCGCTCGACCAGCTGATCACGCATGTCGGCCGCTACCGCTGGCGGACCGGCGGGAAGATGGCCTTCCCGCTGACCGTACGGATGCCCTACGGCGGCGGGGTGCGCGCGCCCGAGCTCCACGACGACTCTCCCGAGGCCTACTACGTGCACACGCCAGGAGTGAAGGTCGCGATCCCGTCGACCCCGAGTGACGCCAAGGGCTTGCTCGCGGCCGCGATCCGCGATCCCGATCCGGTCGTCATCTTCGAGCCGAAGCTCCACTATCGGACGATGCGCGGCGAAGTGCCTGAAGGCGAGCACGTCGTCCCGCTCGGCCAGGCGCGAACGGTCCGGGAAGGAGATGACGTCACGCTCGTCGCCTATGGCTCGATGGTGCCGCTCGCCGAGCAGGCCGCGGACGCGCTTGACGGTCGGGCTAGCGTGGAGCTCCTCGACATCAGGTCGTTGAAGCCGCTCGACGAGGAGGCGCTGCTCGCGGCAGCGGGCAGGACCGGCCGGGTCGTGATCATCCAGGAGGCCCCGCGTACGGCCGGCTACGGCGCCGAACTGGCGGCGATCCTGGCCGAGAAGGCGATGCTCGACCTGCGAGGCCCTGTGCTCCGCGTGACCGGCTACGACGTGCCCTATCCGTACTGGCAGATCGAGGACGCGTACATGCCCTCGGTCGAGCGGGTCATGGACGCGGTCGAGAAGCTCCTCGAGTACGAGTGACCGTCCACGAGCTGCCGTGCGAGCAGCGCACGCTCCACGGCTACTTCTCGCCGGATCTCGAGCCCGTGCTCGGGATCGAGCCGGGCGACTCGGTTCGAATCTCCGTGCCGAATTCTGCGTGGGAGCTATCCCGTGAGGAGCGGTTCCTCGCGAAGACGCCGGAGCTCGACACGGGACATGCGCTCGCCGGCCCGATCGCGGTACGAGGGGCGAGGCCGGGCGAGACACTCACCGTTTGCGTGGACGAAGTCGAGGCCGGGGACTGGGGATTCACCGAAGGCGGTCTTGGTCACGCAGTCCACTGGGCCCTCGCCGAGGGTGTCGGGAGGGCGCTCGGCCGGGAGCTCGACCTCGCACCTTTCCTCGGCGTGATGGGAATGCCTCCGCCGGAGCCCGGGGTTCACTCGACCATTCCGCCGCGGCGCTGGGGCGGCAACATCGACTGCAAGGAGCTCGTCGCCGGAACGACGCTCTACCTTCCGATTCCGGTCGAGGGTGCGCTCTTCTCCGCCGGCGACGGGCACGCCGCGCAGGGCGACGGCGAGGTCTCGGGCACGGCGATCGAGACTCCGGCGCGGGCGCAGTTGACCCTCAACCTGCGCGACGACCTCGCGCTTGAGTGGCCAATCGCGCGGATCGACGGCGCCTGGCTGACGTTCGGCTTCGACGAGCACCTCGGCCGCGCCGCTCGGATCGCGGTCGACGGCATGCTCGCGCTGATGGCGCGGGAGCTCGGTGTCACCGGAGGCGACGCCCGCGTGCTGGCGAGCATAGGCGTCGACCTGCACATCACGCAGGTCGTGAACGAGGCCCTCGGCGTGCACGCCGAGCTACGCGACGACGCGTTCCGGTGAGCGAGCGCCTTCGCCTGCTGCTGGAGCGCGCCCAGTTTGGCTACCGGCTTCGAGATGCCGCGACCGGCGAGGTCGTGCGCTGGGAGGACCCGCGTATCCTCGTGCTGCCGGTCGCCGGTGTTTCGTTCCGCATCGAGGCCCTGGAAGACTCTTCGTTCGATCCCGGCAGGCCACTCGCGCTTGTCCCGGAGCCCGAGAACCCGCACGATCCGAACGCGGTCGGTATCTGGAACGAGGGGCGCACCCTTCAGCTCGGCTACGTCCCGCGCGAGTCCGCGCCCATACTCGAGGGTGACGAGCAGGCGTTTTCGCTGTGGCGAGTCGAGGGCGGCCTGCGGGCTCTGATCGTCCCGGCCGACGCCTGGGTGGGGCGGCCTCGGAGGGCTGGGCGGGACATCGGCTGAGTCGTCGGGCCGCGCTGCTCGCCCCCAGGCGGTGTCCTCAGTCGCGCCAATAGCAGTGGCTATTGGCACTCCCTGCGTCCTTGCCTGGGAACGACCATCGCACCCCGACAACGAGCGACGTCCCGCCCAGCCCTCCAGGTAGATTCCGCCGCCGTGGCGTACGAGTTCAAGCTGCCCGACCTCGGTGAGGGCCTGACAGAGGGGGAGGTCGCGCGCTGGCTCGTGTCCGAAGGCGACGAGGTCGCGGAGGACCAGCCCCTCGTGGAGATCCAGACCGACAAGACAACCGTCGAGATTCCGTCTCCTGCGGCCGGCAAGGTCGCGAGCATTCTGGTCGAGGAGGGCAAGGTCGTGCCGGTGGGCACGGTGCTCGTCGTCATCGGTGAAGACGGCGCGGAACCGAAGACGGACACGTCCCGGGGTCAGGCACCAAGACAGGTCGAGCCCGGTCGTGTCCGTGCGACTCCTCTCGTCCGCCGGCTCGCGCAAGAGCTGAACGTAGACCTCCAGGGACTGATGGGGACCGGCCAGCAAGGACGGGTGACCGAGGCGGACGTGCGCGCTGCGGCCACGTCAGGGGGTCAGGCACCGGGACCTGGCCGGGAGGGACGGCGGGAGGCACTCCGGGGAGTCCGGCGGCTGATCGCCGAGCACATGGCGCGCGCACACCGGGAGGTGCCGGCCGTGACCTGGGTCGAGGAATGCGATTTCGGGGCGGTCGATCTCAAGCTGCTCGTGCCGACGGTCCTCAAGGCTTGCGCCCAGGCGCTGCAGGAGTTCCCGGAGCTGAATGCCAGGCTCGAAGGCGACGAGATCGTGTATCTCGAGCGCTACGACCTCGGCGTCGCCGTCCAGACCGACGACGGGCTCGTCGTGCCTGTCGTCCGCGGCTGCGACACGGCGTCGATCGACGAGCTCGCAGCGGAGGTTGCACGGCTCGCCGAGGGCGCCCGGGCCGGAACGCTCAAACCGGAAGAGCTCCGCGGCTCGACCTTCACCGTGACGAGCGCAGGCAAACTCGCCGGCCTCTTTCAGACGCCGATCGTCAACCACCCGGAAGTGGCGATCCTGAGCATCGGCCGGATCGCGCCGAGGCCGGTCGTCCGCGAGGACGGGCTCGGCGTCGGACAAGTCGGCCACATCGCGCTCACGTTCGATCACCGAGTGGTCGACGGAGCCCGCGCCGCAGAGTTCGGGCTCTCGGTCATCGCCCGGTTGGAGAAGAGCCACCCTTAACGGCGAGAGCCCGGCGCCGGAACCGGGCTCTCGCGTTCTCAGAGGTATTGCCGCCGGTCTAGCGGCTGCTGTGCCCGCGCGGGGTGGCCGTGGCCATGGCCGATCTGCCCACGGATCTCGCCCTCGGGATAGCTCGGCGTCGTATGGACGTTCGCGTAGGTCGCGCCCGCGCGAGTCGCGTCGATGAGCTCGCCGAGCTGACCCGGCGCGATTGGGCTTGCCGCCTCCGCCGCAGAGGAATGCGCTGACCCCACCGCCCACGTGTCTGCTGTGCGAACTGGATATGAGCGGCGGTCGCGGTTCTGCCGGACAAGGCGGTTGTCGTTCGGACCTACGACGTTTGCGCCTCGTCGGATTTTGACTCTTCCAGGTGCGGCTCGACGAGCTGCTCGATCTCGGCAGCATTCGCCCGGCCTTCTAGCCTCGCGACGGCCTGCTTGCCCTTTAGGAGCACGAGCGTCGGCACTCGGCGCACGTTGAATCGCTTCGCGAGCTCGGGCTGCTGCTCGACGTCGACGCGCGCCACCTGGAGCCGATGCCGCTCCTTCCGCGCGAGCTGCGCGAGCAGGCTGTCCATGCGCCGGGCAGGCCCGGATCGCCAGGCGGAGAAGAAGACGAGGAGATTCCGACGATTGCCGCCGGGCCCCCCGGAGCGGCCGGTCATCGAGCTTCTTTTTTCCCGGGCCGGGGGAGCGCGAAACGCCTTCGCACTACACTGATGACGATGGGGGACTGGTACTCCGTTGGGGTCTTCGCGGGCCTCGGGGTCGCGCTGGGCATCGTGGCCGCGGCCGCGCTCGCGGGACGCCGTATGAGCCTGGCGGCTCCGTTCCTCGCCGCCGCCGTGGGGATCTTGCTCGGGGTCGTCTTTGCGAATGCCGACGAGGCCGCCGGCGGAGGAGTGGGCGGGCTGCTCGGGGCGGCCGGAGCCCTGGAGCTCGTGCGCGGTGCTCTCGGCCGCGGCGGAACGCGCGTGGCGACTGGGCTGTTAGTGGCCCTCGGCGCGGTTCTCGTCGCCGCGCTCGCCTTCATTCCCGGCGTCGGCTACGTCGAAGCGATCGTTCTGCCGGCGCTCGGCGCCCGACTGCGCCGCCGGGGCGGGAAGCGCTACGCCGGCCTTCGCAGCCTCGCACGCGATTAGGCCCGTGGCGGCGCGAAAGCTCGTCCTGATCGTCATCGATGGCCTCACACCGGCGATGCTGGAGCAGGCGGTCGAGCGAGAGGACGTCCCGGCGCTTCGCTTCCTGAGCGAGCAGGGCGAATACCGCCGGGCGATCACAACCTTTCCCTCGCTGACTCCCGTCTGCCTCTCGTCGCTCGCAACCGGTGCGCACCCGGACGTGCACGAGATCCCGCACCTCGTCTGGTACCACCGCGGGGAGCAGCGGCTCGTCGAATACGGCTCGTCGTTCGGCGCGGTGCGGGCGGTCGGAACGACTCGGGCGATGCGCGATGCCGTCTTCAACATGAACCAGGAGCATCTCTCGAGCCGAGCTGTGACCGTCTTCGAGGCGCTCGAGGGCGCCGGCCTCGTCACCGCAGCCGTGAACATGGTCTGCTACCGGGGGCCGACGAGGCACGCGCCGACGGTGCCGGGGCTCGCCCGCCCAGCGTTCGGACCGCGCCGCTTCTTCTATTACAACCTCTTCGAGTCGGACGTCACTGGATCCCCACTCGCCATTCGGACTCGGGCGCGCGGATCGATTGACGAGTACGCACGGGTGGTCGGGCGCTGGCTCGTCACGCGCGACGGCTTCGACTTCCTTGTCTTCTATCTGCCGGACTACGACTTCGCCTCGCACGTTGCGGGGCCCGAGGGCGCGCACGCGGCACTGGCGCGGGCCGACAGTGCGATCGGATCGCTGCTCGAGGCGGCCGGTGGGCCGGACGCGTTCCTCGAGCGCTATGACGTGCTCCTCTGCTCGGACCATGGACAGACACGCGTCGACGAGGCCGCCCGGCTCGAGGGTGCCTTCACAGGCTTCCGCCTCTTCCGGCCCGGCAACGGCCGGCGCGCCGAACTCGCTGTCACAGCGTCCAACCGGGCGGGCATGGTGTACCGGCTCCCCGGGTGCGCCGCGGAACCGAGTGAGCTGGCCAACCGCCTCGACGACGGCCCACACGTCGTCCTCTTCCGTGAAGGCGGGGAGGCCGTTGCGAGGCGGCGTGGAGAGGAACTTCGCTTCGCGCCGGACGGAAACGGCTGGCAAACCACCGGTGACGTGGACGTCCTTCCACAGCCGGACGCGCTCGAGCGCGCCTGGCGCGCGCTCGCCAACCCGAACGCAGGCGACCTGATTGTCTCGGCCGCTCCGGGGGTCGAGTTCGCCGACCTCGGCGGGCGCCATCACGTGGGCGGAGGCAGTCACGGTTCGCTCGAGCTTGGCGACTCCGAGGTTCCGATGCTCGCCGTCGGACTCGGCTCGCCCCCGGCGCGGATCGTCGACGTCGCGCCCCTCGTGCTTAGACACTTTGGGCTAGAAGGGTTCTCGATTGAACCCAGTTGACTCGACCGGTCGATTCAGACGGACGGACGGCGAGGCATCGCTTGCGATGCCGATTGGAGGCCATGCCGGCTTTGCCGGCGTGGCCGTCCGGATCCCGCCCGTCCTGATGGCGGCACCGCAAGCGGTGCCTTAGAAATGGAAGCTGAGGACGTCTTTCGCGGCGCGCGGCTGCGGATGGTCAAAGACCAGCTTCGAGCGAGAGACATCGTCGACGAGCGGGTGCTCGAGGCCATGGAGCGCGTGCCCCGCGAGCTCTTCGTCCCTGAAGGAGAGCGGCATCGCGCCTACGCGGACGCGGCCCTCCCGATCGGGCACGGGCAGACGATTTCCCAGCCCTACATGGTCGCCCGGATCTGCGAAGCGCTCTCGCTGAGCGGCGGCGAGCGTGCCCTCGACGTCGGCACGGGGTCGGGCTATCAGGCGGCGGTCCTCGCCGAACTCGGGGCTGAGGTGCATACGATCGAGCGGATTCCGGAGCTCGCCGAGCAGGCGCGGGAGAATCTCGCCGCAGCCGGCTACGACCAGGTAGAGGTCCACGTCGGCGACGGGTCGCTCGGCCTGCCGGACGAGGCACCCTTCGGGACGATCGCGGTCGCCGCGGCTGCGCCCGGCCTGCCGCGCCGGCTCTACGACCAGCTCGAGCCGCGGGGGCGCCTGGTCGTGCCGGTCGGCGGCCGCTGGGGCCAGCGCCTGGAGGTCATCGTCCGCAGTCCGGAGGGTCCGGCGATCGTCCGCTCGGTTCCCTGCCGGTTCGTCCCGCTTGTCGGCGAGGAGGGCTTCGAGGATTGAAGCGGGCGAAGGTGATCGTTCATGGCGCCGTCCAGGGCGTGTTCTTTCGCGCGGTCGCGCGTGATCGCGCTCGCTCGCTTGGGCTCGCGGGCTGGGTTCGAAACGTCCCCGACGGAACAGTGGAAGCCGTCTTCGAGGGCGATGACGAGCGAGTGGGGTCGATGGTCGAATGGTGTCGGCGGGGTCCCGTTGGCGCTCGAGTCGAGGAAATCGAGGTCGATTGGAGCGAGCCCGAAGGCGAACAAGGCTTCTCGATCCACTAGGTCGGGTTTCTGCTCAGCCGCGCCTGGGCACAAGAGGGCGGCAGATGAATGACGTCGATCTCCTGAACAAGCGGGTCGTCATGAGCGGAATCGAGCTGGGCCGCGTCGTCGACGTGATCCTCGACGAAGGCGGCAAGCGGCCGGTTGGCTTCGACGTTCGCTGCCGCGACGGCGACCACCGCTTTCTCCCGCTGTCGACGGCTCGGGTGCGTGAGGACGTGGAGATCGAATCGGCCCTGATGCTGCTCGAGGCCGATCAACTCGACTTCTACCGCTCGCACGGTCGCCGTCTGCGCTCTCCCGGGTAAGCAATCCCAACCCGCTGCTACGCTCGCCCGTCGAATGACCAACGAGCCCGCAGCCGCGGTCCCGCCGATCGCTTCCGTCCGACAGCGCGCCACGAGGGCGCTGCGCCGCCCTCACAACTGGGTTCAACTGGCGAAGTTCTCGGGAGTCGGAGTCAGCGGCTATGTCGTCAACCTCGCCGTCTACGCCGCGCTTCTGCGGGAAGCGGGTTTCCATTACGCCCTGGCCGCCACGTGTTCGTTCCTTGTCGCCGTCACGAACAACTACACCTGGAACCGAGTTTGGACGTTCCACGCCCAGCGCGGCCATGTCGGTTGGCAGGGCCTGCGCTTTCTGATCGTCGCCGTGCTCGCCTACGGCGCAAACCTGGCTTTGCTCACCGGCTTCATCGCTCTCGGTCTCGACGAGGTGCTCTCGCAGGCGATTGCGATCGTACTCGTGACGCCGATCAACTTCGTCGGCAACAAGCTCTGGTCGTTCCGGAGGTAGCCGGCCGGCCCCGATGAGGCGGGTCGCCGTTGCCCTGCTCGCCCTCGCCGTGCTCGCACCCGCGGCCGGGGCCGCGACGACCGTGACGAGGCCCGTGTACGACGCTCGAGGCCGGCTCGTCCAGACGCCGTTCGCGCCGGTTGCTCCGCGCGCGCGCCTGAGCAAGGAGCGTGCAACCGCGATCTTCCTCCGCGACGACAAGGTCGCGGACTGGCTCGACCGCTATCCGAGTCGGGATCGCGTCACCGACACGACCTTCGACACGGAGCGTCAGGACTGGAAGGTCGCCGTCTGGTGGTCCTCTGCCGGCGAGATCGCGGTCGGGCGCGTCGACGACGGCACCGGCGCCGTCACAGAAGCTTGGACCGGTCCGCAGGTCGCCTGGAAGATGGCCCGGGGCTCCTCGGGCGCTTTCGGCGGCAAGCAGATCAACAGTCCCGTCGTCTGGCTGGGCCTGTGCCTCATCTTCCTGCTCGGGCTCGGCAATCTCCGCCGCCCGCTCAGCATGCGCAACCTCGACCTGCTCGTCCTGCTCTCGTTCTCCTTTTCGCTCTGGTTCTTCAACCGCGGCGAGATCTTCACGAGCGTGCCGCTCGCCTACCCGCCGCTCGTCTACCTGTTGGGGCGAATGGCCTGGGTCGCGTGGCGGGGCGGCCCGAACGAGGCACGGCCGGTCTGGCCGCTCTGGCTGCTCGCCGCGGCCACCGTCTTCCTCCTCGGCTTCAGGGTCGGGTTGAACGTGCGCGGCTCGAATGTGATCGATGTCGGCTACTCCGGCGTCATCGGCGCCGACCGAATCGCGCACGGCCAGTCTCCCTACGGTCACATGCCGATCGAAGACCGGCTGAAGGCATGCGGGCCGGCGGCCGCCGACGGCGAGATCCGCGAGCGGATCCAGACCAACGGGCGCTGCGAGTCGGCGAACGAGCGCGGGGACACCTACGGGCCCGTCGCCTACGAGGCCTACCTCCCGGGTTTCCTCGCGTTCGGCTGGACGGGGTACTGGGACAAGCTGCGCGCGGCGCACGCGACGGCGGTCGCGTTCGACCTGCTCGCGCTGCTCGGCATGTTCCTGATCGGCCGCCGCTTCGGGGGTGCGGGGCTGGCGGTCATGCTGCCCTTCGCCTGGGCCGCCTATCCGTTCACCCAGTACGTCTCGAACTCGAACACGAACGACGCGATCATGCCTGCGTTCCTCATCTTCGGGTTCTGGCTCGTGACCTCGTCCTTCGCCCGCGGAGCGTTCGTCGCGCTCGCCGGCTGGACGAAGTTCGCTGCGCTCCTGCTGGTACCCCTCTGGGCCGGGTATCCGGAGCCTCGTCGCCTGACCGGAAAGGTGGCGTTCATCGGAGGCTTCTTCGTCGCCACCCTCGCCGCCTTCTCCATCCTCTTGCTCGAGCCCGATCCAGCTCATGCGGCAAGGGTCTTCTGGGACCGAACCTTCGGCTGGCAAGTCGGGCGCGACTCGCCGTTCTCGATCTGGGGCTGGGGTCAGTACCACGCAGCGGGGATCCCGGATCTGGGCTGGCTCCAGCCGGTCGTGATCGGGATGCTCGTGCTCGGTGCGGTCGTCTGCTACTTCCTCCCGCGTCGGAAGACGCCGCTCCAACTGGCTGCGCTGACTGCGGCCCTGCTCATCGGTTTCGAGCTTACGGTCACGCACTGGTTCTATCCCTACATTCCGTGGTTCTTCCCCTTCGTCGTCTTCGTCGTCCTCGCTCCCCGCGCTCGCCGGCGCGCCCAACCGGACATCGAGAGTGATCGTCAGGCCCGCGAGCTCGTCTCCGCCGGCTGAGCCGGCTTTCGCTTTCGCGGCGACGCTCGTCGCGGTCGCGCTCTTCCTAGTCGCCTGGGGCGTACTCCACCGCGGCTTCTTCACGCACCATCGAATCATCGACACTCCGATCTACGAGCGCTACGGGTCGGAGATGGACGACGGCCGCGTTCCGTACCGCGACTTTGCCCTCGAGTACCCGCCCGGGGCGCTTCCGGTCTTCCTGATCCCGGCGCTCGGCGACGCGGGCTCGGACACCTTCCGCCTCCGCTTCGAGGCCCTGATGGCGTTTCTCGGCGAGGCGATGATCGTCTGCATGGCGATCGCCCTGGTCGCGCTCGGCGCGGGACGACGGCGCTTACTGGGCGCGCTCGGCTTCGCGGCCCTCGTTCCGCTCGCGCTGGGGCCTGTGGTCCTCTCCCGGTTCGACCTCTGGCCGGCGGCGCTCACCGCAGGAGCGCTTGCGGCGCTCGTCTCGGGTCGGCTGCGGCTCGGCCATGCCGCGCTCGGGGCCGCGGTCGCGGCGAAGCTCTACCCCGGGGTGCTGGTCCCGCTGGCGCTCGTCTACGTCTGGCGGCGATCCGGGAAACGGGAGGCGCTCGTCTGCGGAGGTTTCCTCGCCGCGGTCGTCGCGCTCGCGTTCCTGCCGTTCCTCGTCCTCGCCCCCGGGGGTGTCTGGGACAGCCTCTCGAACCAAGCCGACCGCCCGCTGCAGATCGAGAGCCTGGGCTCGGGGATCCTGCTCGCCGCGCACCAGCTGGTCGGAACGTCGCTCACGATGAGCTCGAGCCACGGCTCGCAGAACCTTGCCGGAACGACCGCGAACGTGCTGGCCGTCGGGCAGACGATCGCTCAGATCGCTGCGCTGCTGGCTGTCTGGATTCTGTTCGCCCGTGGCCCTGCGGGCCGCGAACGCCTCCTGCAGGCGAGCGCGGCCGCCCTCGTCGCCTTCGTCGCGCTCGGGAAGGTGCTCTCGCCGCAGTTCCTCGTCTGGCTGATCCCCGTCGTCCCGCTCGTCCGTGGCCGGCGAGGCCTTGCGGCATCAGCGCTGCTGGCGGCTGCCCTCGTGCTCACGCAACTCTGGTTCCCGTACCGCTACTGGGACCTGGCGCTCCACTTCGCGGCCCTCCCCTCCTGGGCCGTCTTCGTCCGCGACCTCGTGCTCGTGGGACTCCTGGCCGTGCTTCTAAGAGGCGGTTTCGTAATGAGCTCGGCTTGGATCGACCGGTCATTTCAGACAGATGCGCGCTGAGGCACCGCCTCGCGGTGCCGCTGAGAGGCCATGCGGGCTTTGCCCGCGTGGCCGTCCTGCCCTGCCCGTGCATCCTGAGGTCGGCACCGCAAGCGGCGCCTAGGTGACCGGGACCCGGATCGCCTCGCAGCTCGTCGCGCGGCCTGAGCCGTCGCACTCGACGAGCACGCCCTCGAGGCGCACGTCGCCCTCGGCCGTCTCGAACCTGACGGGCATCCCGGTGCGCATGCGCTGGATTGCCTTCTCGGCGACGATCCCGATCACCGAGTCGTGCGGACCCGTCATTCCCGCGTCGGTGATCGCGGCCGTTCCGCCGGGCTGAACGCGTGCGTCATTCGTCTGTATGTGCGTGTGCGTGCCGAAGACCGCGGTCACGCGCCCGTCGAGGTAGCGCGCCATCGCCACCTTCTCACTCGTCGCCTCGGCGTGGAAGTCGACAAGGACGACCGGCGTTTCGCGGCCGGCTTCCTCGACGAGGTCGTCGACCATCTCGAACGGGCTCACCGCCGGCTGCAGGAAGAGGTCGCCGAGCATGTTGAGCACGGCCACGCGAGTCCCGTTGCGTGCGGGCGCAACGGCGAGGCCCCGCCCGGGCGAACCTGCCGAGAGATTTGCGGGACGGATGACTCGGTCTGTACCGGAGAGGTAGGGCACGATCTCGCGCCGTCGCCAGACGTGGTTCCCGAGCGTGACCACGTCGACGCCGGCGGCGAGGAGCTTGTCGGCGAGCTTCGGCGTGATGCCGAGCCCGTCGGCCGCGTTCTCGCCGTTGGCGACGACGAAATCGACGTTGAGCTCCTCGCGAAGGCCCGGCAGCCGCTCCTCGACCGCGCGCAGGCCTGGGCGCCCGTTCACGTCGGCTACGAAGAGAATTCGCATCTGCCGAGGTTCAGGGTTGATTCGAGTGGCTGCCATCTCGGGTTCCTGGGGCGCCGCTGGCAAAGGAGGCGAGCGGGGGGCGCGCAGGACAGTACAACTGGTACGGACAAGCGCCGCCCGCGCAGCATCCTGCCGCCAGCGGCGTCAGGCCGCTCCCAAGGGAGCGGGAGTTCATCTCCCGCGACCGCAAGATGGCTTCTGCGGCTTCGCCGGCCGGAAGGAGCGGCCGGCCAGGGACGCGAGATCAGGGGATGGCCAAGCTAGCCGCGGGATGCACCTCGAACGAGGCGTGGTTCCCTGCGTCCTGGGTGTAGCGCGCGAGCGCCTGCTTCTCGACCTCGGAAAAGTCGATGATCGTCCCGATCTTCGAGATTCCGGCTGCGACCGACGAGCCGACTGTGAGCGCGGGATCCGGGCGCAGATGCGTGACCCTGACGACGAGCGCCGGCGCGGTGGTCGGCTGGACATCGATACGCGCGCCGTACGTCTGACCGCGCAGGGTGTAGGGCGTGACGCCGACGATCGTGCCGTCGACCGGGGCGTAGACGTCGGTGCCCACCGCGGCGCCGACATCCAGCGCCGCTGTGCTCGGACCTTCGTCGCCGCCGAGCTGGTAGTAGGTCAGGCCGTGTTCGCCGCCACCGAAGAGCTTTCTGGCCATGCGTGCAAAGAGCCCCTCATTCGCCTGCCGCCCCACCGGCTCGAGCGCGAGCGCCCCGCCGCCGGCAGCGTGATAGCCGATCGCGGTCACCCGGCTCTGGTCGATGGGCAGCTGGAGCCGGAGCGAGCCGCGGAGCGCGACCACCTGCGGCCGCGGCTGGCCGGCCGGTAGGAACCGGTTGGCCGAGGCGGGCCGCGTCTGCGGGGTCGGCGAAGACGAGCCGGAACCGAAGGCGGTGAGCAGAAACGTGACGACGAGCGCGATCGAAACTGCGATCAGGCCGGCGATTCGCCGGGCTCTCCGTCTCGCCACCGCTCGAGCATTCAATGTGCGGCGCGCCTGCCCTGGGGCGCGGGGCGAGGGCATGCGGGGCACCGTAACGGAGGTCCCTCGGTCTTGCAATTCCGAAGCGGCCGCCGAGGCCCGTATTTGCAACAAAGCGAGCCGTGGCGAGGGTGTTGGTTCCAGCCATGTCTCGGAACTGTCGAGCGCCAGGGCGCCGTCCTCCAGGAAGGACCAGTCCCAGGCGTCGTAAGTCACTCGGCGCCGTGGGCCGGCGGCAGGGGTCTGGGGGAACCGGGAGGCTTCCTCGGCGCCACTCGAGGCGTCCTGTTCGAAGGACCAATCCCAAGCGGGCGGGCGAAGGGAGACGACCTCCGAAGCACCGCTTGCGGTGCCGCCCTCAGGACGTGCGGCTGAGGCATCGCTTGCGATGCCGTTGGAGGCCATGCCGGCTTTGCCGGCGTGGCCGTCTGTCTCCCGCGATTCCGTCTGTGCCGCTAGCCGGGAACGCTGATGGATTCCCAAACGCTTCGAGGTACGATGGCCTTCATGGCCGGCGGGACGCCGACGATTCAGATCCCGCGCTGGATACAGCTCGTCGGTCTGCCCGTGCTCGCGCTGATCGGGATCCTCCTCGCGGGCAAGGTCTTTCACGCGGTCTTTCTCTTCCTCGTCGCCGGGCTCGTCGCGCTCTTGCTCGACCCGCTCGTGCGCGCCCTGGAAAAGGTTCGGATCCCGCGCGGCTTCTCGATCGCGATCGTCTACCTCAGCTTCGCCTCAGCGCTGGTCGTCGCCGCGATCGCCATCGGCGTCGTCGTCGTCGACCAGTCACAGTCGGCTGCCAATCGAATCGACACGTACCTTACGAACGAGCACGGACAGACGAGCCAGACCGGGTTCGAGCAGGACGTCGACCGCCTCCAGCACTGGCTGGACACGCACCATCTCGAGCGGGTCGACATCCGCCAGCAGGGGCAGGACTTCGCCGAGAACATCAAGGGGAAGGACGTCGAGAAGTACACGTCGACGGCGATCGACTTCCTGCGCGGCGCCGCGCTCTCGATCTTCCAGCTCGTCTTCAGCCTCGTCCTGATCCTCGTCGTCTCGATCTACATGCTCCTGGACATGAGCCGGCTGAAAGCCGAGGTCGACCGGCGTTTCCCGCCGCGGCCGGGCCAGCCAGGGCTCCTCGTTCGGATGGAGCATGCGGTTGCCGGCTATGTCCGCGGCCAACTGCTGCTGTCGGCGATCATTGGCTCGAGCGCCGGGATCGGGCTCTGGCTGCTCGGCACGCTGGGCTGGGCGCCGGGAGCTGACCGCTACGCCGTCCTCTTCGGCGCCTGGGTGGCCGTGACGGAGCTCATTCCCTACCTCGGGCCCTGGCTCGGGGGCATCGTGCCGATCGGCTACGAGCTGATCGTGCATCCGATCTCCGCGCTCTGGGTCTTCCTGCTCTTCCTGGCGATCCACCAGATCGAGGGGCACATCGTGGTGCCGAAGGTGATGGGGAGCGCGCTGCGGCTGCATCCTTTGCTCGTCATCTTCGGCCTGCTCGCAGGTGGGGAGCTCTACGGGCTGCCCGGAGTGTTCGTCGCACTGCCGCTGCTCGCGGTGATGCGCGCGATCTACGAGTTCTTCTCGGAGCGCGTGGAGCTCGAGCAGTGGAAGGAGGGGGTCGTGCCGGTCGAAGTCGACATCGAGGACACGAGACCGATTGCGCCGGCCGCGCAGCGGCCTGTCCGCGTTAGCGGACCAGGGGAGGGGGTTTCGGGGGAACCGGGAGGTTCCCCCGGGCCAGAAGAGGCGGCGGAAGCGCGTAGGCTGAGGCCGTGAGCACGTTCCCCGCCACCCGCCTGCGCAGGCTTCGCCGGACGGGCGCCCTGCGCTCGCTCGTCCGCGAGACGCGGCTCGACCTCGACGACCTCGTGTATCCGCTCTTCGTGGGGCCGGCAACGCAGGCGAACGATGAGCTGCCTGCACTCGGCCGCTTCTCGGTCGACGATCTCTCGCGCGAAGCGGAGGAGCTGCTCGGGCTCGGCATCTCCGCGGTGATCCTCTTCGGGATTCCGGACGAGAAGGACGACGAGGGCTCGGGTGCCTACGCGGCCGACGGGGTCGTCCAGCGCGCGCTGCGGGGGTTGCGCGAGCGTTATCCGGATCTCGTCCTCGTCACCGACGTCTGTCTCTGCGAGTACACCTCGCACGGACATTGCGGCGTAATCGAGAACGGTGAGGTCGCAAACGACGCGACCGTCGAGCTGCTCGCCCGAACGGCAGTCAGCCACGCTCAGGCCGGGGCCGACGTGGTCGCGCCGAGCGACATGATGGACGGGCGAGTCGCCGCTTTGCGCGCGGCTCTGGACGAGTCTGGTTTCGCCGAGACGCCGATCGTCTCGTACGCGGCGAAATACGCCTCGGCGTTTTACGGGCCGTTCCGCGAGGCTGCGGAGTCCACACCCTCGTTCGGCGACCGCCGGGGCTACCAGATGGATCCTGCGAACGTGCGTGAGGCACTACGCGAATGCGAGCAGGACGTGGCAGAAGGGGCCGACGTGCTGATCGTGAAGCCCGCGCTGCCGAACCTCGACGTGATCCGCGCCGTTCGCGAGCGGTTCGACCTCCCGGTCGCCGCGTACAACGTCTCCGGCGAGTACGCGAGCGTGAAGGCGGCCGCGGCACGCGGCTGGCTCGACCAGCGGCAGGCCGCGATCGAGTCATTGACGGCGATCAAGCGCGCGGGCGCCGACTTCGTCGTCTCGTACTGGGCCAAGGAGCTCGCGGGCTGGCTCTGAGTGAGAAGTCGGAGCTGGCGCGGCAGGCCGCGCGCCTGATTCCAGGCGGCGTCAATTCGCCCGTGCGGGCAATGAAGGCCGTCGGTCTCGACGAGCCGCTCTTCATACGCCGAGGCGAAGGCGCATACGTGAAGACGGCCGA
>DASWDJ010000173.1:0-6539 GCA_036395295.1 Gaiellaceae bacterium | reverse complement strand
GATCGCCGCCTCGCGCAGACAGGCGACGAGCTCGTCGAGCTCCCTCCGCCCATGGCCGATAGTGAAGATGCGTAGCGCCACCGGAATAGAATCGCGACTTTCGAGGAAATGGAGCTGAACAGATGGCCGAGAGCGTGAACTGGGACGGGCTGCGCGAGCTCGCTGAATTCCGGGCCGAAAAGGGCTGCGCGATCAGCTTCTACGTCGACCTGGATCCGAGGACCGCGCCGACCGCCGGGGACACCGACGCGCGCATCAACTCACTCCTCGCCGAGGCCGAGCGCAGCGAAGGCGCCAACGACGGAGGCTTGACCCACGACCAGCGGGTCGGGTTGAAGGCCGACTTCGAGCGCATTGGCGAGTACTTCGACAGCGAATTCGATCGCGACCAGGCTCAGAGCCTCGCGATCTTCTCGGCCGGCCTCGACAACTTCTGGATGGCCCGCTCCCTGATCGAGCCCGTGCCCGACCGTGTCCGTGTCGGTCGGGACTTCTATCTCACTCCGCTCGTGCCGCTCGTCGGGCGCGGAGAGGGCGCGATCGTCGCCGTCGTCGGCCGCGAGCGGGGCGAGCTCTTCCGCCTGCGCTCCGGACGGCTCGACGAGATCGTCCACAAGACCGACGACGTCCCCGGGCGTCACGATCAGGGAGGCTGGTCTCAGGCGCGCTTCCAGCGGCACATCGAGAAGCTCGTCGGCGACCATCTTCGCGACGTCGCCGAAGAGCTCGACCGCCGAGTCCGCGGCATGCGCTCACCGAAGGTGATCATCGTCGCCTCCGAGGAGACTCGCGCCGAGCTCGACGATCTGATCGCCAAGGAGACCCGAGCCGCAGTCGTCGGCTCGACGAGCGCAGAGTCGCACGTGCAGGCGCCCGAGCTGCTCGCGCTCACCTCTCCGATCCTCGAGCAAGCGCGGGCCAAGGAGGAGGGCGAGCTCGTCGCGCGTTGGCGCGAGGAGGCCGGGCGCGGGGAGCGCGCCGCGTCGGGCTGGGAGCAGACGCTCGAAGCTGCTTCCGATGCTCGTGTCGAGCTGCTCCTCTATTCGGAAGGGGCCGACCACGAGGCTTCGCAGTGCCCGGCCTGCGGCCGCGTCTCCGTCGGCGGCGGGCGGTGCCCGCTCGATGGCACCGAGATGGATCGCCGAAAGGACGGCCTCGATCTCGCTGTCCACCAGACGCTCGCACACGGCGGCACGGTTCATGCCGTGACGGCCCATCGCGACCTCGATCCCGCCGAAGGCATCGGAGCGCTCCTGCGATACTAGAAGCCGCAAATGGCTTCACTTGCGCGCACGATTCTCGAAGAGCACCTCGCTCGCGGCGAGCTTGTCCCGGGCCAGGAGATCGCGATCTCCGTCGACCAGACCCTCGCTCAGGACGCGACCGGGACGATGGCGATGATGCAGTTCGAGCTGTTCGAGCACGATCGCGTCCAGGTCGAGACGGCCGTCGTCTACGTCGACCACAACATCCTCCAGATCGACTTCAAGAACCCCGACGACCACCGGTTCCTCCAGGCGATGGCGGCACGGTACGGGGCGTGGTTCTCCAGGCCCGGAAACGGGATCTGCCACTACATCCACTGTGAGCGATTCGCGACTCCGGGCAAGACATTGGTCGGGGCCGACAGCCATACGACGCAGTCCGGTTCTTGCGGGATGATCGCGATCGGCGCCGGCGGGCTCGACGTCGCCGTCTGCATGGCGGGGCATGCGTTCGAGCTGCCGTGCCCGAAGATCGTCGGCGTCTTCCTCGAGAACGAGCTCGCGAGACCGTGGATTCAGGCGAAGGACGTGATCCTCGAGCTCCTCCGGCGGCGCGGGGTGCGCGGGGGGCGCGGCGCCGTCTTCGAGTTCACGGGGCCGAGCGTGGCGACGTTGAGCTACACCGAGCGCGGGACGATCGCGAACATGATCGCCGAGCTCGGCGCGACCGGGGCAATCTTCCCGGCCGACGACGAGACGCGGCGGTGGCTCGAGGAACAGGAGCGCGGAGCGGACTTCGTCGCGCTCGAGACCGGGAGCACCGGGGACTTCGACGAGGAAGAGCACATCGACCTCGCGCAGCTCGTCCCGCTCGTCGCCAAGCCTTCGAGCCCGGGGAACGTCGTCCCGGTCGACGAGCTCGTCGGCACGGAGCTCGCCCAGGTCTGCATCGGCTCCTCGGTGAACTCGTCGTACGAGGACCTTGCGCTGGTCGGAGCCACCCTGCGCGGGAGCCGGATCTCGGAGCAGCTCGTCTCGGCGACCGCAACTCCGGGCTCCAGGCAGATCCTCGACCAGATCACCCAGTCGGGCACGTACGTCGACCTGATGATGGCCGGACTGCGCATGCTCGAGCCGGCCTGCGGGCCCTGCGTCGGCATGGGGCAGGCGCCGCCGTCCGGGTCGAACTCACTGCGGACGTTCAACCGGAACTTCCCGGGCCGCAGCGGCACGGCCGAGGACAGCGTCTATCTCTGCTCGCCCGCCGTCGCCGCAGCTTCGATGCTGAAGGGCGCGATCGCGGACCCGCGAGAGCTCACGCCGCCCGAGCTTCCAGAGCGTCCACCCGCGCGCCCCGCGGTCGTTCAAGCGCACATCCTCGAGCCCGCACCCGCGGAGGAGGCGGCCTCGATCGAGATCCCCAGAGGCCCGAACATCAAGCCCCCGCCCGAGCCCAAGGAGTTGCCGGACGAGCTCAAGCTCCGAGTGCTGATCAAGGGTCCGGACGACATCTCGACCGGAGACCTGTCCCCGGACGGGGCGACGGTGATGGCCTATCGCTCGAACGTCCCGGCGATCGCCGAGTTCACATTCCAGCTCCGCGACCCGGAGTTCCCGCGCCGCGCGAAGGAGTGGGGTGGAGGTTTCATCGTCGCCGGTCACAACTACGGACAAGGCTCGAGCCGCGAGCATGCGGCGCTCGCTCCCGCCCAGCTCGGCGTGCGCGCGGTGATCGCGAAGAGCTTCGCCCGCATCCACCGGCGCAACCTCATCGCCCAGGGTATCGTGCCCTTGCTGTTCAAGGACGAGAACGACTACGACAAGGCTGGTCTCGGACAGACGTGGCGTATCTCAGGCCTCCAGGAGATCGCCGAGGGTGCCGACGAGCTCCAGTGCGAGATCGAGGACGCCGACGAGATCACGCTCGTCCACGATCTGCTCCCGCGCGAACGCGAAATCGTCGTCGCGGGCGGACTCATCCGCTACCTGAAGCAGGAACAGCCGGCGCGAGCCTGAGCACGGGGGAACCCTGGTTCCCCCGTGAGCCCGCTCCTTCAGGGCGGTCGCGGTTGGCGATGGTTTCAGGAGCCGCCTTAGGGGATCGCGCTTCGGAGGAACGTCGTGAGCCTCCCGCCGGCAAAGCCCGGCTCCGGCGGCCGCTCATTGTGGTCTCCGAGAGCGTCGAGAGCTGAGCGGGCTCAGCAGGTCGGGTCAGGCCGCGTCGACTGCCCGCGGTAGCTCTGGGGCCTCCGCCGGCTCGACGAGTGCCTCGTCCCAGTCCGCCGCCCGGTCGAGCTTGCCCTCGAACCGGTCCAGTCTCCGCTCGGCCTCGGAGTACTTCGACTGTGCGTGACCGAGGTGCTTGCCCACGACCTGGAAGTCGTCGCGGAAGCGGCCGAAGTCGTTCTCGAGCTGTGCGCAGTAGGCCATGACCTCGTGTGCGCGCTGCTCGATCTGCATCCCCTTCAGCCCCAGCGCGATCACCTGCAGCTGTGAAGTGAACGTCGTCGGCGAGACGGGGAAGATCCGCTTTTCGTGCGCGTAGGAGAGCAGCGCGCCGGTCTTCCCGCAGACGAGCTCGTAGTACACGCCCTCGGACGGTAGGTACATGAGCGCGAAGTCGTAGGTGCCCTCGTCCGGGCGGATGTACTTGTCGGCGATCGCGTCGACGTGAATCTTCAGGTCGCGTGCGAAGGCCTTCTCCGCGAGGACGCGGTGCTCCTCGCTCTCGGCCTCCGCGAGTCGCTCGAAGTTGTCGAGCGGGAACTTCGCGTCGACCGGGACCAGGCGGTCGACCTTGATCACGGCGTCGACCCGCTCGCCGCTGCGGAACCCGTATTGGAGCTCGTAGGCATCCGGCGGGAGGCGGTCGCGCAGCAGGTTTGCGAGCAGGAGTTCGCCGAAGCCGCCGCGGGCCTTCGGCGGCCGGAGTGCCTGCTCGAGGCGCTTGAGATCGTTTGCGCGCGCGAGGATCTCCTCGTTCGCGCGGCCCAGCTCACCAAGCTGGCGGTGGATCTCGCCGGCCGTCTTCGACGTGCTTTCCAGGCGCCGGTCCAGGGTCGAGGTCATTGCCTCGAGCCGGCGGTCGACCTCTGCGTTCCGGTCCGCGAGCTGGCTTCCGGCCGCTTCGCGGAGCGCCCCGAGCTCAGCGCCTAGGTAGCGAACGAACCAGGCTCCGCCCGCGGCGGCGACGCCGAGGACGAGCACGGTGAGCAGCGCGATCCACATAGGACCGCAAAACGGTAGACCTGGTGTCGGACGGCGTTACTCGGGCGCGTTTACGGGTTGTCCCGCTGCGCGTGATGCTCGGCGGCTTCTTCGCGTGCTTCCTGCGCCTTGTCCTCAGCAGTGGACGCGCGGTCCTCGGCCATGCCCTCGTGCTCCTGGTGCATGCCCTCCTGCCGCATCGACGCGTCGCGGGTCATGTCTCCGGCCGTCTTCTTGCTCCGTCCCATCAGCTTGTCGAGAAATCCCATTCCACTCCTCCTCATTGGGAGGCGCCAGTATAGGCACCCTCGCCCCGCCGACCCAGCCTCTACGCCGCTACCATCGAACGGCTTTGGCCAAGAAAAGCCGAACTCCGCCGCCGCCCCGCCGGCCCGTGCAGGCGCCCAAGCAGCGCACCGAGCCGCGAACGCCGGCCGAGCGCCGGACACTGCTCTACCTGCTCGCCTTCTCGGGGTCAGGCATCGTCATCCTCATCGCCGTGCTCGCCTTCGTCGCCTTTGCCGGGGGAGGCGGAGGCGGCGGCTCTGGCTCGACGGCCGTGACCAACTCGAAGGATTGCGTCGAGCGCTCGTATCCCGGAATGAAGCCGAAGCACCTCCAGAACCCCGACGCGAAGGTCAAGTACAACTCGTTCCCGCCCTCGAGCGGCCCGCACTATCAGTCGCCGGCGCCGTGGAGCCTGTACACAGACCCGGTCAAGCAGACGATCCTCGTCCACAATCTCGAGCACGGCGGCATCATCCTGCAGTACGGCAACGTCGGCGAAGACACGGTCCGCAAGATCGAGTCGCTCTACCAGGACGACCCGTACGGGCTCGTGGTCGCGCCGTATTCGAAGCTCGGGAAGAAGATCGCGCTGACGGCCTGGAACGAGCCGGCGTACGAGCAGGAGGGCGCCTTCGGCGGTGTGGATCCTGGCAAGGGCTACGTGCTGACGTGCTCGAAGTTCGACTCCGATGCGTTCGCGAAGTTCCGCGATGCGCATCGGAACAAGGCAGGCGAGCGCTACCCGAGCGTCAAGGACATGGCGCCCGGGCAGTAAGCGCTCGCGCGGCTATCCTTCGACCGCCGGGGTGGCGAAACTGGTCATACGCGCCTGACTTAAAATCAGGTGTCCCCTCCGGGGGCGTGCGGGTTCGAGTCCCGCCCCCGGCATTCGGGCTGGGGCCCGTGCCCGGGTCGGACCTAGGGGGCGGCGGACGTCGGCTCGAGCAGGCCCAAGGCGTTTGCCTTGCTCGTAGCCTCGGTGCGGGATCGACAGTCGAGCTTTCCGAGCACGTTCCGGACGTGCATGTCGATCGTCCGCGGACTGAGAAAGAGCTCGCGTGCGACCTCCCGATTCGTCCGCCCGACGGCCACGAGCCGGAGTACTTCGAGCTGCCGCCTGGTCAGAGACGGCCCTTCCAGGTCGCGCGCGAAGACGAAGTCGCCCTCGATCTCGCGCGTCCGCAGCTGGAGCGGGTTTGCATGGGAGGAGGCTAGCTCCGCACGCGGAGAATCTGCGCCCCGCGTCATCGCCGGCGCCCGATCCCGGAAGACAAAGGGAGGCCAGGCCGCGTCACCGGGGCGGCTGAGCCAACACGAACTTGACCCGCCTTGAATCAGGTGTCCCTCGGGTTGCGGAGGCCCTGCCTCGGCATCCCAAGTCTTTTGGCAAGCGGGCTCGCCGCTACAGGAGTTGTCAGACCACCGCACCAGGGGCCGGCGCACCACGAAAGGCTCCTCCATGCGTAGATGCAGGTGTCATAGAGAACCATTTTGGGGTACTCCAAAATTCTACTTAAATCTTGCGAAAGACCGCGAAAAGAGCGCTTTAGCAACAACTAGGGTTGTCCACACTTTCCACAAATAGGCCACTAGGCCCATTGCGGGTTCCACGCCGATCTGAGCACCATTCATCGTTAGTAGTTTCGAAGGGGGAGAGAAGACTGCGGTACGTTGCGGCAACCATCGGGGGGCGCCCTGCGCGGACCCCGAACACAATCCGGGCACCTTTTGTCCCTGGGCCCGACCGGAATCCCACGAACATTCGGGTCGTCGTCGCGGACCCGATGACGATCTTCCGGGCAGGCGTCCGTACCCTTCTGACGAGGCAGGGTGGCTTCG
>DASWDJ010000172.1:0-1906 GCA_036395295.1 Gaiellaceae bacterium | reverse complement strand
TCGAGCGATGAGCTCGACCTTCCTCGCATCGGCACCGTCGGCGGCGCTACGCTGCTCGGGGTCCCCATCGAGCAGCTTCGGCAAGCCTGGGAGGTTCAGACCTAGATGTGCGGGGTCTTCGGCATTCGTGCGCCAGAGCGTGACGTCGCGCGCGTCACCTACTTCGGGCTCTTCGCGCTCCAGCACCGCGGCCAGGAATCCGCGGGCATCGCCGTCTCCGACCGCGGGCAACTGACCGTCCTCCGCGACATGGGCCTCGTCGCCCAGGTCTTCGACGAGAAAAACCTGCGGGGGCTCCAAGGCGATACCGCCATCGGCCATACCCGCTACTCGACGACGGGCTCGACGCACTGGACGAACGCGCAGCCGACCGTCCAGCATGGACGCGCCCGCACCGTCACGCTCGGGCACAACGGCAACCTGACGAATGTCGAGCAGCTCCGCGACGAGCTCGCGGCGGATGGGATCCGGCTCGCGACGACCTCCGACACGGAGGTGATCGCGGCACTGATCGCGAACAACCCCGCGCCCCTCGAGGAGGCGATTGCAGGCGCGATGCAGCGGCTCGAAGGCGCATTCACCGTCGTGGCACTGTCGGAAGGCATTCTCATCGGCTTCCGCGACCCGCACGGGTTCCGCCCACTCGCCCTCGGTCGGATCGACGGCGATCCCGTGCTCGCGTCCGAGACCTGCGCGCTCGATCTCGTCGGCGCCGCGCACGAGCGTGAGGTCGCGCCGGGCGAGCTCGTGCTGATCGGCGAGGACGGCGTCCGCTCCGTGTCAGCAGTCCCCCAGGCCGGCGCGGGCGCGCTCTGCCTCTTCGAGTTCATCTACCTCGCCCGGCCGGACACGACGCTCGCCGGGATCGAGGTGCACTCCGCGCGCGTCCGCATGGGCGAGCGCCTGGCCCAGGAGGCGCCGGCCGAGGCCGACCTCGTCATGCCTGCTCCGGACTCCGGCACGCCTGCGGCCATCGGCTTCGCCCGCGCGAGTGGGATCCCCTTCTCCGAGGGGCTGATCAAGAACCGCTACGTCGGCCGCACGTTCATCCAGCCCGACCAGGGCCTGCGCGAACAGGGCATTCGCCTCAAGTTCAACCCGCTTTCGGAAGTCGCGGGCAAGCGCGTCGTGCTCGTCGACGACTCGATCGTCCGCGGCAGCACGATGAGGAAGATCGTCGCCCTCCTCTTCGATGCCGGGTCTCAGGAGGTACACGTCCGCATCTCCTCGCCGCCGATCGTCTCGCCCTGCTTCTACGGGATCGATTTCGCGGACGAGGATCAACTCGTCGCCTCCTCGCGCACAGTCGACGAGGTGCGAGAGCAGATCGGCGCCACGACACTGGGCTACCTCTCGCTCGAGGGCGCGCAGGCCGCGACGACGAGACCGGAGAGCGAGTTCTGCCGCGCCTGTTTCACCCGCGAGTACCCGACCCGGATCCCGGACGGCAAGAGGCTCGCCAAGTTCCGCTTCGAGCCCAGCAAGGCGTAGAGAACGTCTTAAAGGTCGGGCGCCCTGACGGGCCGGCCGGCCCGCCAGGGCCACCGACGCGCCTACTGCTCGAGAACCCGACTCGCCTTGGCGATGCCGCGCGAGATCAGATACGCGGCTGTAACCCACTTCGTGAAGTCGAGGAACTCCGGAATGTTGTAGTGGTCGTCGACGAGCACGACGATCGAGATGACCGCCATCACGATGAGGTAGAGAAGGAATTCGGCGTTGCCGGGGATCGGCAGCCTTGCGAAGTCGAGTGTCGTCCCGGGGCTGTAGCCGTAGCTCGGGCGCGACGATTGCTCGGGCGGTGTCGCCATGCGTTGCTCCTTTCAGGCCGCGTGTCCGGGAACGTGCACTATCTCTAGTTTCAGGCCGTCGGGATCGTAGAAGAAGACCGCGTAGTAGCCAGGCA
>DASWDJ010000171.1:0-22965 GCA_036395295.1 Gaiellaceae bacterium | reverse complement strand
ACGCCGTTCATCCACTCGAGCTTGGCGTAGTCGAACGTGGCCGGGCTCGCGCCCACGCGCTCGAGGCCGAAGCGCTCGATCAGCTCGTCGCGCGACATGATCGTCGTCTTGTCGTCGTAGCTCCAGCCGAGCAGGGCCAGGAAGTTCATCAGCGCCTCCGGCACGTAGCCCTCGTTGCGGAAGTCCTCGACCGACTGCGCGCCGTGGCGCTTCGAGAGCTTCTTGCCGTCGGGGCCCAGGAGGCTCGGGACGTGCGCGTACGCGGGTGGCTCGGCCCCGAGCGCGCGGAGGATGACGATCTGCTTCGGGGTGTTCGAGACGTGGTCGTCGCCGCGGATCACGTGGGTGATCCCGTCGAGCATGTCCTCCACCGGCGAGGCGAAGTTGTAGGTCGGGCGCCCGTCGGACCGGACGAGCACGACGTCCTCGAGCTGCTCGTTCGGGAACTCGATGCGCCCCTTGACGAGGTCGTCCCAGGCGGTCGCGCCTTCGTCCGGCATCCGGATCCGGATCGCGCCCTCGTCCTCGTACGCCTTCCCCTCCTCGACGAGCCGGTGGGCGAGCTCCTGGCAGTCGCGCATCCGGTCGAGCTGGAAGCGCGACTCGCCGTCCCAGTCGAGGCCGAGCCAGCGCAGCGAGTCCTGGATCTGGCCGGTCGCCTCGGCGACCTCGCGACTCGTATCGGTGTTCTCGATCCGGAGCCGGAACTCTCCTCGCTCGTGGCGCGCGTAGAGACAGTTGAAGAGCGCGGTGTGCACACCGCCGATGTGGAGGTGGCCGGTCGGGCTCGGTGCGAAGCGGACGATCGGGGGCATGGTCGAACGTATCGTACGAGGCATGTTCATCGGCGCTCACGTCTCGTCGTCCGGGGGCATCCACACCGCGATCGACCGCGCCGAGGCGATGGGCGCCGACTCCGTCCAGGTCTTCACGCAGAGCCCGCGCACGTGGCGGCCGACGAACCACCCTGCAGAGAACTTCGAGCGCTTCAAAGAGCGACGGGCCGAGGTCGGCATCGACGGTGTTCTCTGCCATGCGCTCTATCTCGTGAACCTCGCGAGCCCGAAGGACGACTTCTACGAAAAGTCGGTGGCCGCGATGTGCAACACGGTCGACGTCGGTTGCGCGATCGAGGCCGACGGCGTCGTCTTCCACATCGGCTCACATCTCGGCACGGGGATGGAAGTGGGGATCGAGCGCGTCGTCGAGGCGATGAAAAAGGTGCTCGACCGCTGCTCGGAAACGACCTGGCTCCTGATGGAGAACTCCGCCGGGGCCGGCGGAACGATCGGGCGCTCGATCGAGGAGTTGGCGCTCTTCTTCGACCGGCTCGGCGGGCATCCTCGGCTCGGAGTCTGCCTCGACTCCTGCCACCTGTACGTCTCTGGTTGCGACGTAGCGGACGAGGGCGCCCTGGATTCAGTGCTGGACGAGCTCGACGGCTCAATCGGCCTCGACCGGCTGCGCGCGCTCCACGTGAACGACTCGAAGGCGCCGTTGGGCTCGAACCTCGACCGGCACGACAACGTCGGCGAGGGCCTGCTGGGAGACAAGCTCGGCGTCTTTCTCGGCCGTCCGCGCCTTCAGGGACTACCAGCTGTGCTCGAGGTCCCGGGGCCGGACGGACACGGTCCAGACGCGAGCCAGATCGAGGTCACAAAGAAGCTCCACGCCCGCTGGGCCGCGAAGGTCACTCCCTAAAGAGACATGCCGCGGGGTCCGGCCGCGGGCCTCCCTCCGATTCCAGCCTAACCAGGAAATTCGCGCATGTCTGTGACAGCCCTGTGCCGAAACTGCAACAACGCAAGAGCGAGCGCCCTCAGGCGTTCGGCTTGACCTGCGCGAAGATGCGGAAGCTCGGCTCGCCGAGCGGCAGCTCGTGGAACTCGGGATTCACGCACCCGAGGTCCTCCTCGCGGCCCTCGTAGCAGCTCTCGACCTCGACCCGGCACATCGGCAACGGCCGGCGATTGGCCCGCACGGCCCCGAACTCTCCGTGCTCCTCGGCCTCGAGCATGAGCGCGAGGTCGATCTCGACGTCAAATACCTTCTGCATGCAGCCGACGTAGGTGCGGCCGAGCTCGACGAACGAGTAGAGGAATGGGCATTCGCGCTCGACGCAAGCGGACGGGTAGACGACCTTGTCGCAGTGAACCTCGCAGCGCCTGCACTCGACCTCGTCCTGTGGGTGGAGAGGGAGCGCTTGCGGAACGACCTCTAGGTGCCGCATCACCTGAACATTGTCGGTACCGCGGGGCGCATTCGCAAGACTTGACAAGCGCCCACGAAAATGCTTGGTCAGGCCGAGGTCAACGCCCGGTCGACGAGGTTCAGAACGTCCATTTGCGTGAAAGCCTGGTGGTCGGGCTCGCCGCCCTCGGGGTGCTCGTCGGCGCGGAACCAGACGGCCTGGACGCTCGCCATCCCCACCTCGTTCGCGCCGCGAACGTCCTCGTAGAGCCGATCGCCGACGAACATCGCCTCGTCGGGCGCGACGCCCAGCGCGTCGAGCGCACGCTCGAAGATAGCGGGGTGCGGCTTCCGCTTGCCGACCTCGGACGAGAAGACAGCGAAGTCGATGCGCTGCGCGATCCCCATCTGCTCGAGGTCGCGATGCAGGAGCCAACCCGGGTCGAAAGCGTTCGAGACCACTCCGAGCCCCAGGCCGCGCTTCCGCAGCGACTCGAGCAGCGCATGTGTCGTCGACCCCAGAATGCGGGCCGGCGCCCAGGCGGCATGCTCGGCCTCGAGGAAGCGGCCGAGCTCCTCCTCGGAGACGGCGATCCCGAAGTGGCCGAGCAGCTCGCGGACGAGGCCGGGGTACTCGATCTCCTCCAGTGTCCCGGGAACCCAGAAGAGCGGCTCGTAGTGCTCGCGGAAGCGGCTTGTAATCGCGTCGGCATCCGGCAAGCCGTCGCGGCCCAGCGCCTCCAGCCCGGCACGCTGGCCCACCTCGACGAGCTCCGGGTCATACCCGAACTCCATCAGCGTGTCTCCCCAGTCGAAGAGGACGGCGCGCAACACTAAGCATCAGCCCGTTCGACGCTGGGCAAGGGTTGAAAGCCGGAGCCGGGCTTTGCCCGGCGCAGGCACGCGGCAGTTGGACGAAGCCCAGGCGGGAAGGAGGGGGCCCACGGGGGAACCCTGGGTTCCCCCGTGCTCAGGACGGCGCGGAGCATGCCGCTAGGCTAGCGCCGTGGCGCGCAGGATCCTTTTGGGCTCGCTCGCGCTCGCGCCGCTCACCTTTCTCGCCGACTACGTCTTGCACTGGGGGGACACAGCGCTCTTCGTCCTTGCTTCGCTCACGCTCGTCCCGCTGGCGTGGCTGATCGGAGAGGCGACAGAGCACGCCGCCTACCACACCGGACCGGGCATCGGCGGCTTCCTGAACGCAACCTTCGGCAACGCGCCGGAGCTGATCATCTCGCTGATCGCGATCTCGAACGGGCTAACCGAGGTCGTACGCGGCTCGCTGACGGGCAGCGTCGTCGGCAACCTGCTGCTCGTCCTCGGCTTCTCGCTCCTCTTCGGGCGCGGTAACCAGACCGTCGACCGCCGGTCGAGCTTCACCTGGCTCGGACTCGTGCTCGTCGCAACCCTCGCCTTCTTCGTCCCGGCCGTGCCGAGCTGGCACGGCGACCCGGAACGCCATTCCCTCGCCGTGCTCTCCGTGCCGATCTCGATCGTCGTGCTGCTCGTCTACCTCTGGGCGACGTGGTGGCAGCTGCGCGAGCATCGGCGACAGCACATGCCTCTGGAATCCGCGGACGGAGTCTGGCGGCTGACGACCTCGGTCACCGTGCTCGCCGCGGCAACCGCGGTCACGGCCCTGATCGCGGAGATCCTGGTCGGCTCGATCGAGACCTTCGCGGAGCAAGCCCACCTCTCCGACTTCTTCGTCGCCGCGGTCATCGTCGCGATCGTCGGCAACGCGGCCGAGCACGGAGGAGCGGTCATCGTCGCGTATCGGGGGCAGGTCAAGCTGGCCGCCGAGATCGCCCTCTCGTCCAGCGCGCAGGTGGCGGTCTTCCTCATTCCGGCCGTGGCCCTGCTCTCGTGGGCGATCGAGCCGCTCGCGCTGTCGTTCCGTCCGGTGGAACTGGCGGCGGTCGGCGGCTCCACGCTCGTCGTCGGCGGGCTCTTCTGGGATCGCCGCTCGAGCAACTGGCACGGAGCGGCGCTGATTGCGCTCTACGCCGCCGTCGCGGTCTCGTTCTTCCTCGCCGGGGACAGGGGCTAGACGCGGGCGGCGACACCCAGTGCACGCGGGATCGCTTCGAGCGCGCGGTCGATGTCCTCATCGTCGATGCCGAGATGGGTCACCGCGCGCAGCACTCCGGGCCGGATCGTCGCCGAGAGGCGCACGCCTTCGCCGACCAGCCGCTCGAGCGCGTCGCCGACAGCCAGCTCGAGGGAGCCGACATCGACCTGCACGAAGTTCGTCTCGACCTGCTCCAGGTCGACGGGAACGCCGGCCTCCTGCAGCCCTTCGGCGAGCCGTCGCGCACGCGCGTGATCATCTGCCAAGCGATCGACGTGGTGGTCGAGCGCGTAGACGCACGCGGCCGCGACGATCCCCGCCTGGCGCATCGCACCGCCGAACTGGTGCTTGTAGCGCCGCGCGCGCAGCATCCGTTCCGCGGACCCAGCGACGACGGCGCCGAGCGGGCAGCCGAGACCCTTCGAGAAGCAGATCGTGACCGTGTCCGCATGCCCCGCGATCGCGGCCGGCTCCTCCCCGCTCGCGACGGCGGCGTTGAAGAGCCGTGCGCCGTCGAGGTGGAGCGCGAGCTCGAGCTCGCGGCAGGTCTCGGCCAGCTCTGCCACTTCTGCCAGCGGCCAGACGCGCCCCCCGGAGCTGTTGTGCGTGTTCTCGATCGCGACGACGCGCGTCGTCGGCACGTGGCCCAGATTGCCCCTGCGCGCGGCCGCACGTACCTGCTCGGGCGTGAAGCGGCCGGCTCGGCTCGGCAGCGGCCGCGTCATCAGCCCCGCGTGGACTGCCGGGCCGCCGAGCTCGGCGATCAGCAAGTGCGCGTTCTCCTCGGCAATCAGCTCGTCACCCGGATCGGCGAGCACGCGCAACGCGATCTCGTTCGCCATTGTCGCCGTGGGGACGAAGACGGCGTCCTCGTGACCGAGCGTCTCCGCCGTCCGCCGCTCGAGCTCGTTCACGGTCGGGTCCTCCCGGAGCTGCTCGTCGCCGACCTCTGCGGCGGCGATCGCTTCGCGCATCGCGGGAGTGGGCGTCGTGGCCGTGTCGGAACGGAGGTCGATCACGACCTCATTGTGGCGAAATCAGGCGGCGGGGCTGCCGGCGAAGCTCGGGTAGCGCGACGTCAGGAGGAACACGTACCCGTAGGTCTGCATCGAATAGCGCAGGCAGTACGCGGACAGATCGCGCATTCCTTTCGGCATCCGTCCGATGGCGAGGCAGACGAACCAGCCGAGGAAGGCGATGACCTGCAGCACCTGTATCAGGACGCTCGCGACGATCAGCGCGGGGATGCTGAGGATGATGCGGAAGAACGTCACCAATCTGTTCTGCCGCTCGGGCGGATCGACCTCGAGGTCGATCGGGTAGCCGGGCCGGCCGCTGAACTTCGGGTAGGGATTCGCGATCAGGTACAGGTAGGCGTTCACGTGGGTCAGGTACCTGAGGTAGCGGGCGATGAAGTTGTGGAGCCCGGTTGGGCAACGGCCCATGAAGAGCATCGCGAACCAGGCGACGATCACCGCAAGGTGGACAACGATCCCCCAAACGAGGAGCCAGATCACGAGCGGGATCACGAGCAGCAAGCGAAAGAAGACCGTGAGCCGTGAGCGCCTGAGATCGTCGTTGACGATGAGCCGGATCGGATGCTGCGGGGCCGGCTGCTCCTGAGGCTGCTCGCTCACGCGCCGCCGATCTTAACGGCCGCCTCAAGCGGGGGATCGCCGGTTCCGCCGTTCGCGCCGATCTTGTGCGCGGAACCACAATCAAGTGAGGACCACAATGAACATTGCCGCCTCTTTGTGGCAACTCGTCCAGAACGACCGCCTCGTCCGCTGGGCCGCCTACGCCAGTGTCGTCGTCCTGTGGTTTGCGATCGCCTGGGCCGACGCACGGATCCTGCTCTTTGGCGCGTTCATTGCCGCGCTGACCTGGTGGCTCAGGCGCCAGCGCACCCGGCGCGGCTGGTTCGAGGAACGCGAAGTCGACATCGATCTGCTCTAGGCGCTAGGCACCGCTTGCGGTGCCGCCCTCAGGACGCCGGGCTACGCCCGGTGTCCGTCTGAAATGACCGGTCGACACAATCGACCTACTCCGCAACCGCTCTAGGCACCTTTCTGCGTCTCGAGCGCCCGCCCCGCGCTCGGCTCGGCCGACAAGTCCGGGTGGTCCTCGAACAGGTAGCGGACGACAGCACGCTTGGCCGCCTTCACCTCGTCGACCCGGCGCACCGGGCGGTTATGGGGTGCGTCCTTGAGCAGATCGGGACGCTCGGCGGCGTCACCGGCGATCTCGAGCATGGCGTCGGCGAACTCGTCGAGGATCTCCTTCGGTTCCGTCTCGGTCGGCTCGATCATGAGCGCCTCGGGCACGATGAGCGGAAAATAGATCGTCGGCGGGTGGAAGCCGTAGTCCATCAGCCGCTTGGCGACGTCGAGCGCCGTGATCCCGTGCTCGCGCTTCAGACGGCGTGCCGAGAGCACGAACTCGTGCATGCAGAGCCGGTCGAACGGGAGCCCGTAGGCATCCTTGAGCCGCGCCAGGAGGTAGTTCGCATTGAGGACGGCGACCTCGGACATCTCGCGCAGCCCCGCCCCGTACGACCGGATGTACGCGTATGAGCGGACGAAGACGCCGAAGGGCCCGCAGAAGGCCCGCACCTTGCCGATCGTCTTCGGACGGTCGTAATCGAGCCGGAAGCTCTCGCCCTCGCGCACGACCGCGGGCACAGGCAGGAACGGCTCGAGCCGGTCGCGGACGGCGATCGGTCCGCCACCGGGCCCCCCGCCGCCGTGCGGCTGCGAGAAGGTCTTGTGCAGGTTGAAATGGACGATGTCGAAGCCCATGTCCCCCGGGCGCGAGATCCCGCAGACCGCGTTCAGGTTCGCCCCGTCGTAGTACATGAGCGCCCCCGCCTCGTGGAAGATCCGCGTGATCTCCTCGATGTTCTCGTCGAAGAGACCGAGCGTCGAAGGATTCGTCAGCATCAGGCCCGCGGTGCCTTCGTCGACCTTCGCGCGCAGGTCCTCGACGTCGATATTCCCACGCGGGTCGGTCTGCACCGGCGTGAGCTCGTATCCGCCCATCGTCACGCTGGCGGGGTTCGTGCCGTGTGCGGTGTCCGGGATGACGATCTTCCGCCTGGTCTCACCCTCGCCGCGGTCGGCGAAGTAGGCACGCATGAGCATCAGCCCGGTCAGTTCCCCCTGCGAGCCGGCGGCCGGCTGGAGCGAGACCGCCGGCAGTCCCGCGACCTCCGCCAGGATCTCCTGCAGCCGCCACATCAGCTCGAGCGCGCCCTGCGCCGCCTCTTCTTCCTGGAGCGGGTGCAAGTCGCGGAAGCCCGGCAGGTTGACCACGCGCTCGTTGACGCGCGGGTTGTGCTTCATCGTGCAGGAGCCGAGCGGATAGAAGCCGGTGTCGATTCCGAAGGTGCGCGTCGAGAGCTTCGTGAAGTGCCGGAGGAGCTCCGGCTCCGCGACCTCGGGGAGGCGCGGCGGCCGCTCGCGGCGGAGCGCGGCGGGCACCTCGGGCACCGGCAGGTCGTTCGGCGGCAGGCTCGACGCGCGCCGGCCTTCCTGCGACTGCTCGTAGATCAGCTTCACGGCGCGAGCACCTCGGCCAGCCGGTCGATGTCGGCTCGCGTTCGCTTCTCGGTCACGCAGACGAGCAGCGCGTCCTCCATGCCCGCGTAATCGCGCCTGAGGGCATAGCCCGGATGGACGCCCTGCCGGCGGGCGGCGCGGATCGCCTCCTCGGCAGGCCGTCCGGCACGGATGGCAAACTCCTTGAATGTTGTCTGTTCTGAAAACAAGAGCGGAAGCCCGAGCCGTTCCTTTGCGTAGGCGGCGAGGGCCATGCAGGTCTCCCCCTGCTCCCTCAGCCCCTGCGGGCCCAGCCATGAGAGGTGGACGAGGCCGGCGAGCGCCAGCAGCGTCTGGTTCGTCGTGATGTTCGAGGTCGCCTTCTCGCGGCGGATGTGCTGTTCCCGGGTCTGCAGCGTCAGCACATAGGCGCGCCGGCCGTCGACGTCGGTCGTCTCACCGACGATCCGGCCGGGCATGCGCCGCACATAGTCCGAGCGCGCGGCGATGAAGCCGTAGTGCGGGCCGCCGTACGACTGGTAGTTGCCCGCGCCCTGTCCCTCGCCGATCGCGAGCGCACAGCCGTACTCACCCGGTGCTTCGAGGACACCGAGCGAGACGGGATCGACGTGGGCGATCGGAAGGGCTCCGGAGTCGTTCGCCGCGGCGGCGAGATCCGGCGCGGGCTCGAGGCAGCCGAAGAAGTTCGGCTGCTGGAAGATGACGCAGGCGGCATCCTGCGCCGCAGCGGCGAGCTCGTCCGGGTCGGTGACGCCGTCGCGGTATGGCACCTCGACCACCTCGAGCCCGAAGCCGGGGGCGTAGGTCTTCACGACCTGGCGCACCTGCGGGCTGAGCGTCTCGGCGAGCACGACGCGCGAGCGGCCGGTGACGTGCTTCGCGACGTAACACGCGTCGGCGGCCACGGTCGTGCCGTCGTAGCCGGAGGCGTTGGAGACGTCCATACCGGTGAGCTCGCAGATCGCCGTCTGGTACTCGAAGATCGCCTGCAGCACGCCCTGGCTCATCTCCGGCTGATAGGGCGTGTACGCGGTCAGGAACTCGCCACGCTGGAGGACGGCGTCGACGACCGCAGGGACGTAATGGTCGTAGATGCCCGCGCCGAGGAAGGAGAGCTCGCGGCCGGTGTCCACGTTGCGGCCCGCGAGCTCCTCGAGGTGGGCCACGAGCTCGGGCTCCGAGAGCGCCGGTTCGAGGTCGAGCTCACCGCGGAAGCGCACCGCCTCAGGGATGTCGCGGAAGAGCTCGTCGATCGTGTCGACCCCGATCGTCGCGAGCATCTCGTCGCGATCGCGATCCGTCAGTGAGAGGAAGCTCACTGCTCGGCGACGAAGCTCTTGTAGGCGCCGGCGTCCATCAGGTCGCCGGCTTCCGACGCGTCGCTCAGGCGAATGCGAACGAGCCAGCCTTCGCCGTAGGGGTCTTCGTTCACGGTCTCGGGCTCGGCGACGACCTTCTGGTTGATCTCCACGATCACGCCCGAGAGCGGCGCGATCAGGTCGGAGACGGCCTTGACGGATTCGACCTCGCCGTACGAGGAGCCCTTCGCGATCTCGGCCCCCTCCTCGGGCGGCTCGTAGTGGACGAGCTCGCCGAGTGCGTCCTGCGCGAACCAGGTGATGCCGAGCGTCGCCTCGTCGCCCTCGATCCGGGCCCAGTCGTGCTCGGAGTGGTACTGCAGGCCGTCGGGATAGGTCTCGTCTGCCGCCACTAGCTCTCCTCACCCTTGTAGATGGGCTTGGGCACGACCTCGGCACGCCGCTCGCGCCCACGGATATCGATCGTCAGCGTCGAGCCCGGCGCCGAGTGGTCGACCGGGACGTAGCCCATGCCGATGCCGCGGTCGAGCATCGGCGAGTGCGATCCGGACGTGACCTCCCCGCCTTCCGTGATCGCCATGCCCTGGCGGGGAATGCCCGCCTCCTGCATGACGAAGGCGACCAGCTTCCGCACCGGGCCCTCGCCCTTGATCCGGCGCAGCTCCTCGACGCCGGTGAACTCCTTGTCGAGCGCGCACACCCAGCCGAGGCCGGCCGAGATCGCGTCCGTCTCCGGGCCGATGTCGTTTCCGTGCAGCGGGTAGCACACTTCCAGCCGCAAGGTGTCGCGAGCGCCCAGGCCGCACGGTATGACGCCGCGGGCGAGGACCGCGTCCCAGAGCCGCTCCGCGTCCTCGGCCATCGCCATCAGCTCGACCCCCGTCTCGCCCGTGTAGCCCGTGCGGTTGATCATGCACTCGACGCCGTCGATCTCGCCCATCTCGAATGTGAAGGCCGGAGCATCGTCGAGGCCGAGCCGCTCGTGCGAGCGCGGTCCCTGCACAGCCAACAGCGCGTAGCGGTCCGACGCGTCGCGGACATCCGATCCCGGGCGCTCGCGGTCCTTCAGCCACTCGTAGTCGGTCTCCCTGTTCGACGCATTGACGACGAGCAGGTAGCGCCCGCCCTCGAGCCGGTAGACGATGAGGTCGTCGACGATCCCGCCACGCTCGTTCGTCAGCAGCGTGTACTGCGCGCCGGCGACCTCGATCCGGTCGAGGTCGTTCGAGAGCAACGACTGCAGCAGCGCGCGCGCCTGGGGGCCCTCGACGTCGAGTTCGCCCATGTGCGAGACGTCGAAGACACCGCAATCCTCACGGACGGCGCGGTGCTCGGGGATGACGCCCTCGTACTGGACGGGCATCTCCCAACCCGCGAACGGAACCATGCGCGCGCCGAGGGCGATGTGGCGTTCGTAGAGGGGCGTGCGCAGCAGGGTCTGCATGCGCCGCGGATGCTAGTCCAGGCTTCAAGTGCCGGTCAGCCGCTCCGTGCGGAACGGCTGACCAGGCCACTGGCGGGCCTACGAGAGGCCCGCCGGGAGGGCACGGTTGAGGTACCGCGGCCGCGAATTCCTAAACGAGCGAGCTACGAATCGCGGAGGAACGAAGGCACTTCGAGGATGTCGGCGGGGAGCTCGAAAGCTCCCTCGTCGACCGAGGACGGAGTCCGAGCTCCGATCCCCTCCTCGGCCGGCTGCTCCTCGCGGCGGCGGCGCCGGTAGCGCTCGGGCCCGAAGCCGGTCGCGATCACGGTGACCCGCACCTCGTCCTTGAGCGCATGGTCGATGACCGCGCCGAAGATGACGTTCGCATTCTGGTCGGCCGCCCCGGTGACGACCTCGGCCGCCTCGTTCACCTCGAAGAGGCCCATGTCGGAGCCACCGGTGATGTTCAAAAGGATGCCGGTCGCGCCCTCGATCGAGGCCTCGAGCAGCGGCGAGGAGACTGCCGCCCGGGCCGCCTCGCCGGCGCGGTTCTCGCCCGAGCCCACGCCGATGCCCATCAACGCCGAGCCTGCGTCGCGCATGATCGTCCGCACGTCGGCGAAGTCGAGGTTGACGAGGCCGGGGATCATGATCAGGTCGGTGATGCCCTGAACGCCCTGGCGCAGGACGTCGTCCGCAAGCCGGAACGCATCCACGATCGAGGTCTCCTTGTCCACGACCTGCAACAGCCGGTCGTTCTCGATCACGATCAGCGTGTCGACGTTCTCGCGCAACTCGCGGATTCCGAGCTCGGCCTGCTCCGCGCGCTTGCGGCCTTCGAATGAGAACGGCCGCGTGACGACCCCGACGGTGATCGCCTCCAGTTCTTGTGCGAGCCCGGCGACCACGGGCGCGGCTCCGGTGCCGGTTCCTCCACCCTCGCCGGCGGTCACGAACACCATGTCGGCACCCTTCAGCGCCTCCTTCAGCTCGTCGCGGCTCTCGCGCGCCGAGGCGCCCCCTACTTCCGGATTCGCGCCCGCGCCAAGCCCACGGGTGACCCCTGCGCCGATCTGGAGCTTCACGTCGGCATCGGTCATCAGCAGCGCCTGTGCATCCGTATTGACGGCGATGAACTCGCACCCGGTCAGGCCGGCGTCGACCATCCGGTTGACGGCATTCGAGCCGCCGCCGCCGACACCGGCGACCTTCAGGACGGCGAGGAATTTCTGGGACGGATCACGCATGTTCACAGGCGGTGAGGCTCGACCTCTAGTGGAGCGTAGGGGACGGGGCGGACGGAAACCGGCAAGAGACTACGCACCCTGAACCCGGCTGTCAACGGGAAGTGAGCCTCCCAACCGTAATGCTCAACCTGAGACTTGAGGGTTACCGAGAACGACCGGCCGCTCGGGCACACTCACGTCCACGTACTCGGCTCCCGGCTCTACGAGCCCCAGGATGCGCCGCGCGACGGCAATCTTGAGCGCAAGGTCGTCGGCTCCGCCGAGCCGGACCTCCGTGCCGTTGCGCAGGACGAGCACGAGGTCGCCGT
Organism: Gaiellaceae bacterium; assembly: GCA_036395295.1. GTDB lineage: Bacteria > Actinomycetota > Thermoleophilia > Gaiellales > Gaiellaceae > VAXT01. The sequence goes on along the minus strand of DASWDJ010000171.1, from coordinate 10,847 downwards.
CGAGCTCTCGAGCCTCGCTCACCCCACCGAAGAAACGCCTGTCGAACGAAAGGACTCGCCCCAGAGTCAGCGCCGGCTGCAGTGCCTCGTCGTCGGACAGTACCGCTCCTTCTCCCGGCACCGACGATTCCGCGACCCAGATCCGCGGCAGCCTCGACGCCGGGGCGTCGCTGAGCCGCTGCAGGATCCGGCCCCGCTCGGAAACGAGCCAGGCTCCGGACCCGCGGCGCAGGACGGCGGCTGGGCGCTCCGCCCAGACGACGACCCGGGCCGTATGCGGGAAGGCGCGATCGTAGGAAACGAGCTTGACGTCCGGCAGAGCCTCGAGCCGTCCGTCGATCGCGGCTGCATTGACCGAGAGCAGGCTCTTGCCTTCGAGCGATGCGAGTGCCTGCTCGACGCGGCGCGCGACGAGGGGTCGCGTCCCGGAGACCTCGACATCCTGCACCGCGAAGGCCGACGTCTCGCGCGCCCCGACGTACGAGCCCACGGCCAGCGCCACGAGAGCGAAGCCCACGAGCAGGGAGCGGCCGGAGGGAAGGAAGCGGGCGAGGCGAAGCGACACCGCCGGGCGGCGTCCGGGCAGCGCAACGACGGCAGAGCGACGCTTGCGGGTGTCGGCCACGCACCCCAGTTCGGCGCCAGCGGGGGAAGCCCTACAGCGTCTCGCCCGCGGCCGGCAGCTCGAGCCGGCCGACGAACCGCACTTCGCGCTCGAGCTCGACGCCGAATTTCTCGAGCGCTTGGCGACGGGCCTCGGCCATGAGCGCGACAGCCTCGATTGCTTTCCCCCGGCCCGCGTTCTCGATGAAGTTCGCGTGCCGCGGGGAGATCTGGGCGCCGCCGATCTGATGGCCCTTGAGCCCGCACGCCTCGAGCATCCGTCCTGCGGACAACTCGTGCTCCGGGTTCTTGAAGACCGACCCGAAGGTGCGTTTGTTCGTCGGCTGCGCGGCCTTCCGCTTCGCCTGCATGTCCGCCACCGTCTGCTTGATCTCCTTGGGGGCGCGAGGCTGGAGCCGGAATTCGACGCGGGCCACCACTTCGCCGGGCCGCAGCCCCGAGCGGCGGTAGTCGAGGCCGAGCCCGTCCGGCGTCCGCCACTCGGAACCCTCTGCGGAGACGACGAGCGCGCGCTCGACGATGGCCTTCCAGTCGCCCCCGTAGGCGCCTGCGTTCATCTGCACGCCTCCGCCGACTGTGCCCGGGATTGCGCAGGCGAACTCGAAGCCACCGAGCCCGGCCGCGCGAGCGCGGTGCAAGGACACCGCGTTCGCGGCCCCACCACCCGCGACCAGCAGCCCGTCTTCGGCACGAGCCTCGGCCAGCTCACCTTCGAGCCGGAGCACGAGCGCGTCCACGCCCTCGTCGGCGATCAGGAGGTTCGATCCGAGCCCGATCGTGCAGACGTCGAGGCCCCGTTCCCCGGCCCAGACCAGTGCCTCCTCGAGCTCGCCGAGCGTGCCGGGCCGCGCGAAGTGGCGAGCAGGGCCGCCGATGCCGACTGTCGTCAGCCGGCCGAGCGGTACGTTTCCCTCGATCGTCAGCGCCATGCTCGGCGGACCGCCTCGGCGGCAGCAACCGCTTCCTCGTCGCTGCACGACCAGGGACTCGCGTCCGACCACATCTGATCGAGGACTTCGTAGCTGAGCGCCCCCATGTCGGCGTAGCGCGGAACGACGTGGACGTGCACGTGTCGCCATTCCTCTCCGAACGAGCAGACGTAGACGCGCTCGGGCCCGAGCGCATCGCGCACGGCGGCGGCCGCGGACCGGGCGACGGGCCCGAAGCGCTCCGCCTCCTCCGCAGAGAGATCCCCGAAATCTTCGACGTGACGCCTCGGCTTCAGGATTAGCCAGCCCTTCAGCGCGACAGGGCTTATCGAGTGGTCAACGACCCAGTGCTCGTCCTCGTAGATGACGCCGCCGGGAGGCTCGATGTGTCCTTGGAGGACGTCGCACACAAGACAGCTCACACAAGCGCCTCGAGGAGGAGATCGGCGGCACGGTCGACGTCGCCAGCGCCGACCGTCAGGACGATGTCGCGCGGACGAGCCCGGCGCGCGAGAAAGCTCACTCCCTGTTCGATGGTCGGCGTCCATGCGAGCGGCATCCCTGGGCGCGCCTCAGCCACGGCGTCGACGACGAGCTTCCCGCTCACTCCCTCGATGGGCTCCTCGCGTGCTCGGTAAATCTCGGTGACGGCGACCACGTCTGCGGACGCGAGGGCCGCGGCGATCTCATGCGCGAGATGGCGCGTCCGTGAGTACAGGTGCGGCTGGAAGAGCACGAGCACCCGCCCGCCGTTTCGCACTGCAGTGATCGTCGCCGAGATCTCCGCCGGATGGTGCGCATAGTCGTCGAGCACGTTCACACCGCCCGCCTGGCCACGATGCTCGAGCCTCCGTCCCGCGCCCGTGAAGCCTGCGAGCTGCGACTGGGCCTGCTCAGCTGCCACTCCCATGAGCTCCAGAGCCGCGAGCGCGGCGGCCGCGTTTCTGCGGTTGTGCTCGCCCGGCAGGGCCAGCTCGAAGTCGACCGGCTCCAGCTCCTCCCCACGGACGACCTGCGGAACCTGGGCGAGCCAGCCCTCGAAGAGCTCATCGACCTCGGCGCGCGAGGCGAACTCCGAATGGTGATCGAGGTCGACATTCGTGACGACCGCGATCTTCGGGCGCAGCTGCTCGATCGTCCGGTCGGACTCGTCGCCCTCGACGACGAGCCACCCCGAGCCCGCCCTGGCGTTGCCGCCGAGCTGCGGAATCTCGCCGCCGATCAGGAAGGCGGGATCTCGGCCAAGGCGGTCGAGCGCGAACGCGATCATGCCGGCGGTCGTCGTCTTCCCGTGCGCGCCCGCGACGACAATCGAATCCTGGAGCGAGACGAGCTCCCGCAGCAGCTCCGCCCGCGTGCGGCCGGGCACCTGTCCGGCGAACGCCGTCGAGACGACCGCCTCGTAGGCTTCCGGTGCTCCCTCGATCACCGCGGAAATGGTGACGGGAATCCCCGCCGCGCGCACGTGCTCGAGGTAGGGAGTCTCGACCCGGTCCCAACCGGCGACCTCGGCTCCCCAGGCCTTCGCGAGGACGGCGTAGCCCGAAAGCCCGGCGCCGCCGATCCCCACGAACCAGAACCTTTGATCAGCGAGCGATGGCAATGAGCTCCTGTGCGATGTGCTCGGCGGCGTCGGGGCGGGCGACCCGTTTCATCGCCTCCCCCATCTCCTGCAATCGCTCCGCGTCGCCGAGCAGCGAGCGGGCGAGGTCGGGCACGCGGCCGAGCTCGGTCTCGGGAACCGTGATCGCCCCGCCGACGCGCTCGAAGTAGCGCGCGTTCTTGGCCTGGTGGTCCGCGGTCGCAAACGGATAGGGGACGAGGATCGCGGGCTTCCCGGCAGCCGCGATCTCCCAGACTGATCCGCCTGCACGCGCGAGAACGAGATCCGCCGCCGCGAGCGCCGCGCCGAACTCGTCCGTGAAGGGGGCGAGCTTGTAGTCGTCCCGCTGTACGCGCCGCCCCAGACGTTCGAAGTCACGGTCGCCGCAGAGGTGCAGCATCGCCGGCCCTGACTGCCCGAAGGACTCGACCACGACGTCGTTCAGGCTCGCGGCGCCCAGGCTCCCGCCGAAGACGAGCAGGACGCGCGCCCGCGGCGGCAGGTCGAAGACGCGACGGCCCTGCGCCCGCGAGGGTGCCCGGTTGCGGGCCGGGATCGGTCTCCCTGTCACCCGGTACTTGGAGCCCTGGCGCCCTTCGATCGGAAAGGCGAGGAAGATGCGCTCTGCGAACGGCGCGCCGAGCCGGTTGGCGAGCCCAAGGTGCGCGTCGGCCTCCATCAGCGCCGCGGGAATCCCCCTGCGGGAGGCCGCGTAGACCATCGGCCCTGCGACGTAGCCCCCGCCGCCGAGCACCACGTCCGGCTTCCGCTCGGCCAGGATGCGGCGGCAGGCCCGTGGCGCCCTCACAGCCCGAGCGAGCGAGCGGGCGAGCGCTGGGGTCGGCCGGCGCGGCAGACCGGAGATCTTGAACGTGTCGAGCTCGAAGCCGGCCTCAGGAACGAGCCGCGCCTCGACGTGATCCGGCGACCCGGCGAAGGTCACCTTGACGCCGCGCGCCACGAGAGCTTCGGCGACCGCGAGCGACGGCAGCACGTGGCCGGCTGTTCCGCCGGCTGCGATCAGGCATTTGAGCGCTCGCGCGTCCGCCATGTCCTGCGATGTTAAGGAGGACGCCCACCGCCGCGAGCGAGACGATGAGGCTCGACCCGCCGTACGAGACGAAGGGAAGCGTGATCCCGGTCAGCGGCGCGAGCCCGAGCACGGCGGCAAGGTTGATCAGCGCCTGGCCGCAGACGAGCGTCGTCAGGCCCGCAGCGAGCCGCTTGCCGAAGGGATCGCGGCAGCGCAGGGCAACGCGGAAACCCGCGTACGCGAAGAGGCCGAACAGGGCGATGACGAAGGTCGTCCCGAGCAGGCCGAGCTCCTCGCCGATGACCGCAAAGATCATGTCCGTGTGCGCCTCTGGTAGGTAGTTGACCTTCGACGGCCCCTGGCCGAGACCGACGCCGAACGGCCCGCCCGAGCCGAGCCCGATGATCGCCTGCACCGTCTGGTAGCCGGCACCCTGCGCGTCGTGCCAGGGATCGAGGAAGCTGAAGAAGCGAGCGCGGCGGTACGGCTCGATCCAGATGGCCGCGATCCCGAGCATGGCGGCGAGCGTGCCGCCGGTCCCGAGCACACGCAACGGCGCGCCCGAGACGATCAGGATCGCGCCGAGCACGATGCCGATCGCAATCACAGTCCCGAGGTCGGGCTCGACGAGGATCAGCGCGCAGACGAGCCCGGTCGTGAGCCCGAGCGGCCGGAGGAGCTCGCCGAGCGTGCGCGGCGCGGGACGGCGCGCGAGGTAGGCGGCGGCCCAGATCGCGAGGCTGAGCTTCGCTAGCTCCGAGGGCTGAAAGCTCAGTGGCCCGACTCCGAGCCACCGGCGGGCGCCGTTCACCTGCTGGCCGACGACGAGCACCGCGAAACAGAGTCCGATGCTGGAAAGCATCAGCACTGGGGCGAGGTAGCGGAGCGCCCGATAGTCCGCCCGGTAGAGCACCATCAGGAGAGCGACTCCGACCAGCGCGTAGATCGCCTCGCGCTTCAGGTAGTAGCTCGGGTCCGAGCCGCCGAGCGCTGCGGCGGCCGAGGTTGCGCTGTAGACCATCACGAGCCCGAAGGCGGTCAGGCCGAGCGTGACGAGGACGAGGATGTGTGTGTCGAGCTGGCCCTTCTTCACGCGGCCAGCTCCTGGGCTAGCCGGCGGAACGCGTCGCCGCGCTCCTCGAAATCGCGAAACTGGTCGTAGCTCGCGCAGGCGGGCGCGAGCAGGACGATCTCGCCCGCCCTCGCGTTCCTCGCCGCCGACCGGACCGCGGTCTCGAGGTCGCCGCTCGATTCGTGATCGACTCCGGCCAGCTCGAGCGCGACCGCGAGGTCACCGGCGGTCTCGCCGATCAGGTAGGCACGGCGAGCCCGGCCGACCAGCTCGAGGGCGAGCTCGCTGTAGCTCTCGCCCTTGCCGCGGCCGCCGAGGATGACGTGCAGAGGCGCGTCATAGGCGGTAATCGCTCTGCGGGCGGCAGCCGTGTTCGTCGCCTTCGAGTCGTTCACGTAGCGCACGCCGCGAGCCTCGGCGACCGGCTCCAGGCGATGCGCGACCCCGGGGAAAGTCTCCAGCGTCTCGGCGATGCGGGTGTCGTCGACACCGAGCGCTCGCGCGGCGGCGGTCGCGGCGGCCGCGTTCTCGCGATTGTGCGCGCCAGGAATCCGCGGCTCGGCCGGAAGCGGATCGCTTCCGTCGAACTCGATCCGCGCCCCTTTGCCGGGCACAGTGCCGAACCCGCGCGGGAGAACCGCCGTGTCGCCTCCGCCCTGGTTCTCGAAAAGACGGAGCTTCGCGTCGCGATAAGCCTCGAGCGTGCCGTGCCGGTCGAGGTGGTCAGGCTCGATGTTGAGCAGCACGGCCAAGCGTGGCCGAAACTCGTGCACGTCCTCGAGCTGGAAGCTCGAGACTTCGCACACGACGAGCTGCTCCGGCTCCACCTCGCCGTCGAGGTCGCAGAGCGCCCGACCGACGTTGCCGGCGACGGGTGCGCCGAGCATGACGCCGAGGAGCTCGCTCGTCGTCGTCTTCCCGTTCGTCCCCGTGACGCCGAGGATCGGGTTCGGGAGCAAGCGCGAGCCGAGCTCGACCTCGCTCCAGACGGGAATGCGGCGGCTCCGTGCCGCCGCGACAAGCGGCGCCTCAGCCGGCACTCCCGGGCTCTTGATCAATGTCTCGACGCCGTCGAGCAAACGCTCCTCCTCGGTCCCGAGATGGAGTTCGACGCCGGACTCGGCAAGCCTGCCCGTGTCTAGCTGCGCGGAGGCGTCCACACCGATCACCTCCTTCCCACGCCTCCGCAGTGCGAGAGCCGCAGCCTGCCCCGAGCGGGCGAGGCCCACGACCAGGAAGGTCATCTCAGAGCCCTGAAATCGAGGTAGTAGCGGTAGTAGAAGGCGAAGGCCATCGCGCACGTGATGGCGGCGAGGATCCAGAAGCGGACCATGATCTTCGTCTCGGACCAGGCCTTCATCTCGAAATGGTGGTGGATCGGAGTCATCAGGAACAGACGCCGGCCCCAGTAGCGGAACGAGAAGACCTGGAGGATGACCGAAAGCGCCTCGACGACGAAGATGCCGCCGATCAGGAGGAGCAGCAGCTCCGTCTTCGTCATCACCGCGAAGCCCCCGATCGCGCCGCCGATCGCCATCGAGCCCGTGTCGCCCATGAAGACCTCGGCGGGAAAGGCGTTGTACCAGAGGAAGCCGATCGCGCCCCCCGTCAGCGCCGCGCCCAGGATCGCGAGGTCGAGCGCCGAGGCCTCGCGCAGCTCGGTCGAGGTCGCCGAGCGGATCCACGTGACGACGTTCATCGCCGTGAAAGTGATCAGGGCGATCATCCCGACACCGACCGCGAGCCCGTCGATGCCGTCCGTCAGGTTTGCGCCGTTGGCGGCGCCGGCGATGATCAGGAAAAGGAGCACGTAGAAGCCGAAAGAGAGTCCGATGCGCCAGTCGAGGACGGGCACGTAGACGGCTGTGGCCAGCCCTTGGTCGTGTGCCGACCACCCCACCCCGGCCGTGATCGCCAGGAGCAGCAGGAGCTTCCAGCGGCCGGCCAGCCCCAGGGAGCGGCGATGCGTGACCTTGATCAGGTCGTCGACGAAGCCGATCGCAGCGCAGCCGAGCGTGACGAAGAACACCGTCAGGCCCGCCTCCGTGAAGCGGCTGAGCGCCAGGAACGGCGCGATCATCGAGAGCACGATCAGGAGCCCTCCCATCGTCGGCGTGCCCTGCTTCAGGTGGTGCCCGGCGGGGCCCTCTGCGCGGATGTGCTGGCCGTACTCCTTCCGCCGCAGGATGTCGATGAACTTCGGTCCGGCGAGAATCGAGATCGCCATCGCCATGATCCCGGCCGCGAGCACCCGCTCCACTAGTGCCCCTTCCAGTGATGCTGCCGAGCTTCTGGGTCGCGAGTACCAAGCCAGAGGCCGCACTCGTCCGCGGCCAAGGCTAGAAGCCTTGGCAAGGGCGAGGGTGGGCTCTGGCGCCGCGTAATCGCGGGCCAGAGGCCGTCGAGTATTGCTGGGAGGGGCACTAGGTACGCACCGCCGTCAGTGCTTCGGCAACGACTTCGAGGCCAACCGCGCGCGACCCTTTGACGAGCACGACATCGCCTGGTCGGACCACGTCGCCCACCTTCTCGACCGCCTCCTCTGCGTCGCGCGCGAACTCGCCGCCGTACGCGCGCGCAAGCTCTCCCACCGCCAGTACCGAGTCGATGCCGAGAGCCTGAATGATCTCACCCACCTCGCGGTGGTATGCAGGCGCCGTCGGCCCCAGCTCGGCCATCTCCCCGAGCACGGCGACCTTCCGGCCCCCGTGCTCCGCCAGGTGTTCGAGCGCCGCCCGCATCGAGGCCGGGTTCGCGTTGTAGGCGTCGTTGATGAGCAGACCTCCGCCCGGAAGCGGCGATTCTTCGCCGCGCCAGCGCGAAAGCTCGACGTCGACCCTCCCCTCGGGGAACGGAAGTCCCAGCGCCTCGAGGGCGAGCAATGCGGCCACGGCGTTGCCGGCTTGGTGGCGTGCGGTGAACGGGAACTCGAGCTCGAGCTTGCGGTCACCGAGTGCAAACGCGACCCGGCAGCCGCCCTCGACGCGATCGAAGCGTTTGATGTTCTCCGGGCCGAACTTCCTGATCTCAATGTCGTCACGCGCAAGGAACGGCTCGAGCAGCGGCTCGTCCGGCACAACGGCGACACCATCCGCAGGCAGCGAGGCCACGACCTCGGCCTTCGCCTCTGCCACGTGCTCGACCGTCCCGAGCAGCTCCAGGTGCACGGGGCCGATGCTCGTGATGATGCCGATATCGGGACGCGCGACTGCGCAGAGCTCGGCGATCTGGCCAAGGCCGCGCATGCCCATCTCGCAGATGATTACCTCCGTATCCGGCTCGATCCGAGTCAGCGTCAGCGGGAGCCCGATCTCGTTGTTTTGCCCGCCCTCGGCGGCGACCGTCCGGGCATGGGAGCGGCAGAGCGCGGCGAGGATGTCCTTGGTCGAGGTCTTGCCGGTCGAGCCGGTGATGCCGACGACGCGCGCCGAGCTACGGGCGCGCACCGCGCCGCCGAGGGCCGCGAGCTCCGAGAACGCGTCCACCGGGACGAGGGTCGCGGCAGCTCCGCGCGCAAATGCGTGCCGGGTGAAATCTGCGCCGTCGCCGATCGCGAAGAAAAGGTCGCCCTCGTCGATCAGCCGCGAGTCGATCTGCACGCCCGTCACCTCGTCCGCCCACGGCGCCGCGTCGAGGCGGCCGGGATTGAGGGCGGCAATCTCGTCGAGTGAGAGCGGGATCACGTTGCGGCCGCCCCGAGTCTCCTCAGGGCTTCCCGTGCGACTTCGCGGTCATCGAAGGGAACTGTTCGGTCGCGAAACTGCTGGCCCTGCTCATGGCCCTTGCCGGCGATGAGCACGACGTCGCCGGGAGCAGCGGCCTCGACTGCGCGGGCGATCGCCTCGCGCCGGTCGGGCACGACTTCGAGCTCGTCTCCCGTCCCCGCGACGATCTCCTCGATGATCGCGCGCGGATCCTCGCTGCGCGGATTGTCGGAGGTGACGATTGCGACGTCGGCGAGCTCACTCGCGATCCGACCCATGATCGGGCGCTTCTCACGGTCGCGGTCACCGCCGCAGCCGAAAACGCAGATCACGCGCCCCGAGTCGAGCTCACGCGCGGTTGCGAGCACGTTCTCGAGCGAATTCGGCGTGTGCGCGTAGTCGACGACGACCGTGAAGGGCTGGCCCTCGTCGACGGTCTCGAAGCGGCCGGGAACCCCCTCGAGCGCTTCCAGGCCCGGGACGATCGCCTCGTCGTCGATCCCGAGCAGGCGGGCGCCCGCCATCGCTCCGAGCGCGTTCTCGACGTTGAAGCGACCACGAAGTTTGAGGTCGATGCCGTTTAGCGCCTCCGGGCGCAGCATCGCGTCCTCCGCGAAGCCGTAGGTGAGCGCGTCGGGCCGGTCGGCGGCGAGGCGGCGCCCCCACGGGTCGCCGACGTTGAGTGCGGCCGGCGGCTTGCCCTCGATGAAGAGCCGGCGCTTCGCCTCGAAATAGGCGTCCATCGTCCCGTGCAGGTCAAGGTGGTCCTGGGTCAGGTTCGTGAAGACGAGGACCTCGAAATGGATGTGCTCGAGGCGCTTGAGCTGAGAGCCGTGCGAGGTCGCCTCCATCGCGCAGCTCTGGTCGCCGGCATCGAGCATCTCCCGGAACAGGCGCTGGAGATCGATCGCCTCGGGAGTGGTCCGGATCGAGGGCCGGCGCTCTCCGCCGACCCGGGACTCGATCGTCCCGAGTAGTCCCGGCTTCCTCCCCGCCGTCGCGAGGATCGAGTAGAGCAGGAAGGCGGTCGTGGTTTTCCCGTTCGTACCTGTGACGCCCACGACCTCGAGTTCCTCGGTCGGCCGGCCGAAGAACTCGGTCGCAGCTGCGGCCATCGCCTCCCTGGCGCCGGCGACAACGAGCTGCGGCACTCGGGAGGCGACCGGGTGCTCGACGACGAGCGCCGCGGCGCCCGCGTCGATCGCACGGTCGGCCAGCTCGTGCCCGTCAAAGCGCGCGCCGGGAACGCAGAAGAAGAGCGTTCCGGGCCGGACCGCGCGCGTGTCGTAGGCGAGATCCGTGATCTCCACCTGGACATCCCCGACAATCTGGCTCGGGGCGAGCTGTTCTGCGATGCGTGCGAGCTTCACTGGGGCGCCCGCGAGGGTACCAACGTGCCTGCTGCTATTGGGAGGCCAGCGGTTACTCGCTTTCCTGGCGCGCCGCTGGGCGTGCGTATGCCGGCGGGACAGTGTTGGTGCGACACGGCCCGCCGGCTGGAGCGCGGCCAGCGGTGCGAGGCGGGCCCGGAGCCCGGCTCTGCCGGGCGGGAGGGCATGCCGGCCAGGGAAGCGAGGGGGGCGCCCGCGAGGGTACCAACGGGCCCTGCTACTGCTTCGGTGGCAAGGTCTCCGGCGCGTCCGGCGGGATATTGAGCAACTGGAGGTCGAAGCCGGCAATCTGCTGGAAAGCCGGAGCGGCCACCACCCCGCCCCAGATCGCGGCTGCAGGCTCGTCGACGGTGACGACGATCACCAGGCGCGGGCTCGACGCAGGCACCATCCCGACGAACGAGGCGACATAGCGCGACGTCGAGTAGCCCCCGTCCGGATCCGGTTTCGCAGCCGTGCCCGTCTTCCCTGCCACCTTGTAACCCGGAAGC
>DASWDJ010000170.1:0-25469 GCA_036395295.1 Gaiellaceae bacterium | reverse complement strand
CGCCACCGCCACCACCGCCACCGCCTCCGCCGCCACCCCCTCCGCCGCCACCCCAGCCACCACCACCACCATCGCCTCCGCCACCGCCTCCGCCACCGCCACCTCCGCCGCCCCCACCGCCTCCGCCGGTGCGCTGCATCGTCCCGCGCGTGATCGGACTGGCGCTCGGCCGGGCACGCACGCGGATCCGCGCCCGGCACTGCTCGGTCGGACGCATCCGGCGCGTTCGCTCGAGGCGCTCGGGCCACGTCATCGGCCAGAGCCCGTCCGCCGGATCAGTCAGGCGTCGGGGCTTCCCGGTCAACCTGGTGGTCGGTCGGGGTTAGGCGTCACCGAATACGCGAGCAACACGGGGGCGTCGGCGAGAGTCGCGCCCCGTTCTTCTCGTGACTCCGCTGCGGCGTTCAGCAGCGGTAAGCCGAACGAAGACTCAGCCGTAGGTCTGGCGCAAGCGCACGAGCGCCTCGCGACCAGGTCCGCGCTCGGCCGCGGCGACTTCGCCCACGAACAAGGTGTGATCGCCTGTCGCGTGCTCGCTCGCAACCTTGCACTCGAGCCAGCCGAGCGCGCCCTCGAGGAGAGGTGCGCCAAGCGCTCCGCGTAGCGTTTCGATGCGGTTCCAGAGCCCGATCGGCGGCACGCCCCGGGCGAAGTGCTGCGCGAGGTGCTCCTGACCGGCGGCGAGGATGCTGACCGCGAAGGCGTCCGCTTCCCGGATCAGCTCGTGCAGGGCCGCGTGGCGGGCGACGGCCACTCCGACGAGCGGCGGCTCGAGCGAGAGCGAGGCGAACGACGTGATGGTGAGCCCGACGCGTTGGCCGTTCGCGTCGACCGTGACGACGACGACTGCGGCGGGCACGTCCCGCATGAGTGCCCGAAGGTCGTCGCCGCGCGTCACGGCGAGATCGTAGTTCTAGACGGCCGCCGCTACTTCACGCGGCACTTGTCGTTGCTGAAGAGCGACGCCTGCTCCTCGTTGGCGACGGCGTCGAGATCGGGGTTGTACGGTCCCGGAGCCTGCCCCGTCCAGAAGAGGATCGGCGTGACGCCCGGGCCCATGACCGACGCGCGGTACGCGTTGCCTCTGCCGATCGGGCGGTTCCCGTGCGGATAGAAGCCGTAGCAGAAGGCGCCGCTCCCGCGGTGCGTCAGGAATCCGTTCTCGCGCTTCCAGCCGCGGCCATAGCGCGAGTTGTAGGTGTCGACGAAGACGTTTCGGCCCCAGCTGTCGAGCGGCGACCCGTAGCGCGTGGCCTTGAAGCCGTAGACGCCCTTCCCGCGATAGCGGAGCCAGCCGTAGAGATGGTCGTAGCTCCGGTAGACCCAATCGACCTTGACGACGAACTCAGGCAGGTCGCCCGACCAGTGCGAGAGGTGCAGTTCGACCGACGACTGCGTCGGCGTCGGGCGCAGGCCGTAGGGCGGAAGCAGCCGCTGCCACTTTTGGAGCACCCAGTACGAGCCGTCCGGTGCCGTACAGCCCGCGACCATCCACGCCAGCTCCGGCCCTTCGTAGGGGCGACAGGCGTTCCTGAAGCCGCGCCAGATGTCCCGGCGCCGTGAGCCCCAGCCGCCCGAGTAGTCGAGCCGGAAGGAAACCTGCCTCCGGCCCGGAGCCGGCGTCCGTGCATTCCTTGCGCCCCAGGCCAGTGTGTGGTGCACGCGGCCCCCGCTGCGATACGTGAGCAGGGCCACGCCGCTGCGGTTCACCGCGAACGTGACGCCGGTCGCGTTGCGCGTGATCATTTGCGACGCGGAGGCAGGGGCCGGTAGCGCCCCGAAGGCGGCAATGACAAGGATGACGGGAACGCGGTAGCGCACGTTTGACCCCCAGGGAGGAGCGTTGACCGGGCCGACGCTCCCTAGATCGGGCGGAAGGTAGCGAAAGAAAAGCTTGTTCGCCGGTTTGAGGGATGTCACTCGCCCACAAGCTCCTCTGCGAGCAGGGTGCATGCGAACCAGCGCCAGCCGAGCTCCTGGTCTGCGAGCAGCCGCTCGAGGCGCGCAGAGACCTCGGGCAGGCCCTCGACTTCGTCGCGGAGCGACGCAAGGCCGTCGGCAAGCGCGGCTTTCCGGGCCGGGCTTGCGAGATCGGCGGCAAGAGCCTTCACCGCCCTGCCGTCCGGCTCGGGCTCTCGTCGGGGGTCCCCGCCTGCGGCAAGCAATTGCACCGCGCGGCGGCGGGCCCCGCGAAGCTCGTCCTCGTCGAGCTCGACCCCCTGCCCGCCGAGCAAGGCGAGCGTGACGTCGACCTCCACGGGCTCACCCGCGGCGACCCTTGCCTCGAGCTCAACCAGGAAAGCGCGCTCGGCGGATTCCTCCATTGCACCAGGAATATGCCGGACATGTCCCGTGCCTGGCACCGGACATGGTAAGAAGGTACTGGCGTTACAGCGTCACGCCGAACGGGGATAGCCGAACCGATGAGCGCAGATCCGATCTCCGCCCTGCTCGAGCACGGCTCCGAGGCCGGCCGTGTCGAGATCTCCAAGCTGAATGAGCTCGCCGAGACGCTCGACCTCGGCGACGAGCAGGTCGCACGCATCTACGAGCAGCTCGAGGAGCGCGGGGTCGAGATCCGTGACGATTGCGGGCGCGAGAAAGCCGAGAGCACGTACGTCAACGGAGACCTCGCGAACGCCACCACCGATGCGCTCCAGCTCTTCCTGAACGAGATGGCCCGTTACCCGCTGCTGACCGCAGAGCAAGAGGTGGAGCTCGCGAAGTTGATCGAGCGCGGCGACAAGGACGCGAAGGACCGGATGGTGAACTCGAACCTGCGTCTCGTCGTCTCGATCGCCAAGAAGTACCAGGGGCATGGGCTTTCGCTGCTCGATCTCATCCAGGAGGGGATCATCGGGCTGATCAGAGCGGTCGAGAAGTTCGACTGGCGCCGCGGCTACAAGTTCTCGACGTATGCGACCTGGTGGATCCGGCAGGCAGTGCAGCGCGGCGTCGCGAACAAGGCGCGCACGATCCGCATGCCCGTCCACATCGTCGAGCGCGAGCGGAAGATCGCCCGTGCCGAGCGCGAGCTGCACGTGAAGCTCGGGCGGGCCCCGACGCTGCAGGAGATCGCGAAGTCGGCGAAGCTGCCGCTGAAGCAGGTGCGCGAGGTGCAGGAGGCGGCAAGGGCCGTGACGAGCCTCGATCGCCCCGTCGGGACCGAGGGCGACGCGTCGCTCGGCGACCTCGTTGCCGGGCAGGAAGCGCCTCCCGAGGAGGAGCTCGAGATTAGCCTGCGCCAGGACGTCCTCCGTCGCGCCATCGCCGAGCTACCGGATCGGGAGCGCGACGTGCTGAAGATGCGCTTCGGCTTGAACGGCGATCCGGATCCGCAGTCGCTCGAGGCGATTGGCAAGACGCTCGGCCTGACGCGCGAACGGGTGCGCCAGATCGAGACCGAGGCGCTGAGCAGGCTCGCCGTCAGCCGCGAGCTCGACGCGCTGCGCGCGGCGTAATTTGCTCGGGACAAGCGCTACGGCTGCTTGACTCGGCGATCGCCCTTTTGTCGACCGGTCGCGCGAACGAAGCAAAGCGGCCCGCAAAAAGGGGCGGGCCGCTTGCACGCCACAAACGAGGTGCCGCCCTCAGAACGGGGGAGAGAACGTTCCGAGGAACCTCGGCCGCAGGACTGGCTCAACGCCAGCCAGTAGACGCGTGCCAATTATCACTTATCGCCGGGCGGACTGCCGCAAGGTTCTCTCCCCGCGGCAGCCGCCCAGCCTTCACTAGATCGGCTGCACCACGGTGGAGCTTGACTTCTGGTGGCTTCTCCACAGCCGGATTCCGCGTAACCAAAAGCGGCGAGGGTGAGATTCGAACTCACTCGCTACTCCTCGCGAGCTTCTGCACCCCATGCTCTTGACACGGGTTCGGCAAAGGGTCTACGTTTGGTGCGCCAGCAACGGGGAGAGGGCAAGGACGCTGTGACGGCGCTTCGTCACCGGTCCTGCGGCGAGATCGCGAGCGCGTTCGGCGCGCCGAACGTTCGGCTCATCCGCCCGGCCGCCTGGCTTCGATCTATGGGAGTGCGTCCATTGGTTCGACGACGCCGTCAGGAGGCGCGGTGACTCGCTGCGCCGACATGAACGAAATCCGGCCTGCAGCTACTCGAGGTCGAGGAGGGAGAGGGACGATGCGACGACTGATTCTCGGCGCCGCGCTGGCCGCCACCACGTGGTGGCTGCTGGCGGCGACTGCTCCGGGCGGTGCGTTTGCCGCCACGCCGTTCAAGGACATCGCTTCAGCTGGTCCGCTCACGCACGTCTACCTGGGTGACGAGCTGAGCTGCCAGGTCGCTCACACGGCCGACACGTTCCTCGAGTTCTACCCCCCATTCACTATCCCCGGCGACTGCGGCACGTTCGTCGCCGTCGGCGCAAGCCTGTACGCGCCGAACTTCACCGCCCATGGAGCTACGGCGACAGGCGGGCTTGGCAGCTATACGGCGTTCACGCCGGTTAGCCAGTCGAACGTCACGGGTACGGGCACGGCGGTCGACCCCTTCAGGGTCGTCACGGTCGCGGATGTCGGCTTGACGGGGCTGCGCATCCGGCAGACGGACTCGTACGTCGTCGGAGACGAGGCGTACCGGACGGAAGTCACGATCTCGAACAGCGGCGGTAGTGCGGTGAGCGGAGTGCTCTACCGGGCCGGAGACTGCTTCCTCGGGGGATCCGACTTCGGGTTCGGCTTCACTGAGGTTTTCGGCAACCGGAAGGCCGTGGGCTGTTCCGTCAACGCGAACAACTCACCGCCCGGGCGGATCGAAGAGTGGGTGCCTATTACGGGGGGCGACAACTTCTATCAGGCTTTCTACAGCTCCGTCTGGAGCTGGATCGGCACGAAGGTGACTTTCCCGGACACCTGCGCCTGCACGGTGTTCCAGGACAACGGCGGCGGGATCAGCTGGGTCTTCACCGTTGCTGCCGGCGGATCGCTCACGTTCTCGCACGTGACGACGTTCTCGCCCACCGGGAGGGAGGCGCTCGCGACCTCGAAGACCGCCGACAGCCCGACGTCGCCGGCGGGCTCGCAGGACGGGTACACGATCACAATCTCGAACCCGAACCCGAACGCCGTCACGCTCAACTCGATCACGGACACGCTCCCGGCCGGCTTCAGCTACGTGGCGGGCTCGACCACCGGCGTCACGACCAGCGATCCGAGCGTCAGCGGGCAGTCTTTGACCTGGGGCGGGCCGTTCACGGTGCCGGCGAACGGCTCCGTCTCGCTCCACTTCTTGGTCACCGTCGCGAGCACGCCCGGCACGTACTTCAACGAGGCAGGCGGCGACGCGGCAAACGGCTACACAGTCCTTACCACGGGGCCGACGGCGCCGATCACGGTCACGGCAAAGGCCGACCTCGGGATCACGAAGACGGCAAGCCCGGATCCGGCGTTTGTCGGAAACGCCATCACCTACACGCTCACGGTCACAAACCACGGGCCGGACGCCTCGTCGGGCGGCACGGTGACCGACACGCTGCCGGCCAATGTCAGCTATAGCTCGGACGACGACGGCTGCACGAACGCCGCCGGCACGGTCACATGTCCGACGGGGAGCCTCGCCAACGGCGCCTTGCAGGTGATCCACATCGTCGTCACGGCGACCGCCGCCGGCCCGGCCACGAACACGGCCACGGTGACGGGTAACGAGGAGGACGACAACCCGGCTAACAACACGGCGACGGTCACCTCGCAAATCGTGCCGGAGAATGCCGACCTGTCGATCACGAAGGGCGGCCCTCCGTTAGCGCAGAGCGGCGGCACGATCAGCTACTCGATCGCGGTCTCGAACGGCGGGCCGGCGGACGCCACCAACGTCACGGTGAACGATCCGCTCCCGGCCGGAGAGACGCTCGTCTCGGCGACCCCCAGCCAGGGCACGTGCTCCGGCACGGTCACGTGCAACCTGGGCGCGATCCCGAACGGGGGCTCAGCGACCATCGCGATCGTGGCGAACGTGACGGCGTCGTGTGGCTCGACGCTCACGAACAATGCGACCGTGATCGGCGACCAGCCCGACCCCAATACGAGCAACAACAGCTCGTCGACGTCGGCGCTCGTCTTCTGCGTCGTCGCAGGCGGTGGCAACTTCGTCATCGGCAACAACAACGCCGCCGTCGGCACCTCGGTCACCTTCTGGGGTGCGCAGTGGTGGAAGCGGAATAGCCTGACCGGCGGGACCGCACCGGCCTCGTTCAAGGGCTTCGAGAAGTCTCCGCCCACGGTCACATGCGGCACGAGCTGGACGACGTCGCCGGGCAACAGCGCGTCGCCGCCGCCTGGGCCGCTGCCCGCGCTCATGGCGGTGATCGTCTCGAGTTCGATCAGCAAGTCCGGCTCGACGATCTCGGGCAACACCGTCCACATTGTCCTCGTCCAGACCAACCCCGGCTACGCGCCCAATCCGGGCCACGCCGGCACCGGCACGGTGGTCGCTCAGATCTGCTGAGTGGGCACCCCGAGCGGGAAAGGAAGGGGGAGCGGGAGCCCGCCTCCCCCTTCCTTATGCGCGGACACATCGGCGAGATCAGGCGCTAGTTTCCAGCGGTCCCTAGCGGTTTCAAGCGGTACGATCGGCGCGCGGGCGAAGAGGTGCCGGCGAGGCTGAAACCCGCCTAGTGGAGCGGGTTTTGGCTCAGCCATAAACGGCGGGGGTGAGATTCGAACTCACGGGCCCCGCAAAGGGCCAACGGTTTTCAAGACCGCCCCGTTCGACCGCTCCGGCACCCCGCCTTGACCAATTCTGGCAGTAAGTGGGTCGCAGGGGTCAGACCCCGACGAGAATTGTCACAACCTCGAGCGCGGCGTCACCGCTGAAGAAAGTGTCACAACTTTGATCGGGGTCTGACCCCGTGGAGAGTTGTCACGATGTTGGGCTGATCCGCTCCGGTGCGCCGTACCCGCGGAGCACGTCCGGAACCTCGCCCTGGAAGTTCTCGAGGATCGCGAGCGCCCAGCGGTCGGTGACCGCCGTTCCGTTCAGCGTGTGCACGTGCTCGATGGCGCCCTCGCGGCGGAAACGCGTGCCGAGCCGGCGAGCCTGGAAGTCCGTCGTGTTCGAGCACGACGTGAGCTCGCGGTAGCGCGCTTGGCTCGGGAACCACGCCTCGATGTCGTAGCGTTTGGCCGCCGCCGAGCTGAGCTCGCCGACTGGGATGTTCAGCACGCGGTAAGGGAGACCGAGCTCCTGCACGAGAGCTTCCTCGATCGCGAGCAGCCGCTCGTGCTCGTCCCAGGACTCCTCCGGAGCGACGTACGAGAACATCTCCACCTTGTTGAACTGGTGGACGCGGAACATCCCGCGCGTATCGCGGCCCGCCGCGCCCGCCTCGCGTCTGAAGTTGGTCGAAAACGCGGTGTAGCGCAACGGCAGCTCGTTGGCCTCGAGGATCTCGCGCATGTGCAGCCCGGCGAGCGCGACCTCCGAGGTCCCGGTCAGGTAGAGGCCGTCCTCGCCGATCTCGTAGTACTCGGACTTCTCCGCCGGGAAGAAGCCGGTTCCGTACATCGCCTCCTCGCGCACCAGCACGGGTGGGAGCACCGGCGTGAAGCCTTCGGACAAAGCGCGGTCGAGCGCCCAGCGGTAAAGCGCGAGCGCCAGCAGCGCCGTGTCCCCGATCAGGTATCCGAAGCGTGATCCCGAGACCCGCGCCGCGCGCTCCATGTCGAACCGGCCGAGCTCGATGTGCTCCTTCGGATCCGCAAGCTGTGGCGGATCGCCGACGACCCTGACGACCTCCGCCTCCTCCTCCGTCTCCCCCTCGGGGACGGACTCGTGCGGTGGGTTCGGCACCTGCGCCAGCAGCTCGTCGCGCTCCGCCTCGGCCGCCGCGAGCTCGTCCTCGAGCCGCTTGAGATCCTCCTTCACCCGCTTCAGTTCCTCGACCTGCTCCGGGCTCGGCTTGCCCTGGATCTTCTGGCGCGAGCGCAGCTCGTCGACCTTCGGCACGAGCTCACGCCATCGAGCATCCGCCTCGAGCATCCGGTCGAAGGCCGCGCCCGCGCCTTTGCGCGCGACTGCGGCCCGGAAGCCGTCCGGGTCGGCGCGCGCAGCCTTGAGGTCGATCACTTCTGGGTGAGAAACGCCACGAGGTCGGCGATCTGCTTCGACGTCAGCTGCGAGCCGTAGTTCTGGGGCATGATGTTCGGCTGGAACCCCGAAGCGATCTCCGCGTTCGGGTCGGCGATCGACGTCTTCACGAATTCGGCGTCCTTGCCTTTGAGCACGTCGTCGAGATTGGGGCCGATCTTGCCGTTCGCGCCGGCTGCCTTGAAGGTGTGGCACCCGCCGCAGCCGTTGTCGGCAAACAGCTTCTTCCCCGCGGCCGGGTTGCCCTTGGCCGCCTTCGGCAGCGTGCCCTCGACCGAGCCGGTCGGCGAGACGGTCTTCTCGCCCCCGCAACCGGCAAGGAGAAGCACCCCGAACAGGATGACGAGCGCCCGAGCCACGAGCGGCGAGTCTACTGGACGCGCCGAGCGTCTTTCCAGAAGCGAAGCGCGGCGCAGGAGAGCGCGCCCCAGGCCGCCACATCGCGGGGAGAATCGTTCACCAGCAGCGAGACCGCGATCGCAACCAGCACTGCGTCGACGGTCGCGTAGCGCGGGCGCCGTAGCGAGATCCAGATGAGCCCCGCCAGCGAGACGGGGATGATGATCGCGGCGTGAAGTGATGAGAACACGCCTTCGGCCGAGAGCCGCAGGCGATGACCGATGTGCTCCGCCAGGTCGATCGGCCCTCCGCCGACCGCGCGCGTCACGTGGCTTTCGCCGCCGGATGCCGCGTCGAGGCCGACGAGGACGAGGCCCGCGGCGATCGCGGCCGCTCCCGCGAGCGCAAGGTTGCGAGCGGTCAGCGGGATCTCGCGGAGCCGCAGCGAGAGGATGGCGAAGCCGACGGCGAAGACCAGGACGCCGCCGCCGTCCGCGCCCGCAAAGCTTGCGCCGACGGTCACGAGGGCGAGCAGTGCGACGGGCACGAGAGCCGGCAGGCCCAGCAACGCCGCGGGCAGCAGAGCCGGCACGAGCAACATCGTCTCGACCTGGTTCTGGAAGCCGTAGAAGCGTCCACCGTTTTCGGGGCGGGCACCGAGGGCCGCGAACGAGCTCGTCTCGGTCGAGATGGCGAGGGTGAGCAGGTAGATCGGGAAGATCGCGAGCAGGGCGAGCGCGAGCGCGTGTCGGTTCCCGGTGACTGCGGCGAGGGCCGGCGCGCCGAGAACGGCAATCGCCGTGAGAGCGAGGATGGTGGTCGTCGGGATGCTGATCTCGAGCGCGCTGAGGCCGAGAGCGCCGGCGAGCACGACCGGGGCGGCCAGCAGCGCCGTGCGGCCGAGGAAGGGAGAGCGAAGCACCAGCGCCAGGATCGAGAACAAGGCGATGAAGCCGGCGAGGAGCAGGCTCGCCTTCGTCCTCGTGTCGTGCGCGCGGTTCAGCCGCCGTTCCAGTGCAGCCAGCCGTTTCGCCGGGTCGTTCTCGGGCCGCGCGGTGACCGGCGGCTCCTTGTGCTCGAGCAGGGCCTTCGCGGTCGGCTCGAGGTCGTAGACGGAGACGAGGCCCGGGATTCGCGTGCGGTCGGACACGAGCAGCGAGCCGGCGGGATAACCAGCGCCGCCGATCCAGACTCGTTCCAATCGGTCGTACTCGTGCGGGGCGGTCCGCGGCAGGGTGACGTAGAACGTCCACGAGCAGGGACACGTACCCCGCGGGATTTCGTCGAGGGCGTCGATCGTCTCCTTGCGGCTGAAGGTCGGCCCCCGCCCGGGCACGAGCAGCCCGCTCGCGGCCTGCCGCGAAGTGGGCGCGTGCAGCACAACCCGAATGCCCTCGGCTCGCGCGGCAGGAGCGGCCAGGAGCGCGGTCGCCCCGAGGCCGGCGGCTAGAATCAACGGCATACCCCTCGCTTGCAAGGAGCGCGATTCTCGATGAAAAGAAGTGCTTACGGCCGCGACTTCGGTCTCTCGACCCGGTTGGTGCTGACGATGTTCACGCTCGGCCTGCTCTACGTCGTCTTCTTCGTCGTCATGGTCAACGTCCTCAACGTCGGCATCTTCGCCGTCGTCCTCATCATCGGGGTCCTGGCCTTCCTCCAGTACTACACCTCGGACAAGATCGCCCTACTCGCCTCCGGTGCCAAGATCGTGCAGCCCGACGAGGCCCCTGAGCTACACGCGATGATCGAGCGCCTCGCCGCGATGGCCGATCTCCCGAAGCCGCGCGTCGCCGTCGTTCCGTCGGCCGTGCCGAATGCCTTCGCCACCGGCCGCAACAAGAAGCATTCGGTCGTCGCAGTCACGCAGGGGCTCTGGGACCGCCTGGAGCCGCAGGAGATCGAAGGCGTGCTCGCGCACGAGCTAACGCATGTCGTGAACCGCGACGTGGCCGTGATGACGATCGCGAGCTTCTTCTCGATGGTCGCGGCGATGCTCGCGCGCTTTGGCCTGTGGGGCGGAATGTTCAGCGGCGGCGACCGCGACCGGAACTCGGGCGCGCCGGTCTGGCTGATCATGTTCGTGGCCTCACTGGTGACCTACGTGATCAGCTACGTGCTGATCATGATGATCTCCCGCTACCGCGAGTACGCGGCCGATCGCGGGTCTGCGCTCATCACCGGAGCGCCTGAGCACCTGATGAGCGCCTTGCAGAAGATCGCCAGCCGGATCACGCAGATCCCGCAGCAGGACCTGCGCGAGGTTGCTGGCATGAACGCGTTCTTCATCATCCCAACCAGCGTCAAGAGGGCAGGCGCCGAGCTCTTCATGACACACCCGCCGCTCGAGAAGCGCCTTGCCCGCCTCGCCGACATCGCCCGTGAGATGGGCCGCCCCGTCGCGTAAGAGGTGGAGCGCGGCCCGTACGGCCGAGACCCTGAGTCTGACACTGCGCATGCTCTTCGTGAGCGCCGTCCTGCTCGCGCTCTACGGCACGCTGGCGTTCCTTGCCGGATGGACGGTCTACGACGGCTGGAACGAGGACTGGCGTGTCTTGGGCGTGCCGGTCCTGCTCTTGCTCGGGATCTACGCCCACTTCGCGGGTGCGGACCGGCTCGTGCTGAGCGCCGCGCGCGCGAGGACAGTCGAGCGCGCTGAGGAACCCGAGCTGCACGCACTGGTCGACCGCCTCGCGGGCATGGGCGACCTGCCGGCTCCCCGGATCGCCGTTTCAGAGCTCGACGTGCCCAATGCGTTTGCCGCAGGGATTCGGCAGTCTCGTGCGACCGTCGTCGTCACGAGAGGGCTTCTCGAGCGTCTCGAGCCAGGTGAAGTGGAGGCCGTCCTCGGGCATGAGCTCGCTCATATCGCGAATCGCGACGCCATGGTCATAACCGCCGCGAGTCTCTTTCCGACAGTCGGCGCCTGGCTCGGCCGGTGGCGCTTCGGCGGACGAGACTTCTCGAAGCGTGAACGCGACTGGCGCGAATATCTGATCTGGCCCTTCGAGATGCTCATCGGACTGACTCTCTACGTCTTCGGAACGCTGCTCACGTTTGCGGTCTCCCGTTACCGCGAGTACGCGGCCGACCGTGGCTCTGCGCTGGCGACCGGGCATCCTGAGAACCTCATGAGCGCCCTACAGAAGCTTGCGGCCGAGACCGCGCTCATCCCCCGACGCGACCTGCGCGCCCTGAGCGGGCTCAACGCATTCTTTATCGTTTCGGTGCGCGCACACCGCTTCGTCTTGAACATGGACCATCCGCCCCTGGAAAAGCGCCTTGCGCGCCTGGCAGAGATCGCTCGCGAGCTCGGGAAGGCCCGTGCCTGATGGGCCTGACCGATGTCCTCTTCGGGCGCAAGAAGCTGAAGAAGGCCGACGAGGAGCGGCTCTTCGCGATCACCACGGCGCGGATCACGCTCGAGACCGAGCTCGGGCTGAAGCCGACCGGCGACGCGGCCGTCGTCTTCAAGCCGCTCTCAGCGTCGGAGTTCGTCCGCGCCGAGAACGAGCTTCAGGAGCTGCTGGACGTCGCCGCCCAGGACGCGCACTCGAAGATCGAACGGCGCGGCGACGAGTTCGGCTTCGAGTGGCTGATCATCCGCGACAACGACTTCGAGGAGCTCGTCCCAACCGTGCACCTCGTCGCCTCGGAGCTCGTCGCGCGCGGCTTCGGCGAGCGGTTGCTGGCGGCCGCGTTCAAGTTCAGCGGCGGCAAGCACCCTGTGTACTGGATCTACGGGTTCAAGCGCGGCGCGTTCTGGCCGTTCATCCCCACGGGCGAGGGGAAGGAGCGCGACAACGCCGAGGAGCTGGAGCTGAAGGCGAAGCTGGAGAAGGAGCTGCCGGTCGAGCAAGACCTGACGCGCTGGCTAGCGCTTTTCGACGCGCCAATCTAAGCCATGGCATAACCCTCGTCCCGGAGAACCCGCGTCGCGAGTCGTGACAATTCTCGTTGGGGTCAGACCCCAATCAAAGTTGTGACACTTCTTCTGAAGGAGAAACCCGCGCTCCGAGTTGTGACAATTCTCGTTGGGGTCAGACCCCAATCAAAGGTGTAACAGCCTCGTCGCGGGGTTCGCCGTCATGGGTCGGGTTCATTCCGGCGGTTCGCCGTCCCAGTAGTCGAGCTTCTCGATGCGCCCGATGACGCCGACGCCGAAGAAGCTGATCTTGTTCGAGCGCGGGTAGTAGCAGATCTCGTTGGGCTCGTTCGTGCCGTAGGTGAGTAGCGTCAGCGGTCCGCGGAAAGCGTGCGCCACTCCTGTCCCGGGAGGACGCCCGACGATCGAGCCGCGCCGCAGGGGATGCTCCTCGTCACCGAGGAGGCACGTGCCCTTCCCGTCGAGGACGACGAAGAACTCTTCCTCGGAGCCGTGGCAGTGTGGCGGGCAGTTGAGCTTCCCCTCCGGGATGATCTCGTGGCGCATGCCCGTTCGCACCGAGCCGGCCTGACGGCCCAGGGCCCGTTCCACGCCGCCGCAGTCATGGTCTTCCCACTCCTCTGCCTCTGCCTCGTCGACGTTGACGATGTTCTTCGGCCTGGCCGCGGGCTCACCGGAGACGAGCGGCTCGGACTGCGCCTCGACGGCCCAGGGATCGTCCGTGCGGCCCTCCACCCACGGCCAGCCGAAGCGGATCGCTCCCGAGCGCGGCAACCAGCCGATCTCGGTCGGGTGCCTCGTCCCGTAGATGAGCACGTCGAGGCCCTTCGGCCCTCCACGGAGCGTGTGCTCCTCGTGGTCGGCCAGATGGACGACGCAGTCGCCGGGCCGAAGCTCGTAGACCTGCTCGTCCTGCCACGAGAAACCCGAGCCGCCGAGGACGAAGACGATCTCCTCGGACGCTCCGTGCGAGTGCGGCGGCGTCGACAGCCGGCCGGGGTCAATCCGGACGCGATTGACGCCGATCCCGACGCACTCGACCGCAGCGCCGAGCCGCTGCCAGCTCCCAGCCATCTCGCCCCGCTCGCGGCGAGACGGCTCGACATCGTCCCAGTGGCCTACATGTCCTACTGCTGTAGCTCCTTCTGGTCGGAGCCGGTCCCGACCTCGGCCTTCATCTTCTCGAGCTCTTCGTCGACCTTCGACTTCGAGGTCAGTTGCGCGAGCTCACGGTCGAGCTGGGTCTCGCCGCCCGACGTGAAGTCCTCGAGCGTGCCGGAGGCGATCAGCTCGTCCATCGCCGAGGCGCGGGCCTGCATCTCCTCGGTCTTGTCGCGCGCGCGCTGAATCGCGGCTCCCGTGTCGGCCATCTGATCGCCGATCCCCGTCGACGCCTCGCCGATCCGCACCGAAGCCTCGGCCGCGGAGTACTCCGCTTTGATGACCTCCTTCTGGCTCCGGAAGGACTCGATCTTCGTCGAGAGTGCCTTCTCGTTCGCTTCGAGCTTCACCTGCTGCTGCTCGAGCTCCCCGACCTGGCGGTCGAGATCCTGGAGCTGCGTCTGCGCCGCCGTCTTGCGCTCGAGCGCCATGCGCGCGAGGTCCTCACGCCCCTGGGCGAGCGCCTCTCGCGCCTGCGACTCGAGCTTCGGGACGCTCTGCTCGAGCTTGTCGGACTGCAACTGCAGGCGCTTCTTCGCGGTCACCACATCGGCGACGCCGCGCTTGACGTTCTGCAGCAGCTGAAGTTGCCGCTCGTAGCTGTAGTCGAGCGTCTCGCTGGGGTCCTCGGCCCTGTTCAGGAGCTTGTTCCACTTCGCCTTGATGATCGTGAGGGTGCGTTCCATGAGCCCTGCCAACGTGTCCTCCTCTTCGTAGTACGAAGTAGCCTATCCGCCGGTGTTGGTGGAGCGAAGCATGGATCCGGGGTGGCTCTCGAACGCCTACCTCGTCGCGGACGAGGAGGGAGGAACGGCCGTCTTTGTCGACTCGGGCGCGCCGCTGCAGCCGCTGCTCGACGCCGCCGAGCGCTGGCGAGTCGAGCCGCGGCACGTCCTGCGCACGCATGCCGACGTCGACCACGTGGCGCACGAAGACGAGCTCGGCCTCGAGGTCGTGATGGGGCCGCTCGACGTCGGCGGCCTGCGGATCGAAGCGCTCCCGACTCCGGGCCACTCGGACGACCATGTGGCGTTCGTCGTCAACGGTGAGGCCTGCTTCTCCGGTGACATCCTCTTCCGCGACGCCGTCGGGGGCGGCAGCGACGTCACCGCCATCCGTGTTTCCGTGATGGAAGTGCTGATGAAGCTCCCGTCCGAGACACGCGTTCTGCCCGGCCACACCGACGAGACTACGATCGGCCGCGAGTGGGAGGAGAACCCGTTCGTGCGCTTCTGGCGCGGCCTCGATCCGCCGGCAAACGAGCCGTGTCGGGTCGGCGGCGAAGAGGCGACGATCATCGTCTGGTCGCCGGACTACGACGGCAAGGGCAAACTGCTGGTTCGCTTCACCGACCGACGCGAGGCGATCGTCGGCGGCTCACGCGTGGAACGCGGCTAGTCGCTCGGCCTCCTCTTCTAGCTCGGCCCGGGTCCCCTTCGCGAGCCGTCCGAACGGCGTGAGCTGCACGCGGCCCTGCTCGTAGCGCCAGGTCCCCGCGACCTGGCCGTCGACGAGGAACGTCTTCACGGATTGGGGGGTCCTCACGTTGAAAACGCGTGACCGATGGCGCTCCGGCAGGATGCCGGTCCGGCGCGCGTGCACGAGCAGCGTCGCATCCCAGACGGGCAAGAAGCGAACCGGCGCGGGAGTGTCGGGATCGGGGAGCGGCGCGCGCGGGAGGTCGAGCAGCTCCTTGCCCTGCTCGTCCCGGAAGCGACGCAGCTGGAGACGCTCGAGCGCCGGCTTGATCGCCGTCGGCTTGAGGCCGGCCCAGTTGGCGATGTCGTTCGCCGGGGCTGGGCCGAAGCCTTGGAGATACCGCCGGATGAGCAGCTCAATTCCGTCCTCGGCGCTTGCGTTTTCCGGACCTACCCAGTCCATCGCGAGCGCATAGAGGTCGGCTCGTCGCTGCTCCCAAGTACCCGACGGTGGAACCCGCACGAGCTCGAGCCAGAGCCCGACCCCCGGGCGCCAGGTTTCTGCGCCGAGCGCCTCGACGATCTCGGATTGCCTGCGAGGGCCGGCGGAGAGCAATTTGCGAAGCCTGGCCGCGGCACGTTCAAACTCCCGCTCGGGGAGTTTGTTGACCCTCGCTCGCTCGCTGCGACGCCCGCGCAGGGCGACGGCGAACGGCCAGTAGTCGCGCTTCGAGACGAGGTGGATCGTCGTTCGCATGAGCGTGCCTTGGACGACGCTCCGCCGCTCGAGCGCGCGCGTAAGCGCGTCGCGGTCGAACCCCTCGACACGGGTCCAGAGACCGATGTACATTGCCGGCGCGTACTGCGCCTGGAGCCCGCCCATGCGCTCGAGCACGCGTGGCAAGGGCGAGCGCACCCGCTCGAGCAGCAGCTGCCGCGCGAGCAGCGCTCGGTTCAGCTCCCGCTGGGTCAGCGTGCGCTCGGCCACGCTGCGACGCTATCGCCTGCTTGGGGCTATCGCCTCGATCTCCCTGACTGCGTGATCGGCCTCGAGGTCACGCCGCACAAAGAGCTCCTTGTAGCCGAGCCGGCGGTTGAGCTCACGCATCGGCAGGTTGTCGGAATCGTTTCCGGTCACGATCTCCGTTAGACCGCGTTCGGCGGCCCAGCGGATCGTCGCGACCTTCGCCAGACGGGCGAGCCCGCGACCGCGGAGGTGAGGGGCGGTCCCCGTCCATTCGTTCTCGGCGCGGCGACGCGCGTGGTCGACCAGGAGCCACGAGAGCGACACGACCCGATCCTCGGCGTCGAGGACGACGACGCTTCCCTCTTTGTCAAGCAGCGGGTTGCCGAGGATGACGTCACGCCACTCCTCGAGCGTCACCCGGTTCTCCGGATCGCCGGGCGGGATGGCGCCTGCCTCGCCGTAGAACTCGTAGAGCTCTCGCTCACCGCCCTGGAGCTCGCGGAGCGGAAGTACCCGAAACCCTTCGTGCGGCTTCGTCTCGAGCTTGCCCTCGCCCGGGTCGAGTCTCGAGATCACCTCCGAGTCGTATTGGGTGAACCCGCGCTGCTCGACGAAGCGCAGGCCGGCCGGATCGTCGTCGACTTCGACCGTGAGCCGCTTCGCGCCGGCGAGATGCGCGACCGCGGTGTCCCAGAGGTCGGTGCCGATCCCGCGGTGGCGATGCTGCGGGTAGACGCCAACCCAGATCCTGCCCTTGCCCGCCTCGCCGCCGAACCAGGCGAAGTTGGCGGTCGCGAACGCGACGAGCTCGTCGCCGTCGAGCGCGACCCATGATTTCCGGCGTGCCCGCGGCGGCTCACTGACCTGGCGGTGGCGAAGCGAGTCCGCGGTCTGGACCGAGGCGGGGGAGAGCTCAGAGAGGAGCTCCGCAGCCGGCTCGGCATCTCGGGGCGCGAATGGGCGCACGTCAGCCATTCGGCTACCCTAGGCCCTCGGGGCTATAGCTCAGTTGGGAGAGCGCCTGGATCGCACCCAGGAGGTCGCCGGTTCGAGCCCGGCTAGCTCCATTGAGAACGCCTGCAAAACTGTCTGATCCGTTGCTCGATCAGACGACGGACGGAGCGGTGGTCAACTCTTGACTCGAACGGAGGTGTCACCCGGATCATTCGGATCCGCTGGTGCTGAGCGCATGCTCGACGGCCTCGTCGACGGTCATCGCGCGGCCCTCCGCGCGGCCCGCTCAAGCTTGGCGTCCGACAGCGCGAGCACGGCCCGCTCGTATCGGGCTCGAGATTCGGGGTCGAGCCTAGCCTCTCCCTTGTCGTCCAGCCGTTCGACCGCGCCCCACAGCCGCCCGGCCCGGACCCGGTCGCCGTCCAGAGCGGCGAGAGCCGCAAGGAGGCCGAAGCCATAAGCCAGTGTGTACGCGTTGTGCAGCTCGTGGGCGAGTAACACGCACTCGCGGCTGAACGCCGCGGCGCGCGCGAGGTCGCCTTGCTCCCAAGCCATCTCGCCGAGATCGGCGAGGAGCCCCGCCGCCCACCAAACGTCGCCGGCCTCGCGGGCGAGGTCGAGGGCCTCCTCGGTCAAAGCGACGCCCCGTTTCTGGTTTCCTCGCTTCCACTCATCCAGTGCGACCTTCGAGAGCGGGTACATGGAGCCCGTCCGGTCGCCGAGCTCGCGGAAGAGGGCCAAGCTTTCGTCTGCGAGTTCCCTGGCCTTTGCGTGGTTGCCCAGGACCTCGGCTGGCGCCGCGAGGCGGTCGAGCATCCGGGCGACGTTTCGCTTGTCTTTCAGCTCACGGAAGAGCTCAAGCGCGTGTTCACCTAGCGCGGCGGCCCGTTCGTAGTCGCCCGTGAAGTAGACCGTGCTCCCCGCCCACATCAGACCGTTGGCAAGCACGTCCGGCGGTGCGTCGGGCGCGGCTTCGAGTGCTTCGGCGAGCCAGCCGTACCCCTCCTGATGGGCGCGGATCACCCAGAAGCGGCCGAGGTCGCCGGCAAGCCGTAGCGCGAGCACGGGTTCCCCTTCGTCAAGGGCCCAGCGCATCGCCGCGCGGAAGTTGTCCCGCTCCGCGTCCAGACGATCGAGCCATCCAGCCTCAAGAGCCTCCCCCTTGACCTCGGCCTTCTCGGCGAGCGACAGGTAGTAATCAATATGGGCGCGGGCTACGGCGTCAAGTTCATCGCTTTCCGCCAAGCGCTCGAAAGCGAACTCCCTGATCGTCTCGAGCATGCCGAGCCGACCGCTCGCCCACCGCCGGACGAGGCTCCGCTCGACGAGCGCCTCGACCAGGTCGAGGGGCGCCTCGCAGACCGCCTCGGTCGCGACGAGATCGAAACTGCCGGCGAAGATGGCAAGGCGGGCGAAGAGGCGCTGCTCCTTGGGTTCGAGGAGGTCGTAGCTCCACTCGATCGTTGTCCGGAGCGTGCGCTGACGTTCGGGGGCGTCGCGTGGCCCTCCCGTCAAGAGCGGTAGCCGTTGCTCGAGGCGAGCGAGCAGCTCCTTGGGCTTAAGGATGCGGACCCGCGCGGCGGCCAGCTCGATCGCGAGCGGGAGTCCGTCGAGCCGGCGGCAGACCTCTGCGACCGAGTCATCGGGCTGGAACTTGGCGACGATCGCCCGGGCACGCTCCGTGAAGAGACTCACCGCGTCGGTCTCGGGCAGCGGCTCGACCTGATACTCCCACTCGCCCGAGAGCCGCAGCGGGGCGCGGCTCGTGATGAGCAGCTTCAGGTTGGAGCACCGCTGGAGCAGGTCGCCGAGTTCCGCCGCTGCGCCCATGACCTGTTCGAAGTTGTCGAGCAGGAGGAGCATCCGCTTGGCGTCCACATGATCGGCGAGACCGTCCTTAGCGCCGATCGTGCTGGCAACCGTCGGCAGGACGAGGTCGGTCTCACTGACCGCCGCCAGTGGCACCCAGAAGACGCCGTCGGCGAAATCCTCCGCGACCTCTGCGGCGAGCTGCAGCGCGAGCCGCGTCTTCCCGCTGCCGCCGGCGCCCGTCAACGTTAGAAGCCGAGTGCGGTCTCTCAGGAGGCCGATCGTCTCCTCAAGCTCGCCCTCACGCCCGATCAGCGCACTCGGCTGAGCCGGCAGGTTCGTCGCGTGGAGCGTCCTGAGCGGTGGAAACTCATTGTCGCCGAGCTGGAACAGCGGCTGTGGCGCAGACAAGTCCTTCAGCCGGTGAGCGCCGAGTGGGCGCAGCTGGCTATCGTCGAGCAGGGCGGCGGTCCGCTCGGAGAGGACGACCTGGCCGCCGTGGGCTGCGGCGCAGATGCGGGCCCCGCGATGGACGTCCACGCCTGCGTAGCCCTCAGCCCAGACAATCGGCTCACCCGTGTGCAGACCCATCCGGAGGCGCATCGGGCCTGAGGCGAGCTCCGCTTGCGCTTCCGCCGCGGCTAGAGATGCCTCGCGCGCGTCCGCGAAGGCGACGAAGAAGGCGTCTCCCTGGGTGTCGACTTCGACCCCGCCGTGGCGCACGCACGCCTCACGGACGATCCGCCGGTGCCCGGCGAGCGCCTGCACGTAGCGCCGGCCGAGCTCCTCGAGCAGCCTCGTCGAGCCTTCGACGTCGGTGAAGAGAAAGGTGACGGTCCCGGTGGGGAGCTCCACGCCC
The DNA here is from genome assembly GCA_036395295.1 of Gaiellaceae bacterium. Classification (GTDB taxonomy): domain Bacteria; phylum Actinomycetota; class Thermoleophilia; order Gaiellales; family Gaiellaceae; genus VAXT01. The sequence continues at coordinate 5,978 of DASWDJ010000170.1, read as the reverse complement.
CAATGATGCGACAGCGTCTCGCGTGCTTCCACTCGTTCGGGCAGCTCCCGCCCCTGCGCCCACGCGTGGTCAAGTATTGGTCATCTGCCTTCTCGATGTCGACACGGCGAGTCGGGAAATGCGACCGCCTAGCCTGAACTCAAGCGGTCGCGTTTGAGCGGGCAGCCCCTGTCTCCACTTCGTGCGCCAGAGCTAACGAGACGGCGTCGTCCAGGTTCAACGCACGGCCCTCGGCGCGGCCCTCCTCGAACTCTCGCCCCGCTGCGGCGTGAATCCAGGCTTCGCAGGCCTGACGGTGCCGTCGGAAGCCGCCGAGCGGCGCGACCGCGTCCACGGTCTCGACCGCGGCCCAGAGACGACCGGCGCGCTTTTGCTCGCCGCGTGCGGCCGCGATCGATGCAAGCAGGCCGACCCCGAAGACACGCCCGGCGTGGTCGCGCAGCTCTTCCGAGAGCGCGAGAGAATCACGCGCCCGCGCCTCCGCCTCGTCCACGCGGCCCGCAGTCAACGCGAGTGCAGCCAACTCCGCAAGCATGCCGCTCTCCCACCACGGCACGCCGACTTGACGGCCCATTGCTGCGCTCTGCTCGATTAACTGCGATGCACGTTGCTCTTCACCGGCGTCGCGCGCGATCGCGCCGAGCGTGCCGATCGTCTGCGCTAGCCCGAAGGCCCGTTCCAATTCGTCGCCGGTGCGGTCGTGGATCGCCTGGCTTTCCTCGACGAGCGTACGCGCTCGCTCGAGATCGCCCTTCCACAGCGCGACAACGCCCAGCCGATGGAGAAGCACTGCGCGGCCGTGCTCGTCATCGAGCTGGTCGAAGACGGCCAGACTCTGCTCCCACAATCGCTCTGCTGCTTCGTTGTCGCCGGCAAGCGCAAAGCTGCTGCCGTATCCGCGCAGCGCGTGGGCGCGCAGCTCGGGCGCCACAGAATCGGCATCCTGATGTTCTAGAAGGGTCCCGAACCAGCGAATGCCCTCGCGCGGGTCATGCGCGGTCCAGAACATGTCCATCGCGGTCGCCAGCCTGAATGCGAGCTCGATTGATCCGCTCGAGAGCGCCCACGCAAGCGCGGCGCGCACGTTGTCCTGCTCCAAGTTCGCGATGCCAAGGTGCTGCCCGCCGCTCGCGAGCTTGCCCGGATTGAGGTTCGCACTCTCGGCAACGGCGAGGAAAAACTCGGCGTGCCGATCGCGGATGGTCTCGGCCTCGGGCGATTCATTGAATCGTTCGAGCGCGTACTCGCGAATTGTGTCGAGCAGGCCCAACCGTCCGCTCCCCCAGCGCCGGAGGAGGCTCTTCACGACGAGCGACTCGAGCGTTTGGAGGTCCGCATCGCAAACGGTCTCCGCTGCCTCGAGAGAGAAGCTCCCTCTGAAGACGGAAACCCGACGGAAGAGCTCCTGGTCGCCTGGCTCGAGAAGTTCGTAGCTCCACTCGATTGCGCCGCGAAGCGTTCGCTGCCGCTCCGGTGCGTCGCGCGAGCGCGAGGTGAGCAGCGGCAGCCGCCGATCAAGCCGCGCCAGCAGCTCGTCGGGATCCAGGAGCGCGACGCGCGCCGCCGCGAGCTCGATCGCGAGCGGCAGCCCGTCGAGCCGCCGGCAGATCTCGGCCACAGCCGCGGTTGGTTCGAAGTGCGGAACGACTGCGAGTGCGCGCTCGACGAAGAGGATCGCAGCATCGTTGTCGGGCAAGGGGTCGACTGGGTACCGTTGCTCGGACTCGACCTGCAGCGGCTCGCGGCTCGTGACCAGGACCGTCGCGTTGAGCGTCTGCGAAAGCAGCGACGTGATCGTCGCCGCCGCCTCGGCGACCTGCTCGAAGTTGTCGAGCAGGACCAACAAGCGCTTGTCCGCCACGTGCTTGATCAGGCCATCATCCGCGCCGACCGACGCTGCGATCGCACGTTCGACGAGGGCCGGATCGCGGAGTGCCTGGAGCGGAACCCAGAAGACCCCGTCTGGAAACTCCTCAACCGCTTCGGCCGCGAGCTGAAGTGCGAGGCGCGTTTTCCCGCTCCCGCCGGGCCCAATGAGCGTCACTAAGCGGTGCGAGCGTATGAGCGTCCCCGCTTCCTCGAGTTCGCGCTGGCGCCCGACGATTGGCGTCGGCTGGATCGGCAGGTTCGTCCGGTAGAGCGTGCGCAGTGGCGGGAAGTCGCCGTCGCCAACTTGGTACAGGCGCTGCGGCGCCGCCAGATCCTTGAGGCGGTGCTCGCCGAGGTCGCGCAAGTCGGCTGCGGAGTCGAGAAGCCGCCGTGTCGTCTCCGAGAGGAGAACCTGGCCGCCGTGCCCGGCGCCCATGATCCGCGCGGCCCGGTGCACGTCGACGCCGACGTACCCCTCCTCGGTGACGACTGGCTCGCCGCTGTGGATACCGATCCGCACGCGCACGGGACTGCCGGCGAGTGCGGTCTGAGCGTTGCGTGCGGCCGCGACCGCGTCGCTTGCGCGTGCGAACGCGGCGAAGAATGCATCGCCCTGCGTGTCCACTTCGACGCCGCCGTGCCGCGAGAAGGCATCACGCAATACGCGACGATGCTCCGCAAGCGCGTCCGCGTATCGCTCCCCGAGCTCGTGCAGCAGGCGCGTCGAGCCCTCGATGTCCGTGAAGAGCAAGGTGACGGTCCCGCTCGGGAGCTCCCGCATGCGAACATGATCGCGCCGCGACGCGCGCAGGGAAAGCGTGCCCGACTGGAAGGGCGCGTCGGCGCGAAGGCGTGGCCAACTTTTGGCAACTAGCCAGCGCGAAGAGGAGCAATGTAGCGCGAAGCATCGGGCGCCCAAAAGCGGCATGGTTGAGGGAAACGGCAAAGGCCGGCAGACAAGCAACGGGTGAAATCGCACCCAGGAGGTCGCCGGTTCGAGTCCGGCTAGCTCAATAACGAAAGGCCTGCAAAAGGGGACTTAGGTTTTCCACCGGAAGACCGCGGGCACCTGACGCCAGCGGCCGCAGCGGTCTCAAGGCATCATCGGCGGCGGCTCGTCACCTTTCATGTGGTCGGACTTTTCGGTCATCACGATCGGTGCCATGACGGCGGCGACAAGACCGACGAGAACGAAAACGCCGGCTAACGCGCGGACGATTCGGCCTGAGCTCAGGCGGAAGACGGCCAGCGCGGCAAGCACGACCCCGATGTCGATGAGCGAGCTGACCCACCAAGGCCACCACCAGTCGTCGCGCATGATGCCCAGCACCATCGCTGAATTGTCGCTCACTTTGCCGATTGTGCCTAGGCGCCGTTTGGCCCTCGCCTCTGCGGATGCTGAAATCTAGGCATGGACGTGAACTCGATCGGCTCCGCGGGCGCCCTGCCCGACGGGATCGCGCCTATGAGCGAGCGCTGGGTCGCGATCTTGCGCGGCGAGAGCGCACTCGCTTTCACCCACCGCGCGGGCCGGCGCATGTTCGGCCTGATGCCGAGTGCCTCACGATGCAAGTTCTGCAACGCGCCCTTCAAGGGTCGCTACGCCGGAGTGCTGAAACCCGTTGGGTACACCCCCTCGAGGAAGAATCCGCACATCTGCGCGCGCTGCATCGAGCACGCGCCGGAGGGCGGTGCAATTGTCCCGGTTGCCGTCCTGTTCGCGGACGTCCGCGGATACACGGCGCTCTGCGAACGCCTCCAGCAGGACGAGGTCACCGAGCTCGTCCAGCGCTTTTACGAGACATCATCCGCCGCTCTTCTCGCGCACGAGGGGTTACTCGGTCAGATCGCCGGGGATGAGATCGAGGGCCTGTTCGTGCCGGGTCTCGCCGGCCCCAACTACCGTCGGAAGGCTGTCGAGGCGGCCCGGTCGCTCGTACGTGCAATCCGCTACACCGAATCGGCGGCCGGGTCGCTCGAGGTCGGCATTGGCGTTGCGAGCGGCGAGGAGTTCGTCGGCAACGTCGCCGGTGGCGGCTACAAGGACTTCGCTGCAGTCGGCTACGTGACGAATACCGCGGCGAGACTGACGGCGAGTGCCCGCGACGGGCAGATCGTCGTCGATGCAGCGACGTACGAGGACGTATTCAGGGCGTTCCCGGACGCGACGCGCGAGGAGTTGACCCTCAAAGGAAAGGCCGCTCCAGTCGAGGCCTACTGGATCCCTCCGTAGCAGCCGCTAACGGCAAAGCGCGATCGGGCCCTTGTATCCGTCGCCCGGGGTGTGACAAGGTGAGCGAAAGGAGGCACCCATCCCTCGGACGCTAGCTATCGGCGCGCTCGCCGCCCTCTGCTGCTGGGTCGTCTTCTCCCCGCTCGCGGCAGGCGGCATATCGCACACCACGGGTCTCCGCGCGAAGGGCACGGCGTGGGCGACGAGTCGCGGGCCGGACACGGTGACGGCGTTCGACGCAACGGGCAAGGTGCTGGCGACGGTCCGGGTCGGGAAGGCACCGATGGGGCTCGCCGTCCCCCGTGGAACGAACAAGCTCTATGTCGGCAACGAGGGCTCCAACTCGGTTTCCGTGATCTCGGTGACGCGGCACGAGGTCATCGCGACGATCAACGTCGGGTCGAGACCGCATCACATGTATGCGAGCGCGGACGGCAGCCGCGTGTACGTCGCGGAGTTCGGAACCAACAAGATCGGCGTGATCGACACGATGACGGACGATCTCGTCGCCGAGTGGGCGACCGGACCGCCGACGGAGCGGACGCACGCGCCGGCCCCAACGCAAGACGGCAAGACGCTGTACGCAGTCAACTCCGGAACGAACACCCTCGTCGCGCTGGACGCGCACACCGGTGCGATCCAGTGGTCCATGGCGACCGGCGACAACCCCAGCGAGTTCCACGTCTCGCGTGATGGGCGGACGGGCTACCTCTCTCTGCGCAACGCGGACGAGATCGACGTGATCAACCTCGTCGCGCGGCAAGTCGTTCGCAGGATTCCGGTCGGGGATCAGCCGGACACGGTGCAAATCGCCCCGGACGAGACCTTTGTCGTCGTCGCGCTCCGCAGTACGCCCGCCGAGGTCGACGTGATCAACCTGCACAACTCCTCCGTATCGAAGCTCGTGTTCACGGGGGTGCGGGTCGCGGGTCACAACTGGCTCAGCGCGAACGGGCGCTACACGTTTGTGTCGCTTGACGATCCGGGCGGCGTCGGCGTCATCGACCACCGGACGAAGTCGATCGTCGCGACGTGGCACTACCCGGGCGGCGGCTCGGTCCACGGCATGTTTTACGATGATCCTCGGGCGACGGGCGGTCCGGGGATGTCCATTCCGACACGGCATACACACGTCGGCAAGGACGGGGTCGCTCGAGTTCGCGTAGCCTGCACCGTGGAGACCGCCGGGCCCTGTAGGGGGACCTTGCTGCTCGCAAAACGGCGTCGAGCCCTCGGTTCGGGCCGGTTCGCGCTCCGAGCCGGCGCTTCGGCTCGTATCGCCGTCAAACTGTCAGGCCGCGCTCTAAACGCCCTCGCCCGGAGCGGCACGCTCGGGTGTCGCGCGACGGCAAAGGGGTCGGACATGCTCGAGCACAAGAACACGGTCTCGCGACTGATCGTCCTCCGCCGAGCGCCTCGATAGAGGGAACGCTCTTCATCGAGACATCGTCTCACGGTGCCGACGGCTCAAGGCCGCTCGGTAGCGTTTCGCCTACCGCCGTTTTAGACTGCGCGCTCCCACTTCGACCGCGGGGGTGCCGAATGACTGTGGCTGCGCTCGACGCCGAGCAAATTGAGGCTCTCTCCCAGAACTTCTCCGGGCTCCTTCTCTCGCCGAGCGACGACCGCTACGAGGTCGCGCGCCTCGTCCACAACGGCCTCATCGACAAGCGGCCCGCGCTGATCGCGCGCTGCCGCGGCGCCGCAGACGTCGCCGCCGCGGTCGACTTCGCGAGTCAGGCCGGTCTCGAGATCTCCGTCCGTGGCGGCGGGCACAGCATCGCCGGACGCTGCGTGACGACCGGCGGCCTCATGATCGACCTCGCCGAGATGAAAGGCATGTACGTCGATCCGGATGCGCGAACGATCCGTGCTC
>DASWDJ010000169.1:0-1794 GCA_036395295.1 Gaiellaceae bacterium | reverse complement strand
CGACTTCCGCTGCTGGCGCGTCGACTGTCTTGAGTCAAGAATTTGGCATGGGTCGTCTTGTGTCGCAAGGGGGTCTCTATCTTGGCGTCGCGTCGGGCTCTCTTCTTCGGGCGAGGTGCTGTAGTTGCCGTTCATGCACGCCGGGCAGCCAATCCTTGCCGTACGTGGCCGATGGGCCGACCCGCGGGTCGCCGGGAACACCGGCGTCACGCAAGGCGTGCACGTACGCGCGATCCTGGTCGATCCGTGCGTGTACCTGATCAGCTCCGCCGATGGACCCGTGGCCGGGGACAAGGACATCGACGTCGCCCGCCACGCCATCGAGCAGCCGCAGCGCGGCGAGGTAGTCCTCGATCGAGTCCGCGGTGTCGTTCAAGTCGAGCATCGGAATCAAGACATCAGAAAGCATGTCGCCGGCGACGAGAACCCCGCGCTCCTCGATCAACAGCGCCGCGTGGCCCGGGGCATGCGCCTGATGCTCGATAATCCGGACTTGGGGGCCATCCCAAGGAATCCGTGCAGTTTCGGCGGGCAGGTCGGTAATGAGGCCGAGCAGGTCCAGCGGTACCTGCTCGGCGATGTCCGGCGGTATCAGCGCGGCGACGCGGGCCTTCGCACCCGGGTGTGACAGCCGATCTCGGACAGTGGCCGCGCAACGGGCCGTGCCGTAACGAGGCGCCGCGCCGAGCTCGGCGTGCCAGAGCAGGTGATCCCAATGAGGATGCGTCGAGAAGCCTGCTACAACGGTCTCGCCCAACTCGGACAGGTCGTTCGCGAGGCAGGCGATTTCGTCGCCGGTCACCCCGGGATCGATGAGCAACACGCCAGCCCGGCCGTGCACGATAACGGCGTTGCTCTGCATGAACTCGCTCTGGTGGATCAGCACACCCTCCGCGACCTGCCTCAGCACGTGGCTCCTTCCGCTTGTGGTTTGCAACCGCTCGTCGAGACGGTAGTTCCTGGCGGTGGTAGATTGCAAGCAGTATGCGCGAAGCGAATCAGCCACGGTCGGAGTGCCCGATCAACGCCGCCATCGAGGCGTTCGGCGATCGCTGGAGCCTGATCGTCCTCCGCGACATCGTCTTCGGAGACCGCCGCTATTTCCGAGAGCTGCAGGCCAACTCAATCGAGGGGATCGCCTCAAATATTCTCGCCGACCGACTCAAGCGACTCGTCAAGTCGGGACTGCTCACCCGCGAGGACACGCGACCCGGCCAGCGGGCACGCTACAGCCTGACCGAACCCGCGATCCAACTCGTACCCGTGTTCGCGCAGCTCGGCAGCTGGGGACTTCGCCACCGGCCCACGAGCAGCGCGCTCAACGCTCGCGCCGAGCTGCTCGAACAAGGCGGCCCCGCGCTCTGGCAAGAGTTCATGCACGAACTTCGCCACTCGCACCTCGGCTCCGATATCTCACCGCGATCACCGAGCGTTCGCGAGCGCCTGAACGCGGCCTACCTCGCTGCTACCAACTCCTCGTAGCTGCCAGGCAGTCGACCATGTCAAGGGCGCCGACCGACGCCGCCCGAGCTGTCTCACATGTGAACCTCCACCGGCACAGGAGCGGCGCTGAGAGCCGTCGCAGGCCAGCTCGATGACGGGATGTCTCGTAAGACCCGCCCGGTGCCGCGTCGCGGTGACCGGGCCTTCAGTGGGACGCTGCGTCACGTGTCGAGGTAGGCCTGGCGCGGCGTTCGATCGTCGAGAGCTTGGTGTGGCCAGATGGCGTAGTCGATGACGGCGCAGATGCGCCAGATCCCACCGCCCGCTGTTTCGAACTCGCTGAAGTCGGTC
>DASWDJ010000168.1:0-4122 GCA_036395295.1 Gaiellaceae bacterium | reverse complement strand
GAGGATGACGGTGAGTACCTCGTGGCTCACGAGGCTACGACGGCGCCTGATGCGCGCGTGGGCGCCTTCACGTGACCTCCGTGCCGGGTAACTCCGAGTGACCGCGCCCGGGTCGGCTCCGACACTTACCGATGGCGTCGTCGCGCTCGATGCTCACACGCTCGACGACCTCGATGCGCACCTCGCTGGAGAGGGCGAGGAGCAGGCGCGGCGTCTGGGTTGGTACCCGGCATCGTCGACCAGAAACGGTCAGAGCCACGATTCTGCGCTGGCGGGAGGAGTGGCGCAGTGGCGGAAGACGGACCGGTATTAGCAACCGGACGTCTTTGCTCTCCGCAGTGACCTCCCTACTGATCGGAGCAATCGGAGGTCGCAGTTCCTGGATCTGGTGGATCTATCGAGAGGTCAACAGCTCGTGCCAGTGCTCGGCGATGGCGGTCGCACCAGCGAGGTTCGGCTCGATCACCTGGAAAAACCACGGCTCGTCCGATGCGAGGCCGTGCCCGTGGAAGAGCCGCGCGAGATCGGCGAGCAGAAAGCCGCGTTCCCGGGCCAGCTTCGCGATGCCGCCGTTGACTGCGTTCAGGCGCCGTCGTAGCTCGATCGCCGCCAGCCGCGACAGACCGAGCTCACGTCGTCCCACGGCGTTGTCGCCGTCGCTCGGGTCGTAGACGGTGTTGACGACGACACGGGCGCCGAGCGGCTGGAGCCGCTGTGCGATCTGGTTAAGCCGGTGCAGGATCGCGCGCGGGAGATCGCCGCCGAGCAGGTCGTTGCCGCCGGCGGTCAGCGTGACGACATCTGCGCTCGCCGGCGCTCCAGCCAGGTCGGCGAGCACACCGTGCGTCGTGTTGCCGTCGCGCGTGAGGTCGACGAGGTCGAGGCCGAGCTTCCGCGTGAGCTGCGACGCCGCGCCCCCACCACGCACGCCGGTGTAGTCGTCGATGGAGATGCTGTCCCCGAGGGCGAGGTAGATGCCCATCGCCATGAGCTTCATCGTCGCGAAAGCCGCCCGCCCGACCGCCGAGCGAGAGCTCCCATTCCACTGCCGCGCGAGCTAGGCCGAGAAGCTTCGAGATCAGAGCGCGCGCTTACCCACGGGCCCGATGTCTCGCCGGGTCGTCCCTCGCGCGCGCGTACAAAAAAACGGTTCCGTTCCGGCGTTCGGGCCGCTCCCGAACGCCATGCTCGGGGACGGATCGAGCGGATGCGCTAGTGCTCCCCAAAACCTGTCCCCAAGGTTCGGCGCGCCCACACTGGGCGACGCCGATTTCACCCTTTTCCAGCGAGTTTCGAGTATCCCGGTCGCGGCCACCTCGTCGAGTCCCTCCTTCTCACGGAGGTGCTCCGTTCAGTCGAGTAAGGCAGCGATTTGCAGGGAGTTCGCGGATCTTTGTCCTGCCTCGACGCGGCGTCCCTCCTTGATCAAGAGGGACTCGGTGGTTATGAAAAAGGGCGGTTTTGCAGGTATTTAAGCCCTCTCCCGGACTCGAACCGGGGACCGCCTCCTTACCATGGAGGATTGGAGCTTCGGCTATGCGACGCAGGAGAAGCGCTTGGTAGCGCGCTTTCCCTGCAATTGGGCTGGTTTGTCCGTTCGCTGCACCCTTCCTTTGGTGGCCCCTGAGCCTCCCTGGAAATCCTCGAACCTGTCCCCAGAACCTAGCCCCAACGGAGCCCGTTCGCGCGGGCCAAGATGGGGTTCGGCGAGTGTCGCCTGGGAGCCGGTTCGGGTATCCGTCGTGTGTTCTGGCGGATGTCTCATCGGGCGACCAAGGCTACCGCTGCGCGCGGATGGCGTCGGCGAGGCGGGGACACCTGCGGTGGTGCGTGCGCGGACGGGCTGGGTGAGGAACTCTGCCGCGTCACACGGCGGCAGCGCGTAGAGCGTCGACCGCGTCCGCCGCCAGGGTGAGCACGATGGTGTGATCGCTCTCGATCCTGCTGACGATCTGCTCGCGCGGACCGCTCCGCCATTCGCTCGACCCGTAAAACCGCGCTTCCTGCTCATCGCGGGCCTCGTACGATTCGAACGCGCGAACGAGCACATAGTCCACGAACCGGTCCTCGCTCTGCTCGGACGGCCCGAACCGAACGACGTCAATCCCAAACCGGCGCAGCAGTGGCACGCTCTGTTCGGCAACGACGCGGTGGAACCCCTCCTCGCTGCCGGCCTTCAACCGGTAAGTGCGAATCTCGAGGACCATCTGGGCCATTGTGCAACCTCGGCCACCGCCAAGCGGCGCGAGCGGTTTTGCCTGCGGAGAGGCCGCAAAGGACGATCGCGAGCGTACGAGCTTGCACAGCATTCGTCGGCCGAGCTGCCGTCCGCGGCTCGCGTTTGGCCGTTGGTGGAGGCGTGCACAGCCTGCCGGGCCGAATTGCCGAAAGGGTGCGGTTCTGCTCCGCGAACGCGAAGGGTCTACTGCTCGGACGGCCCGAGCGTCGGGGGGCCGTCCGCGCTTCGGCTTCGCCCTTCAGTTCTACGAAGACGACGTGCGTCGGTGTGCTGCCGATGTTCTCGCCGGAGTGCGTCCGGGCGTCTAGCCACCGGATCTGGGCCGGCTCGAGCGTGACCTCGCGCGTCTGGTCGCCGACCGTGAGGCGGCGGTCGAGCCGCTGAGCGTGACCATCACGCTGTCGGGATGGTCGTGGGGGCTCGTCTTCGCAGCCCAGCCCTTCGGGCTCCGTTCCGGACGATGGCGCGGGGACGGGCGCGGGCCGGGCGGTGCGCCCGGCCCGCTGCGTCGTTCTTCTTTACCTGCCCGGGGGGATGTGCAGCGCGAGCAGCTGCCCGCCTTGGACGAGCTCGCCGCTGATCGAGTAGTGGGCCTGCACGTCGAGCAGGTACCAGCTCTCGCCGAGGAACGGAGCCGGGATGATGCCCGACATCTCCTCGTCCTTGGTCAGGAAGCCTCCGGCGCCGGGTGTGAACCGGTCGGGGTCGTGCTCGGCGATCTCGAGGAGATTGCCGCTCGGGATGTCGTAGGTCCAGGCGCCGCCGAGGTAGGCCTGGTTGCCGACGTCCTCGAGCATCAGCACCTGGCCGCGGTCGTTGACGGTGATGTTGTCGAACATCTGCGGTCCCGGCGAGCCGGCGCTCTGAGTGCCGGTCGCGGACGGGCTGTCGGCGGTTCCGACCGGGCCGTTGACGAGCAGTGTGATCGTCCCACCCTGGCTCGGTTCGGTCGGGTCGACGAACCGCAGCCGCCACAGCCGCGTCTCGCCGGTGCGGTTCTCGTCGGGGCGCGGCCCGAACGACGAGGTCGTCACGAAGTAGAAGTCGTTCGGGTGCTGCGGATCCCAGGAGCCGTCCTCGGGGCGCTGGAAGTTCGTCACGAGCTTGGCCTGGCTGTCCCCGTCGAGGGTGTTGGGTCCGGGTCCGCCGACGCCGGCGAACTGCGAGACGTCGACGAGCTCGATGTCGTGCTGCTCACCGACCGTCCAGCTCTCGAGGTACTCGTTCGGGACGCCGACGACTTTCACGCCGTAGAGCGTGCCGTTGGTGAGGCCCGCCTTCTGCACCGGGTTGCCCGTATCGGTCTTCGTGCCCCGGTAGAGGTGGACCTGCTGGCCGACGGTGGCGTCCCCGTCGTCGAGCCCCATAACCACGGTCGCATCGCCCGAGTCCGCACGCGCGACGACGTTCTCGTAGGACATGTTGCCGAGCCAGGGGGTGAGCTCGTAGCTGTCACCGGTGGCAACGACGTGACCGAAGGGGCGTCCGCCAGTGCCGCCTTCCTCGCCGTCCATGAAGAGCCGTCCTTCGTAGCCATTGCCCGAGGCCGGGTTGTAGAAGGCCGAGACCGGCGGCAGGTCGGCCGAGCAGAGGCGGTTGAGACGCGCGGGGGCTGCGTCGGTGTTCGACACCTGCCAGTCCGCACCGTTCCACGTGTGCAGGTCTTGGATGAGGTCTTCGCCGTGGAGCACGCGGAACGAGCCCTTCTCGATCGTCCACTTGGAGACGAACGCGCCTCTGGCGCGTAGGGTTCAGAAACTCGTCCGCGTCGATCCGGGGCGGCTGCGCCGGTAGGTTCGGCTCCTTGGTGCAGTCCGTCGAGGAGGGGTCGGTTGCTGTGGTCGTTTGTCTATCTGGCGGTTCGCGGTGTCCTTGGGCTGATC
>DASWDJ010000167.1:0-3450 GCA_036395295.1 Gaiellaceae bacterium | reverse complement strand
GCCCTCGGACGGGCGGGCTGCAGCGTGACGCAAGCGACGATTTCGCGCGACATCCGCGAGCTCGGCCTCGAGAAGACACACGACGTCCTCGGCCGGCCACGCTACGTCGCGCCGCAGGCCGCGCGCGGCAGCAATCCGCGTGACTCGCTCGCGGGGGTCCTGTCGCAGTTCGGACGGTGGGTGCTGCCCGCCCAGAACATCGTCGTCGTCCAGTCGGAGCTGGGCTCTGCTCCGGCTGTCGCACGCGCGCTCGACCGGCTCGAGCATCCGAAGATCGTGGGCACGATCGCCGGTGACGACACGTGCATCGCGATCGCGCGCACGACGGGCGACGCGGCGAGCCTCGCCCACGAGCTGGCCGATCTCATCGGCTAATTCGGCTTTTGCCCCCCAAAAGGGTGATTTTTCGCCTCGCAGAGCGGGAAAGAGGACAGATTCGAGCAGAAAAAGGGTCCCAATTCGTACCGATCCTACTCGTACCTATCGTCTCAAAGGGCTAGCGGCCACTGCCGATAACGACCACAGTTTCATATGCCGCCGCCGTCTGTGGAGGGAGTTCCTCCGATGCTTCGACTTTTGATTTGCGACGACTCGCCGGAAGCGCGCGAGGCCGTCAGGGCAAGCCTCACCGGGCAACCGGAGATCACGATCGTGGGCGAGGCCGGGAACGGCGAGCAGGCCGTGGCACTCGCCGCGGTCACGCACCCCGACGTCGTGCTGATGGACGTGCAGATGCCCGTCCTCGACGGCATTGGCGCGACGAAGCGGATCCGCGAGCTGCTCCCGAAGGCCCGGATCGTCGCCTACGCGGGCTCCGACGACAGCGAAGACGTCATGGGCATGATGGGCGCGGGCGCCGACGCGTACTGCGTGAAGGGCGCGCCGGTCTGGGAGCTCGAGCGCGCGGTTGCCGGCGCGAGCGATCCTCTCGTCCGGCTCGCGCACTCGCTCGCCCGATCTGTGAACGGCGGCGGCGCTGCGGAGCTCCTCACCCGGGAGCTCGCCGACCTGACCGGTGCGGCATTCACCGCCACGTATCTGGCCTCCGGTGAGGTCGCCCTCTCGCTGGCCGCGCTTGCGGGGCCCGGTGCTCCGCAGTGGTTCGCCTCCGCGCCGAGCATCATCTCACGCGCCTATTCGGAGCTACAGCTGGAGCGGGCCGACCCCCACGACCTGGGCGAGCTGTACCGCCTCGGCGCCGCCTGCTCCGATGCCGTCGCCGCGCCGCTCGTCGCCGACGGTCAGGCGCTCGGTGCCCTGCTCGTCGCAATGCCCGCCAACGTCCAGTCGGCTGTCGACGTAGAGCTCGTCGCCGCCGTCGCCGACCTCGCCTCCGCTTCCCTCGCGAACGAGCGCCGGCTCGCGTTTACGTACGCCGAGGCGCGACGCGACGCGCTCACCGGGCTTGCGAACAAGCGTGCGTTCGACGAGCACCTCGCGTCGTCTCTGACCCGAGCGAGTGTCGCCAACAAACGCGTCTCGGTCGTGCTCTTCGACCTCGACGACTTCAAGCGCGTCAACGATCGCGACGGGCACGCGGTCGGAGACGAGGTCCTGCGCGAGGTCGCCCGCGTGCTCATGCGCGTCGTTCGCGCCGAAGACGAGGTCTTCCGTATCGGCGGCGAGGAGTTCACAATCGTGATCGAGGACGCGTCTGAAGCCGCGGCAGACGTGGGCGAGCGGGTGCGCACGGCCCTGGCCCACCAGCGCCGCGGCCCTCGGTTGCCGACCATCTCGGCTGGGGTCGCGACCTTCCCGGCCCACGCGGGGACGGCCGACGATCTGCTGCGGAAGGCCGATATCGCCCTCTACGCAGCGAAATTCGCCGGCAAGGACCGCCTTCAGATCTACAGCGGCGAGGTCGAGAGCAGTCGCGGAGAGAGCGAGCTCCTGTCGTCCTCGGCCGCGCCGCGCCTCGAAGACCAGGGTTTGCGGCTGCTCGTCGTCGACGACGATTCTGCGCTGCGCATCCTGCTGAGGACAACTTTCGAGGTCGTCGACATCGAGGTCGACGAGGCCGACTCCGCGGAAGCCGCCGAGGAGAAGATCGCGATGCGAGCGCCCAACGTCGTCGTGCTCGACGTCAACATGCCCGGCATGGACGGGCTGACTTTCTGCCGCCGGCTCAAGAGCGATCCGGTGACGGCGGACATCGGCATCGTGCTTCTGACCGGCTCGGACGGTGGGAGCGAGGTCGCTGCTCAGCAGGCCGGCGCCGATGCCTATCTGCGGAAGCCGTTCAGCCCGCTCGAGCTCCTGAACGCAGTCGAGCGGATCGCGGGCGGCCTCTACGAGGGGCCCTTCCGGGCCGCGAGCACGCCTCCGGAGGAGCAGCTGATCCTCTACGCACAGGATCTCCGGCGGCTCCTGGAGGTCGAGCGCGGGCAGCGCGCGCTGATCCAGCGGGCTTATCGCGAGACGGTGACCGCCCTCGCAGGTGCGCTCGAGTCGAAGGACACCGGCACCGGCGCCCATTCCCAGCGGGTTCAGCGCTACGCGATCGAGCTGGCGCGCGAGCTCGACCCTGCGCTCCTCGAGGACGAAAGCGTCGAATACGGGTTCCTGCTCCACGACGTCGGCAAGATCGGGATTCCCGATCGGATCTTGCTGAAGAAAGCCTCGCTCACGCCGACGGAGCGGCGGCTGCTCGAGACCCACACGGTGCTCGGCGAGCAGTTGCTGAGCAGCGTCGCCCTGCTGCAGGGCCAGGGGCTCCAGGTCGTTCGGCATCACCACGAGCGCTGGGACGGGCGGGGGTATCCCGACGCGCTCGCGGGGAGCGAGATTCCCATCGGGGCTCGGGTCTTCGCCGTCGCCGACGCGCTCGACGCGATGACAAGCGATCGCCCGTACCGCACCGCCGGAACCTGGGAGCAGGCAGCCCACGAGATCGCCCAGGAGGCAGGTCACCAGTTCGACCCCCAGGTGGTCGAGGCTTTCCGCGGACGTGACTCGCGGCTCCGCCGGATCCACTACGAGCTGGCCCCGAACTAGCGGCTTGCCACGGTAGGCCGGAACGCCTGACCGATCGCGTCAGCGGTCGACGGTGATCAGCAGATACTCGCTCTGAATCCTCGCGGTTCCGTCGGTGGCGAGATTGAAGCGTCGGATGAGGTCCGCGAATGCTTGGACGAACTCCGGCCAACGGCCTTGAGGCTCGAGCATGGTGCGGGCGGTGACGAACGGCCCGAAAGTGTTCATGTATTCGTCGACCGCATCCTGCTCGGATGCGAACTCCACCTCGACCTTCTCGTGGGCGAGGTCGGGGGTCACACCGGCGGCGGCGAAGACCTCTTCGATGTGACTTTCGACGCCCCAGAGCGGCGGAGGCTGCACGCCTGGCGGCGGAGGCGGCAGAAAGGACCCCGTCAACTTGAAGATCTCGCCGGTGAAGCCGTCGGTGACCCAGGTGGTCATCGCGACGCGGCCGCCGGGGCGGCAGACGCGGAC
>DASWDJ010000166.1:0-3979 GCA_036395295.1 Gaiellaceae bacterium | reverse complement strand
GCCAACCGAGAGTGGCTCCTCTGCCGCCGCCGCCTCGCGAACGAGCCGGACGGCATCGTCCAGCGACTCGCTTGCCCGGTCGAGGTAGCCCGTCTCGAGGCGGCGCTCGATCCGCGAGGGATCGACCTCGACGCAGAGAATTGCCGCCCCGGCCATCGTCGCGGCGAGCGGCTGGGCGCCGCCCATTCCGCCGAGACCGGCCGTCAGGATCGTCCTTCCGGCGAGGTCGGCCGAGCCGAAGTGCCGCTCGCCCGCGGCCGCGAAGGTCTGATACGTCCCCTGTAGGATTCCCTGCGTCCCGATGTAGATCCAGCTGCCGGCGGTCATCTGGCCGAACATGGTCAGGCCCTCGGCCTCGAGGCGGCGAAACTCGTCCCAGGTTGCCCAGCGCGGGACGAGCAATGCGTTGGCGATCAGCACCCGCGGTGCGGCCGGATGCGTGCGAAAGACGGCAACCGGCTTGCCGCTCTGGACGACCAGCGTCTCGTCGTCCCCGAGCGTGAGCAGGGAGCGGACGATCGCGCGCAGCGAATCGTGGTTGCGCGCGGCCTTGCCGGAGCCGCCGTAGACGACGAGTTCCTCGGGGCGCTCGGCGACCTCAGCGTCGAGGTTGTTCAGCAGCATGCGCAGTGGGGCCTCGGTCGACCAGGAGCGAGCGTTCAGCTCCGCTCCGCGCGGGGCGCGAATCCGCGTGAGGTCGCCGCAGAGAGCCTCGACCGTCTGCTCGAGCGTGTCGACCGCGGTCACGAGCGCCGTCGCTCCGCCTCGAGCCGCCGCCGGAGGCGCCACCAGGCGTAACCGGTCGCGACGAGGAAGCAGCCGAGTGCCACTGGAACAGCCACCACTGGGCTTCTCCCGGTGGCGACGGCGACGACGACGAAAACGACCGCGAACGCCCCGTAGAGGAGCGCGGTGTCGCGGTAGGGCCGCTTCGACGCCGGAGCGGTCACGCGAGCTCACCGACTTCCGCCTCGACGGCCGCGAGCGCCGACCCGTCGCGGATCACCGCCGCCACCGCCTCGATGTCGTCCGCCAAGGCGCGGTCGTCTCCGAGTCGCGGAGAGACGGAGCGAACGAGCCCGTGTGCAGCCCGACCTCCGACGCCCGGCTCGAGCGGCGCGTGGAATTCGACCGCCTGGGCGCCGGCGAGCAGCTCGATCGCCAGCACCCGCTCGGCATTCGCGAGCACCTGCCAGGCCTTGAGCCCCGAGGCATTGCCCATCGCGACGTGATCCTCCTGTCCCCCGCTCGTCGGGATCGAATCGACACTCGCGGGATGGCAGAGCGCCTTGTTCTCGCTGACGAGGGAAGCCGCCACGTACTGGGGGATCATGAACCCGGAATTGAGGCCGCCGTCGGTTGCGAGGAACGCCGGCAGCCCCTCGGAGAGCGCGGGATTGACAAGCCGCTCGGTGCGCCGCTCCGAGATGCTCGCAAGCTCGCTCACCGCCATCGCAAGGGTGTCGAGTGCGAATCCGAGCGGCTGGCCATGGAAATTGCCGTTCGAGAGCATGGTTCCTTCTTCGACGAGGACGAGCGGGTTGTCCGTGACCGCGTTCAGCTCGATCTCGGTCGTGTAGGCGACGTAGTCGAGGAGGTCGCGCGAGGCCCCGTGCACCTGGGCGGCGCAGCGGAGCGAGTAGGCGTCCTGAAGCCGATTGCACCACCGGTGCGCCTCGATGATCGCCGAGCCTTCGAGGAGCGCGAGGACGTTGGCCGCGGATGCACCCTGTCCGCGAAGAGGGCGAAGCTCGTGGATCTGCGGAAGAAAGCTCCCGCGCGAGCCCTGCAGCGCTTCAACCGAAAGGGCGCACGCGGCGTCGGCGGCTTTCGCCAGCCTTCGCGCCCGGACGAGCCCCAGGGCCGCGAATGCGCCCATGAACTGCGTCCCATTCACGAGTGAGAGCCCTTCCTTCGCCTGGAGGCGAACCGGCTCGAGCCCGACCCGAGCAAGGGCCTCGCCGCCTCCCATCAACTGACCGTCGACTCTCGCGCGCCCTTCGCCGACCAGCGGCAGGGCGAGGTGCGCGAGCGGCGCCAGGTCACCGCTGGCGCCCACCGACCCGCGGCTCGGGACCTCGGGCAAGACGCCCCGGTCGAGGCACACGAGGAGCAGCTCTGCGACCTCGACTCGCGCGCCGGAGTACCCTCTGGCGAGCGCGTTGGCACGCAGAAGCATCGCCGCGCGCACGACCTCGTCGGGGTAGGGCTCGCCGACGCCGCAGGCGTGACTGCGCAGCAGGCGCAGCTGGAGCTCCTCGGCGAGCTCGCTCGGGACACGCGTGGAGACGAACCGCCCGAAGCCCGTCGTCACGCCGTAGGTAGGCCCCTCGTCGGCGAGCGCGCGTTCGACGACCTCGCGCGCAGCAGCCATCTTCTTGCGGGCGGAGTCGTCGAGCTCGGTACCCGCACCTTCGACCGCGACTCTCCAGACGTCGGCGGGGGTGAGGTCCTCACCTGTGAGGCGGACCGCGGTCGTCTGGGCCATTGCAGGCCAGTCTAGCCCTGCTCTGCGGGTACAACTCGCGCGTGGCCGACCCGGCGACGAACGCGCCCGAGGAGCTTCTGCCGACTGCTGCGCCTCGGCCGGAACGCGCATTCGCCCTCTTTCGTCGTCGCGACTTCCGCCGCGCTTACACGGCCGTCGCAGTCAGCGAGCTCGGCGATGCCTTCCAGTACGTGGCGCTGATGTGGTTCGCGCTCATCGCGGGTGGGCCACTCGGAGTGATCGCCGTGCGGCTGGCCGACAGCGTGCCGGCTCTGCTCTTCGGCCTCCACGGCGGAGTGGCGGCTGACCGCTGGGACCGGCGCGGGGTCATGATCTCGGCCGACCTCGTCCGGGGCGTGGTGCTCGTGCCGGTCGCTGTCGCGGGCCTGACCGGACATCTGCCGCTCGCGGCCCTGGTCGGCGCGGCGTTCCTCCTCACCGCAGCCACGAGCTACTTCGAGCCGGCCTACGGCGCCCTGCTGCCCACCCTGGTCGACCGGCGCAACGTGCAGCAGGCAAACGGGCTCGTGCGCGCGACCGCGGATGCGCTTTCGGTCGGAGGCTGGGCGCTCGCAGCCCTGCTCCTCGCCTTCCTTCCGATCAGCGCGTTCTTCGCCCTCAACGCAGCCTCCTTCTTCCTCTCGGCCGCCGTTCTCGGCGGAGTGCGGGCTCGCGGGGCACCCAGTCGCGATGCCGGCGCCGAGCTGCCGCGGATCCGAGAGGGTTTCGCGGCGCTGCGTCCCAGGCCGATTCTCGCCGCCTCAGTCGCGGTGCTCGCCGTCGCGGTCACGCTGTCCTCCGGGACGTGGATCGTCGGTGTGCCGGAGCTCGTTCGGTCGACGCTCGGGCGTGGGGCAGGCAGCTTCTCCCTCGTCGCCGCCTCGTACGCGCTCGGATCGATCTGCGCCGGGCTCGCCCTCGCGCGGTGGCCGATACGCCTCAAGGCGAGGGCGAGCATGCTCGCCTGGCTGCTCTATCTGCCGGCCTACGGGCTCTTTGCGTTCGCGGGATCGCTCGGAGTCGCGCTCGCCGGCGGCTTGGGCGCGGGAATCGGCCAGGGGTCGGCCTGGGTGCTGATTAACTCGGCCGCGCAGGAGGAGGTGCCGGACCGGCTGCTCGGCCGGGTGACGGGGCTCGTCGCGCTCGTTCATCGCGGCGCGCACGCCACGGGCCTGCTCTTCATCTCTCCCCTCTTCGCCTTCACGGCGCCGGAGACCGTCTTCGCCGCGGCTGCCTTCGCGATCCCGGTTGCCGGCCTGGCCGGTCTGCTCGTCAGCGGTCGAGCAACCGTAGCTCGAGCACACGCGACGAGTCGAAGCCGTCGATCCTGAGCATCGCTCCCGCCGCGGCGGCGGCGGCGCCGGCCGGCATGAGCCCCACGAGTTCGGACCCCACGACCTCGGCGTTCCGGGCCTGCGCTTCCTCTTCGATCCGGCTGACGATGTCGTGCAGCGCCGCGGCCTCCCAGTCCTCGACGTTCATGCTCACCTG
>DASWDJ010000165.1:0-9449 GCA_036395295.1 Gaiellaceae bacterium | reverse complement strand
GGGCTCATGCCTCACCCCGAGCACGCCGTCGACCCGCTGCTGGGCTCCACAGACGGCGCCCTCATCCTGAGTGGGCTCGTCGAGGCCGCACGCCAGCGGCTGCTCGCCCCCAGCGCCTAGGGCTTTGGAGCCTCGCGGGTCGTGCGCCCGGCCTTGGCGCTCTTGTCGAGCACCTTCCGCGAGTCCTTGAGGCTCTCGTGCAGAGCCTTCGGAACCAGGCGCCCCGGTGCCTTCCCGCTCTGACGCTGGCCCTTGAAGAACTTCTCGTCGATCCAGGTCTGAACGGCCCGCAATTTGCGGGGGACGACAAACCCGACGATGAACATCGTTACGGCGCCCAGCACGAGGACGAGCGGCAGCACGAGTGTCACTGTGGTCTGTTACTCCCCGCCGACCACCTCCTTCACACCATCGAGCCCGAGCGCCTCGGCGAGCTGCGGGCAACTCGCGAGGCCTTGCTTGAGCCGGTCGAGATCCCGAGCCCGGAGGGTGACTGGCCCGCGCCGCGCGACGCCGCCGGTCGAGTAGGCGAAGCGGACGAGCCGTTCCCCCTTTGGCCCCTCGAGGAGCTGCACGATCGACGAGAAGCGTTTCTCGCCCGAGCGCTGGGGCACGCCCAGCTCCTCGACGAGCGTCGCCGGCCCCCAGGGTGTCGCAGTCCTCGTCTTCGTTGCCATATCGGGCAACATAGCGAGAAATGTGTGACGCGTCTAAGGCGTCTTTGAAACGAATCTGTTGCGGCAGAGCCGTAGAGTCGGAGCGTGGGCCGGATCAGCGTGACTGTCTCGCCGGGCGCCGGGCGAAGCGAACTCGTCGGCCGGTACGGCGAGGGCTGGCGCGCGCGAGTCGCCGCTCCGCCCGAGCGTGGGCGCGCGAATGACGCTCTGTGCGCCTTGCTTGCGAGGCTCCTGCAGATTCCGCGAGGTTCTGTCCATGTCGTCGGAGGGCGAACGGGCCGACGGAAGGTCGTCGAGATCGATGACCTGGACTCGGCCGAGATCGAGCGCCGACTGAGATGAGAGTTAGTCTGGCTCGGATGGTCCGTGCCGCGGTAGCGATTGCGACGACTCTCATGCTTGTGGGCTGCGGAAGTGGCAACGGTTCGGGGCAGAACGCCGAGCCCTCCGCTACGAGGACGGCGACGACACCCGACTGCCCGCCGCTCCCCCATGCCTCGACGGAAAGGAAAGAGCGCCCGGCACCGGCGTCTGTCCCGACGATCTTCCTCACGGACGTGCAGGTCGAGGCTCGCGAATGCAGCGACCGCGTCGCGTTCACGTTTCGCGATCACGCGGAGGCGCTGCCGGGCTACACCGTCTCCTACGAGCCCGAGCCGACCGCAAAGACCGAGGACGCGTCCGGACGCCGCATCGAAGTGGCCGGAACGGCCTTCCTGGTCGTGCGCCTGATGAACGTCATGACCGCCGAAATCTCGGGCGACAAGGTGACTCCCACCTATACCGGCCCGCGAAGGATCACTACCGGCCAGACCCGCTTCGCCCGCGAGGTCGTCAAGACAGGAGACTTCGAGGCCCTCGTCACCTGGGTGATCGGTATCGACGGCAAGCGGCCGTTCACGGCGACCGCCTCCGACGCGCACCTCGTAGTCGAAATCGGCTGACGAAAAGACTTAGGTCCTTCTCAGGGTGCCGCGATACGGTGCCGTTATGGACAGCCGGTTCACACGCGGCTCACTGCTGAAGCTCGGAGGGCTCCTTGCGGCCGCGGTCGGAGCCGACGCTCTCAAGGGCGGCTGGTTCGCGGACGCTTCTGCGCTCGCCTCCGACACGGTCACCTGCGTACTCACTCCCGAGCAGACGGAGGGCCCGTACTACATCGCACACGAGAAGGTGCGCCGCAACATCACCGAGGGACGGCCCGGGACGCCGCTGACGCTCCGGCTCGCGGTCGTCAACGCCTCGACGTGCAGGCCGATCAAAGGCGCCGCGGTCGACATCTGGCACTGCGACGCATCGGGGACCTATTCCGGGTTCGGAGCCGGGCGGTCGAGCCGCACCTTCATGCGCGGCATCCAGCGGACGACTGCCGACGGGATCGCCACGTTCAAGACCGTGTACCCGGGGTGGTATTCGGGCCGCACCGTCCACATCCACGTCAAGGTGCACGTGCGCGGAAACGTCGTCCACACGGGTCAGCTGTACTTCCCCGACGGCGTGACCGACGCGGCGTATCGGCGCGCGCCGTACTCCAGCCGCCCGAGCCGCGACGTGCGCAACGCGACCGACTCCGTGTATCGAAACGGCGGCAAACGCTCGCTCCTCCGCTTACGTCGGAGCGGCGGGGGCTACATCGGCACGATCAGGATGGGCATGCATCGCTCCTGAGCGAACACAGTCGCTGAGGCACGTCCTCTGGATCGGCGGGTCGCCGGTCTCGGGGAAAACGACGATCGCGACCCGGATCGCCCGGCGATATGGCTTGCGTTGGTACAACGCCGACGCGCAGACGTGGGCGCACCGAGACCGGGCGCTTCGGGACCGCAATCCGGCCGCGCTCCGCTGGGAGGCGATGACACCCGAGGAGCGGTGGGTGACAGCGACGCCGGACGAGATGCTCGCCATGTCGCTGCACGTGGAGCGTGGGCCGATGATCGTCGACGACCTCCGGCGGCTGCCGGCCTCGCCTCTGATCGTTGCCGAAGGCTCGACGGTCTCACCCGCAGTTGTCTCGCTGGGGCTTGCGGACCCTTCCCGCGCCGTCTGGCTGATCCCGACGCCGGAGTTCCAGCATCGGCAGGTCGAGGAACGGGGCCTCGCCCGTGGGCCGCGTGAGCTCTATCTCCTCCTGGCGGACGAAATCGCGCGCGAGGCGAGGGAACACCGCGCGCCGATCCTCACCGTCGACGAGTCACGCTGCCTCGACGAGATGCTCGACGCCTTCGAAAACGCGTTTGCCGGGGCACTCGCAGAAGGCCCCTGTGCCGAAACTTTAGCGGAGCGCCGCGCGCTGCTTCGCGAGGCGAACGCGGCGACCGCGCAGCAAGTGCGCGCGTACTATGCACGGCCCTGGGCAGCCGGGGACGCCGATTCGGCCTTCCGCAGCTTTCTCTGCGAATGCGGAGACCCGAGCTGCGAAGCAAGCGTCGAGCTCGCCGTGGATGCATCGGCTGAACCGGTGCTCGCGCCCGGCCACGGCTAGCTCGCCTGTTTAGCGCGCCTGTTGGGCCTCGGGCGAGCAGGGGCGCGCCCTCTATCTAATCCAGAGCACTAACCCGAACGCGCGCTGGACGAGAACAGCCGCGCCCACTCGTATGCGTCGAGCTCGCGTGGCTGCAGACCGGCCAAACGAAGCCTTCGGAGCGAACGCGCAGGTGCCACTGCGCGCAGGCCTCGGCGAAAGCCGGCGGCAACGAAGCCGCGGTAGCTCTGCCAGCAGCGCTCGGGGACGAGCGGTTGCGCACGCCTCTCGAAGCACAGCACTCCGGCATCGACCGTCGATTGTGGGTCGAAGCTGTGCCGCGGCAGCCGTCGTGCCACCGAGGTCGAGTACCACGCGCCCCAGAGGACGCCGTTTAGGGTGCTCGGCCACGGCAGCGCGCGCTTGACCGCGACGCCCCACTCGACGATCACATCTGCTCGGAAGAGTGGAACCCGCGGATCGTCGAGCAGATGCCTCAGGATCGCCGTGCTGCGGT
This sequence comes from Gaiellaceae bacterium, assembly GCA_036395295.1. GTDB lineage: Bacteria > Actinomycetota > Thermoleophilia > Gaiellales > Gaiellaceae > VAXT01. The sequence goes on along the minus strand of DASWDJ010000165.1, from coordinate 5,794 downwards.
CGAACGGAAGGTTCGCTACGACGCGGAACGACTCGCGCGGAAGCGCAACGGAGGCCGCATCCGCCTCGACGACGTCAACGTTCGCCCAACGACCGTGAAGGCGCTTCACCCACAGCGGGTCGAGCTCGATCGCGACCACGTGGTGTGCTCGAGAGGCGAGCTCCCCGGTCAGTCGACCGCCACCCGCGCCGAGATCGAGCACAAGATCATCCGGGTGGACTCCGGCGTCACGAACGATCTCCGCGGAAAGCGCGCGCGAGCGAAGGAAGTGCTGGCTACGCGTGCGGCCCGGCGGACGCGCAGCTCGCGCGCGTCGCTCGGGCACGGACCATCACCGTTGTAATCATCGCTTGCACGATGATAGTCCGACCACGCGAATTCGCGGCGTGAGCCGGGCTAGCCGCGCTCGATGAGCTCGATCCGGTAGCCGTCCGGGTCGCGGACGAAGCAGAGGCGTGAGCCGCCTTCGCGCACGCTGTACGGCGGCTTTTCGGGCTCGATGCCTTTGGCGGCGAGGCGGCCGAGTGTCGCGTCGAGATCGTCCACGGTGACCGCCACGTGCCCGTAGCCCGTGCCGAGCTCGTACGAGTCGACGCCGAAATTGTAGGTCAGCTCGAGCCGGTCGCCGTCGCCCGGGAGGCCCATGAAGACGTTGATCGCCTCGTCACGGATCGGCAGCCGCCGGCGCTCCTCAAACCCGAGCGCTTCGTAGAAGGCGACCGAACGGTCGATGTCCGTGATGCGGTAGCAGGTGTGGATGAGCTCCATCAGTCGAGATCTTCGCGCACCAGACCGAAGAGGACGCCGTCTACCCATGCGTCGTGCCGCCAGTAGGCCTTGCGCTTGACCCCTTCCTGGACGAAGCCCGCCCGCTCGGCATGTTTGATCGCGCGCTCGTTGAACCCGTAGATCTCGAGCTGGAGGCGGTGATAGCCAAGGTGGAATAGGAGATGGCGCTGGAAGGCCCGCGCAGCGTCGTCGGCGAGGTGGCGTCCACGGAAGTCGGGGTGAACGGCGAGGCCCCCGAGGTTCGCGATCCGGCTGCGGCGGTTGAAGACGTCGAAGCCCAGCACACCCGCGCGGTGCCAGCTCCCTCCCTCCTCGACCTCGATCACAAAACGCCCGCTGTCTTCAGGCTCAGTGCGCGACCGCTCGATCTCGTCGAGCAGCGCATCGCGGTCGCGCGGGCGAACGGCGGCCAGGTAGGGATCGACGTCGTCGTGGGTCGCGAGCTCGAGCAGGAAGTCGATATCGTCAGGAGTTGCCCTGCGCAGGCGGAAGCCGTCGCCCGCGATCGGCTCGCTCACGGCGCCGTCGCCACTGCTGCGCCCCGACGAGGCATGCGCAGCACGCCGGAGCCGAAAGCGGTCCCGGTCAGGATCAGTGCGAGCCCGACGATCGCCGAGACGGTGATCGCCTCGCCAAGCAGCAAGGCTCCGTAGAAGAGCGCCGTCACCGGCAGGAGATAGACGACTAGGCTGGCACGGGCGGAGCCGTAGGCATAGATCATTCGGAAGTAGATGAGCTGGCCGGCAACGGTTCCCAGCAATGCAAGCGCGAGCACGGCGCCGATCGCGCCCCAGGTCGGGAAATGCGAGGGCGCCTGGATCGCCCCGAACGGGCCGAGCAGGATCGCGCCCCACGTGATCGACGCAGCCGCGAGCACGTCGTTGCGGATGTCCTGGAGGATCCCCTGGGTGTAGAGCGTGCCGACCGCGTATGAGAACGAGGCAGCGACGACCGCGAGCGTGCCGGCCACTCCCGCCCAGCCCCCCTTGGGGTCGACACCGGCGAGGACGGCGACTCCGGCGAGCCCGAGCAGTACACCGAACAGGCGCGAGCCCGTCGCGCGCTCGCTCTTCCGGAAACGGAACGCGAGGATGGCGACGAAGATCGGCAGCGACGCGTTCCCGATCGCCGCGACTCCGGAGTCGATCTTCGTCTCACCCCAGGCGATGAGCGTGAACGGCAGCGCGGTGTTGACGACGCCGAGGATGATCGCGGAGCGAGTCACAGCCCGCAGCTCAGCCGCGGCCGGCTTCAGGCCGAGCTTGTAGACCACGAGCGCGAGCAGCGGAAGCGCCGAGAACCCGAGCCGCAGGAACATCGTCGTCGTCGGCGCCAGCTCGTCGACGGCGATCTTGATGAACATGAACGAGGCGCCCCAGATCGCCGCGAGCAGGAGCAGCAGTGCGACGTAGCCGCGCATCCGGCCAGGCTACCGATGCCGGCTCGGCCTACCGAACCGCGAAGAGGCGCCACTCCTCGGGCACGCCTTTGAGCGCGTGCAGGCCGCGATCCTCGAACTCGAGGCCCGACCCCGCCGTGAGGTCCTTGACCGTGCTCGAGACGAGCACCTCACCGGGCTCGGCCTCTGCGAGCACACGCTGGCCGATGTGCACGGCGACTCCTGCCAGCCCTTCGCTCAGGACCTCGACCTCTCCGGTGTGGAGGCCGGCGCGGATCTCGATGCCGAGTGGCTTCACGGCGTCTCGCAGCACTGCCGCGCACTGGACCGCACGGCCAGGCCCGTCGAACGTGGCGAGGAAGCCGTCTCCTGCGGTGTCGATCTCGAGGCCACGGTAACGCTCGAGCTCGCGGCGGACGAGCTTCCGCTGGGCCTCGAGCACCTCCCTCCAGCGGCGGTCGCCGACCTGGGCGGCAAGCGCGGTCGAGCCGACGATGTCGGTAAAGAGCACCGTGGAGAGCTGGCGATCGGATTCGGGTGGGCCGGCGAGGCCGGCGACGAACTTCTCCGTCTCGCTCAGGATGGCCTCCGAATTCCCGATGAAGAAGAAGTGGTCGACGCCGGGCACCTCCACGAGCTTGGCGCCGGGAATGTGTTCCGCCAGGTACCGACCGTGTTCGATCCGATTCCACGTCGTCTCCGCGCGATGGAGAACAAGGGTCGGCGCTCGGATACTAGGCAGCACGTCCCGCACATCGATCTGGGCGAGCATCCTTCGCATCGACAAGATGGTTCCCGGGCTCGCTCCGATGCGCTGGTAGCGCGCCCACCACCGCCGGAAGTCCTCGTCGCCGACCCGGCTTGGCGCTACGAGGTCGAGGAAGACGCCGCGCCCCCAGCCCGTGCGCATGACGTCGAGAACCTCGTCCTCCAGATCGGGACCCCGGCCCCATGGGTAGTCGGGCGCGCGGGAGAGGCGAGCGAAGCTGTTGACGAGGATGAGCCCGGACACGCGCTGCGGATGCGTGGCGGCGAAAAGCATGCTCATGGTCCCCCCGCCCCCGATGCCGTACAGCACCGCGCTCTCCGCTTCTACTTCGTCCATGACGACGTTGATGTCGTCCATCCAGAGATCGAGCGACGTGAGCTCGCGCAGGGAGACCGGGTCCGAGACGCCGCTTCCGCGTTGGTCGAAAGAAATCAGGCGTGCGAACGAGCCCATGCGCTCGAGGAACGCGGCAAGATCGGGTTGATCCCACTGCACCTCGATCGAGTGCCAGAACTCGGCTGCCAACACCATGTCGACGGGACCGTCGCCGAAGACCTGGTAGGCGATGTGGATGTCGCCCGTCTTCGCGTAGCGGGTCTCGGGTCTCACGCGAAGAGCGTCACCTGCGAGAGCGCTGCACGTCAAGGGCGAGGGCTAGACTGAAGTACCTGACGCCGGTCGCAGAACAGCCGCTTCACCGCGCCCTCGGGCTGACCGACGGGGAGCTCGATCGAATCTGCGAGTTGCTCGAGCGCGAGCCGAACCATTTCGAGCTCGCCGTCTTCTCGCTGCTCTGGTCGGAGCACTGCGCGTACAAGCATTCGGCCCGGCTCCTGCGCCGGTTCCCGACCCACTCGCCGCGCGTGCTCCAGGGGCCGGGCGAGAATGCCGGCGTCGTCGACCTCGGCGAAGGCGAGGCGGTCGCCTTCAAGGTCGAGAGCCACAACCACCCGTCCGCCGTCGAGCCCTTCCAAGGAGCCGCGACCGGGGTCGGCGGCATCCTCCGCGACATCATCGCCATGGGCGCGCGCCCCGTCGCGCTCCTCGACGGCCTTCGCTTCGGCGAGCCCGACCACTCGTTCGAACGGGCGGTCGCTGGGATTGCCAATTATGGCAACAGCGTCGGCGTTCCCAATGTTGGCGGCGACACTTTCTTCGAGCCGGCCTACGCGGGCAACTGCCTCGTGAACGCGATGTGCGTCGGCCTCCTCCCCACCGAACGCGTCCTGAAGGCGCAGGCCCGCGGTACCGGCAATGTCGTCTTCCTCTACGGCGCGACGACCGGGCGCGACGGCATCGGCGGCGCGAGCGTACTCGCGAGCCAGGAGCTCGGAGCTGAGCCGTCGCTTGCGACGGCGACTGAAGGCCATGGCGGCTTGGCCGCCATGGCCGACCGCAACGCCGCCGACAAGCGGCCCTCCGTCCAGGTCGGCGACCCTTTCACCGGCAAGAAGCTGATCGAGTCGAGCCTCGAGCTCGTCGAGCAGGGCCTCGTCGAGTCGCTCCAGGACTGCGGCGCCGCCGGGCTTGCATCTTCACTCGCGGAGATGGCAGGCGGCGACGGCGGAATCGACCTCCAGCTCGACCGCGTCCCCCTGCGCGAGGAGGAGATGGAGCCCTGGGAGATCATGATCTCGGAGAGCCAGGAGCGGATGGTGGCCGTCGTCCGGCCCGAGCAGCTGGCCGCCGTCGAAGAGGTCTGCCGCCGCTGGGAGCTCGACTACGCCGCCATAGGTGAGGTGACCGATACCGGGGAGCTGCGCGCCTATTTCGACGGCGACCTGGTCGGTGCGATTCCGGCCACACACCTCACGGACGAGGCCCCGCGCTACGAGGTGAGCAGACGGCCGAGGCCCGCGGCCGAGCCCGCCGCGGCGCCCCCCGGCCCGCCCACCGAGCGCGCGCTGCTCGACCTGCTCGCCTCACCGAACATTCGCAGCCGAGCATGGATCTACCGCCGGTACGACCACCTCGTCGGCTCGCGAACCGTCCGCCGCCCGGGGCTCGACGCCGCCGTCCTACGGCTGCGCCCGTCCTTCCGGGGCCTCGCGGTCAGCCTCGACGGCTCCGGCCGGATTGCCCGCCTCGATCCGCACACCGGCGGCGCTCTCGCCGTGCTCGAAGCCGCGCGCAACGTCGCTTGCACCGGCGGCGAGCCGCTTGCAATCACCGATTGCCTGAACTTCGGCAACCCCGAGAAGCCCGAGATCGCCTGGGAGCTCGCCGAGGCGATCGAGGGCATGGCAGCCGCCTGCGAGGCGCTCGAGCTGCCGGTCGTCTCAGGAAACGTCTCGCTCTACAACGAGACGGACGGCCGGGCGGTCCATCCGACGCCGGTCGTCGGGTGCGTGGGGCTCGTCGCCGACGTGAGAGCGATTCCATCGACCTGGCGCGAGGGGGACGCAATTTTCGTTGCCGGCCGATCCGAGCTCTCCCTCGACGGCTCCGAGTATCAGGCGCTTTACGGCGAGCTGGCCGGAAGGCCTGCTCCGCTCGACCTCGCCCTCGAAGCCGAGCTCATCCAGCTGCTCCACGAGGCCTCGCCTGGTTGCTCTCTCGTCCACGACGCGGCCGAGGGCGGGCTGGCCGTCGCCCTTGCCGAGGCCGCGATCGCGAGCGGGGTCGGCGCTGAGCTCGATCTTCCGACCGATCCGCTCTCGCTCTTCGGCGAAGGTGGAGGCCGAGCGATCCTCGCCTCGAGCGATGAGCTCGACCTTCCTCGCATCGGCACCGTCGGCGGCGCTACGCTGCTCGGGGTCCCCATCGAGCAGCTTCGGCAAGCCTGGGAGGTTCAGACCTAGATGTGCGGGGTCTTCGGCATTCGTGCGCCAGAGCGT
>DASWDJ010000164.1:0-3622 GCA_036395295.1 Gaiellaceae bacterium | reverse complement strand
AACTCGACCCGATCAAACGCCAGGCGCGCCAAGCCAGTCTAGACACCCCGAGCCGCGATCAACCAGCGACACACGATCCACCCGAATCGAACCGATGGCCAACTGAACCCGCTGACGCCGACACAGTTTCTGAACCCCACGCGGTCGGACTGGGTTCACAAACTCTGTCACACCGTCTGATTCGCAGGATTTGCAACGAGATCGAGTTAGTGAGCCCTACGAGCCGTGAGCGTTTTGCGGGAACGGAATCGTCGATGCGGAGATCCGCATCAACGCGAGCGGGAGCGGACGGGCACAGGCTCCAGTTGGCCGCTGAGCCCTTCTCCGAGTTTGGACAGCAGCCGCAGGAGCTCCCCCTGCTCGTGCGGCGCGAGACCTGCCATCAGCCCGCGGAGGAACGCGCGCAAGCGCCTCCGCACGGCCCGCAGCGCCTCACGCCCGGGCGTGCTCAGCCCGACGAGCACGGAGCGGCGGTCGGGCCGCTCGCTGCGCCGCTCCGCGAGCCCGGCCGTCTCGAGGCGGTCGACAAGCCGAGTGACGGTGCTGGTAGCGAGGCCAAGCCGATGGGCGAGTTCTCGCATGCGTATGTCGCCCCCGGCGAGCACGGCGAGCGCCTGCAGCTGCACGGGTGAAATCCCGCCCGCGACCCGCCGATAGAGCGCAGCCGAGAGCCGGCGGCTAAGCAGTAGATGCGCGAACTCTTGCCCGCGCAAAAGCAGCCCATCGAGCAGCTCGTCGAGCTGCCGCTCCGCTCGAGGCTTCGCCCCAGCCGGCATCGCGGCCCGAGTATAGCTATCCCACAACTATTGCTATTCAGCTACATTAGGCTCAGAAAGGAGGTGGCTAGCGATGGAGGCCCATCCTGAATTCCTGCATCGGCTGCGCGAGCACGTCCCGCACGTGCACCTCACGCATCGGGAGGCGACAAGCTCGGGCCGGCTGATGCTCGTCGGGCTCGCGGCTGGCGTCGGCGGCGGACTCGTGATGGCGGCCCCGCTCCTCATCTACGACTGGGTGAGGGCGAGTCACAGCGCGCTCGAGCTGCCGATGGCCGTCGCCGCGTGGCTGTTCGGGCTCGACCACTATGCCCGCAACGGCTACCACTGGTGGCCGATCGTCATCGGCGCGCTGTTCCTGCTCGCCTACTCGGGAGCCCAGGGACTCGCGTTCGCCGGCGTCGCCGACCGCGTCTACCGCGTGCGCACGCTGATCGGCAGCCTCGTCCTCGGCGGCGTCTGGAGCTTCGTCAGCTTCATGTTCTTCTGGTACATGCTGCTGCCGATCGCCCGCGACGGCGCGCCGTTCCGCGTGACCGCGATCGCCCCCGGCTCGTTCGTCGCCCCGAATTGGGTCTGGATCCTCGGCTTCACCCTCTCCGGGCTCGCGACCGGCGCCTGCGACTGGGCGCTGCGTAGGCGCGAGACGACAGAGCCGGCCGACGCGACGACCGCACAGCCGCAGGCCGCCTAACGACCGCCTAGAGACCCCCGCGATCCTCTCCCCGCGGGGGTCTCCGGCTTGTTGCAGGACTTCCGTGCTCGGACCGAGCCTTCCTGCGTCACGACCGCAAGGCGAGGAGCTTGATGTGCCGTCTGGTCACGGCAGCGCGGCGCATGACGACACCGCCCTACTTCATCTTCTTCGCCCGCCTGTCGGTCTCGGTCACGTGTTCGGAGACGCTCCATGTGCAGGCGAGAGCTCACAGGGCGAGCAGGCGGTCAAGGTAAGCGTTGCCGAATCGCCGGTCCGGATCGAGCTCCCGCTGCGTAGCACGGAACTCGGCGAGCCGTGGGTACGCGTCGGCGAGCTTCTCTGCTGTGGCGGAGTGCATTTTGCCGAGGTGCGGCCGGCCGCCGAGCGAGCGCAGCAGCGGCTCGACGGCGTCGTAGTAGGGCGAGACGCTCGCCGGCCGGTACACCAGTGCGCCGACGTAACACGTGTCGCGTGCGTAGGCGGGGCTGAGCCAGACGTCGTCGGCCGCCGCGAAACGCACCTCGAGCACGAAGTCGACGAGCAGCTGCTCGCGGTCGATCAGCGCGCGCACGCCGCGGACGGCCTCTGCAGCAGCGTCGATCGGCACGCCGTACTCGAGCTCGAAGTGGCGAATCGGGACGGGATACGTGAACGCGTGGTCGCTGCGGTCGGTCCGCTCGCGCCGGCGGTTGCACAGCCTCGTGTACGCCCGCGCGAGCTGCGGAATGCGGGAGGGGAGCACGCGCGCGGTGAGCAGCCCGAGCCAGCCCGGATAGATGAACGCCAGGTCGTCGCGCACGAGCCGGAACAAGGGGCCTGTCGTATCGGCCTCGTCGGTGCGGTTGTATTCCCACGTTCGCGCGTCCTGGGTGTGTGGCCACCACCAGAACTTGAAGTGCTCGTTCCGCGCGAGGAGCTCGTCCAGCCGGTCGAGCACGGCATCGAGCGTCGTCGGCCGCTCTACAAGTCGGAGATTGAACGCCCGCTCGCACTCGAGCGTCACCTCGGCGACGACGCCGAGCAGACCGAGGCTGGCCCGGGCGGCGGCGAACATGCGGGCGTTGTCGCCTCCTGATACGCGCACGACCTCGCCTGAGGCCGTCACGAGTTCGAGCGAACGGATGAGGCTCGAGAGTCCTTGGAAGCGCGCGCCGGTCCCGTGCGTCGCCGTCGCGGTCGCGCCGGCGACCGTCTGCCGCGACGACGTGCCGAGCACCGGCAGCGCGAGTCGGTGCGCCGCGAGCACGCGGTTGAGGTCGCGGAGACGCATGCCCGCCTGCACGGTCGCCGTTCTCGCGGCGGCGTCGATTCGGACGAGCGAGTCGTGGCGCTCGAGCGAGAGCGCCTCCTCGTCGGGACGCGCGACAGGCGCCCACGAGTGACCCGAGCCGACGAGCGTCAGCCGACGCCGTGCGGAACGGACGACATCGACGAGCTCGGCCGTCGACGACGGGCGGTGAACTCGGCCGACGAAGGTCGCCTCGGTCCGCGCCCAGTTCCGCCAGTGTTCCGCGCTCACAAGCTTCACCAGGGCAACGGTAGACATGCCCGACCTGCCCTGCGAGAAGGCTCCTCGGGACGTGCCCTGTGGGGTGCGTTTACTCGGTCCGGCATCAGTAGCCCGGTCTTGATCCCAAGAGTCGGGCGCCCGTCCCGTCGTCTCGGAGAAGCCAGCCTTGGTTCCGGTCGCTCTGTCACCTCGTAATTCGACGCGGGCTGCGGCTCGCAACGCTGCGCATGCGTTCGGATGAGCTCAAGGAGCTCGAGATCGTGGTGCTCCGCCACGAGCTCGCGGTAGGCTCTCCAGAAGCTTCCCGACATCGATCAGATCGGGGGTCGTGAAGCCTTCCGTGAACGTTGCGTAGGTGGCACCCAACAGCCCGACTCCCGTGGTGCGCATTACCCCGCTCCCGCTGCGAACGGTGAGGGGTTAGTGAAGAGCTGCAGACCAGTCGCGCTTTGGTGGACGACCGTCTCCTTAGGGCCTATCCCGATTGGGCCGCGACCTGTAGGGCGGCGCGAGCTTTCTTGAACGCGATCAGTCCGCTGGCGAGTTGGAGAAGAGCAAGATGGTTCTCGTCCTTCTTGCACCAGCGGATGAGGATGCCGCGGTTACGGTTCAGCCAGGAATGGGTTGCCTCGACGACCC
>DASWDJ010000163.1:0-5127 GCA_036395295.1 Gaiellaceae bacterium | reverse complement strand
CTTCGAGAACGTCGGGCTCGATCCGGAGGAGTGGTCCGGCTTCGCGTTCGGCTGCGGGCTCGAGCGGGCCGCTCAGCTCCGCCATGACATCCCTGATATCCGCCTCCTCTGGGAAGGCGATCTGCGCGTGCTGAGGCAGTTTTGATGCGCGTCCCCGTCAGCTGGCTGCAGGATTACGTGCCGCTCGAGATGCCGCTCGACGAGCTGGCGACGAAGCTCTCCGTCTCAGCTGCCGAGGTCGAGGGCATCGAACGCCGCGGCGTGCCCGACCGCGACGGCAATCTCGGCCTCTTTCGGGTCGGCCGCGTGCTCGAGGCCGCCAAGCACCCGAACGCCGACCGGCTCCAGCTCTGCCGCGTCGACGTAGGGGAGGGAGAGCCGCTCCAGATCGTCTGCGGCGCGTGGAACTTCGGCGCGGGCGCGACGGTCGCGGTCGCGTTGCCGGGCGCCGTGCTTCCCGGAGGGCTCGAGCTCGAGGCTCGCAAGGTTCGCGGGGAGACGTCACACGGCATGATCCTCGCCGAGGACGAGGTCGAGCTCGGCACCGATCACACCGGGATCATGGTCCTCGACGACCAGCTCGAGCCCGGCACGCCGCTCGCCGACGTTCTCCCGATCGTGGACGACGTGCTGCTCGTCGAGCCGACCGGGAACCGGCCGGACCTCCTCTCCGTCTACGGCATCGCGCGCGAAGTTGGGGCCCTCTACGACCTCGCGCTCGCACCGATGCCGGGCCGGGATCCAGAGCGCGCGGGCGACGAGCCCGTGGACGTCCAGGTCGAAGATCTCGTCGGCTGTCCGCGCTATATCGGGCGGCTCTTCCGGGACGTGCAGGTCGGCCCGTCGCCGGTCTGGCTCAAGTCCCGGCTCCTGGCGGCCGGTATGCGGCCGATCTCGAATGTTGTCGACATCACCAACTACGCGATGCTGGCGCTCGGGAACCCGCTGCATGCCTTCGACTTCGCCACGCTGCGCGGTGGTCGCATCGTCGTCAGACGGGCCCGGCCCGGCGAGAAGATGCGCACACTCGACGGGGTCGAGCGCGACCTCGGCCCGGAAGACCTCATGATCGCCGACGCAGAGCGCTCAGTCGCGCTCGCCGGGATCATGGGCGGCGAGGACACGGAGATCGGCGAAGCCACCACCGACGTCCTGCTCGAGGCCGCCAACTTCGAGCCCTTCACGATCTTCCGCTCCTCCGAGCGTCTGCGCCTGCGCACCGAGGGCTCGAACCGCTGGGAGAAGGGCGTCGACCCGTACCTCGCCGAGCCGGCCGCGATGCTGGCGACGCAGTTGTTCGTCGAGCTGGCGGGCGCCCGCTGGGTCGGCCACACCGACGTCCAGGGTGAGCTGCCCGAGCGTCCGGTCGTTTCCCTCCGGCCCGAGCGAGCGGACCGGCTGATCGGCATCGAGACGCCTCCGGACGAGCAGCACGGCTTGCTGCGCCGGCTCGGCTTCGACGTCGGGGACGAACGCGTGACCGTCCCGACGTGGCGCGCGCGCGACGTCATCCGCGAGGTGGACGTGATCGAGGAGATCGCACGCTTCCGCCTCGAGGACGTGCCGTTCACGCTCCCGGAGCGCCGCGCGATGTTCGGCACCCTGAGCCGGGAGCAGAAGCTGCGGCGGCGCGTCGAGGACGTCCTCGTCGGCCTCGGCTTCACCGAGACCTACACGCCGTCGCTTCGGCCGGACGACGAGACGACTTGGAAGCTTCCGGAACCGATCTCCGTCGAGTTGAGCGCGCTCCGGACACGTCTCCTGCCGAGCCTCGTCGAGGCCGCTGGACGCAATGCCGAAGTCGGGGAACGCGGGATCGCCCTCTTCGAGATCGCGCGCGTCTATCTGCCGGCGCGGGAGATGCCGGACGAGCGCCTGCGCGTGGCCGGGATCGCGGAGGGCGACTTCGGCCGGGTCAAAGGGGTCGTCGAGACGATCTACGCGGCCCTGAAGGCGGAGCCGGCCTTCGAGCCTGCCGAGGACCCGCTGCTCCATCCCGGCAAGGCGGCGCGAACCGCCGCCGGCACCTTCGGCGAGCTCCACCCGGGCCTGCTCGACGGCACGTGGGGCGCATTCGAGCTCGAGCTCGAGGAGCTCTTCCGGCTCGCGCGCGACCCCGTCGCCTATGAGGACGTGATCACGTATCCGGTCGTTCGCCAGGACCTCGCGTTCGCCGTGCCCGAAGACGTCCCCGCAGGCGACCTGGTCGCGGCCGCGCACGAGGCAGCCGGCCCCGAGTTGCGCGAGATGCAGGTCTTCGACGTCTATCGCGGCGGCCAGGTCGGCGAAGGCCGGAAGTCGCTCGCCTTCGCGGTCAGCTTCCAGTCAGCGGAGCGGACGCTCTCGGACGAGGACGCTGCCGCCCTGCGGGCGAGGATCGTCGAAGCGCTCGCGAAACGCTTCGGCGCCGAGCTCCGAGCCTAGGCACGCGGCCGTTAGATCGTTGTCGGAGCGACGCGCTCGGCGAGCGCCTTCAGGACCTTCAGCTGGATCTCGGGCGAGCGCTCGAGCAGCGTGCGGAAATTCCGCTCCGTGACGACGAGGGCGCGAATCGGCGAGGTGGCCTTGACCGTCGCGGTCCGAGGTGTGTGGTGCACGAGGGCGATCTCGCCGAAGAAGTCTCCCGACTGCAGCGAGTTGATCTTGCGGCCGCCCTTGAGCACGTCCGCTCGCCCCTCGACGAGAACGAGGAACTCCCGGCCTGGGGCTCCCTCTCGGGTGAGCTCTGTGCCCTCGCGCAGGTCGATCTCGTCGGCGATCCCAGCGACCGCTGCGAGCTCCCGTTTCGAGCAGTGCGCGAACAACGGCACGTGGCTGATCAGCTCGGTCTTTGCGTCCTTCCGCAGCTTCACGGTGCTGAGTCTAAAGGCGGCGCTCGCGGTGTTGCATCCGAGCCGAAATCCGCAGTTAAAATTGCCTCGTAATGGAGAGTGGAACCGTGGCCCGACGCCTTCTACTGCTGATCGCTCTCGCCGTCGGCGTGCTCGCCTTCGGCTTGCCCGCGGGCGCCAACATTCAGAGCGCCGGCGCCCCGACCACGCCGCTCCACGCCGTCGTGGGGCCTGGGTTCACAATCACGCTCACGCGTCAGGACGGCACCTCGGTCACGCACCTCGACCCCGGCACCTACGCGATCATCGTCGACGACAAATCCGACCTGCACAACTTCCATCTCTCCGGGGCGGGCGTCGACCAGCAGACCCCCATCGACGGGATCTTGACGACGACGTGGGAGGTGACCTTCCAGGACGGAAAGACCTACCGGTTCCAATGCGACGCCCATCCGTCGTCCATGCGCGGGAGCTTCACGGTCGGCACCGTGCAACCGCCGCCGGTCGTTCCGCGGCTCAATGCGCGTGTGACCTCGCGCACGATCTCGCTCAAGACCGCAGCCGGGACACGCGTCCGCCTTCTTCCCGAGGGCAATTACCGGATCGTCGTCAGCGACACGACGAAGGCGCAGAACTTCCACCTCAAGGGCCCCGGCGTCAACCGCAAGACGCGCGTCCGCGCCAAGACGACCGTCACCTGGAAGCTCCGGCTCGGCCCCGGGAAGTTCGTCTACCGCTCCGACAAGAGCACCGTGCTGCGCCGCACCTTCACGGTCAAGAGCACGCCGCCGCCCGCGGCGTAACCGCTCCTCCTCAGTTTGGAGCGCGCAGGGCGGGGAACACCCTCGGCTAGAATTGGCGGCGTCTGAAAGGCGCCCGCGGCGTCATCTTCGGACGCGTAGCGTGGCGGTCGAGCTCGCTGTTCAGCTCGGCGCCGAAGAGCACTGCCCACGCGCTGTAGTTCAGCCAGAGCAGGAGCACGATGCCGCCCGCCAGCGATCCATACGTCCGCGAGTACGAGCCGGAGAGCGAGGTGTAGAGGGCGAAGAGGCCGGAGAGCCCGACCCACATGAGGCTGCCGACGAGCGAGCCCGGCGTCACCCATTTCCAGTCGCGCTGCTCCTTGTTCGGCGCCAGGTAATAGATGAGCGCGAAGAGAAGCAGGACGGCGACGAACGCGAGCGGCCAGCGAAAGACGTCCCAGAGCCAGGTGAACGCTCCGCCCAGGTCTGCCTTGCGCGCGATCGCATCGCCCAGCTTGCTGCCGAGCACGATCAGCAGGAGCGTTCCGGCGAGGACGAGCCCGGACGCGACGACGAGCACGACGGAGATCAGCCGCACGCGCCAGAAGGGACGAGTTTCGAGCCGGTCATAAGCGCGGTTCACCGCCTTCACGACCGAGCCCATCGCTCCGCTTCCCGCCCAGACGGCTCCGAAGGCTCCGAGAACCGCCGCCACGGCCGAGCGGCCGCCGTTCGAATCCTGCTGGAGCTGCTCGATGATGTCGGTGACCGACTTCGGCGCCACCGGGTTCAGAAAGCTCTGCAGCGAGTCGTAGGCGCCGATCAGGCCGAGTACGGCGACGAGGAAGACCATCGCCGGGAAGAAGGCCAGCAGCGAGCTGTAGGCGACCTGCTGTGAGAGACCCATGCAGTCATCGGCCATGAACTGTTTGCCGGCGCGCTTGAAGACCGCGAGCCACTCGGCGGCGCTGAACCGCTCGGGCCCCGTAGGCGCGCGCCCGTCTCGGACGCCGGCGTCAGTCGCGGTCGACAACGCTGAAGCGGCCGAACCGGGCCTTCGTTCGGCCTTCGCGCCCGCGGCGGGCCAGCAGGCGCATGGTCGCGCCGATCCCGCCTGCGAGCAGGAAGCCGGCGCCCAGCGCCCCCGCCGCCACCACAGGCAGCTTCGAGCGCAGCTTGGCGCCGATGTTCGTCGCCTCACCGATCTCGGAGCGCAGAATGTCGACCGCCGAGGCGAGCTGGTCGCGCTCGGTCTCGATCTCGCGGCGAACCTGTTCGAGCGTGCGGCTGTTACCGGCCATTTGCCTTCAGCGCCTCCGAGGTCAGCTTCGCTTCCCGGATTGCCTCCTCGGGTACCGGAGGAGTTCCCTTGCGGATCTTGCCGAGCGCCAGCAGGCCGAGCACGCCAGCGATGGCAAAGAGGCCCAGTGTCACGATCAGCAGCGCCAGCCAGGTCGAGAGGAACGTCGCGAGCGCGGCGGCGATCGTGGCGAAGGCAAAGCCGAGCCCGAAGACGGCGACGATCGCGGCGCCGATGCCGAGCCCGATCCCGA
>DASWDJ010000162.1:0-2338 GCA_036395295.1 Gaiellaceae bacterium | reverse complement strand
CGTCTGCCACGTGACGGCGTGGTCGTGAAGGCACCGCCACTGTTGATGTGGGAAGGCGTGCCGAAGGCGTCTTACTACAACGTTCAGCTCTACTACGGCGGGCGGAAAGTCTTGAGCGCCTGGCCGAACAAGACGAAGCTCCGTACGACCCGATCCTGGGCCTACGAAGCCCGGCGATACGAGTTGAAGAGCGGCTTGTACCGCTGGTACGTCTGGCCCGGCTTCGGTTCCCGCTCGCAAGCGCACTACGGTCAGCTCCTCGGTCAGGGCACGTTCGCGGTCCGGTAGTCGAGCGACGCCGGTGGGTCGTGGCATGAGGTGAGGTCGCGGCGATGGCCGGCGGATAAGCGCGTAAGCGGTCAGCAGAGAGGCCGAACGCGTCGCGGAAGCGGGGCTCCGGGTGGAGACCCGCGCTGGGGAACCGCGGCAATCCGGCGGTGAATGAGGGCGTATTTCCAGGTGCACTGTCAGCGCCGCCGGGAGGAGCCGTATGTCCGTCCGAAGCACGGTATTTGCCGCAAGCGTGCTGGCCCTCGCTTTCGTCTTCGTCCCAGCGGCGACGGCCAAGCGGCCGCCGCCGCCTCCTCCGTCCTCAGGTGACTCGCAAGCGCCGACCGCGCCGACGAATCTTCGGATCACGGCGAGCTCGGCTACCAGCATCTCGCTCGCTTGGGATGCCTCGACCGACAACTCCACGAACTGGTGGTACTGCGTCCAGACGAACGGAGCGGGCTGCTTCAGGGTCGACCCGCCTCAGACTTCGTTCACGTACCCGACGCTGGCGCCCGATCGCACGACCACGTGGACGGTCGTCGCGCTCGACGCCGCAGGCAACCGCTCAGCGCCCAGCAACAGCGTCACGTACACGACGCCGCCCGATACGACGGCGCCGAGCCCGGCACCGACGCTGACCGCGACGTCCGTGTACCCGGCGCGGGTCTCCGTTTCCTGGACCGCGTCCACCGATAACACGAGCCAGGTCTTCTACACGCTCTTCGTCGACGGGAGCCCGTACGCAGAGACGATCGGGTCCAGAGCCCGGACCATTCTGTACCTCTCGCCGGAGACGACCCACGAGTTCAAAGTCACGGCGCGCGATTACTACGGCAACACCGCGCAGAGCAACCTCTTGTCCGTCACGACGCCGGCCAAGACCGACAACGTCGCTCCGACGGCGCCGGCCAACCTGAGGTTCTCGTCCGAGACCTCGCCGCCAGAGGCGTGGCTGAACTGGGATCAGTCCACCGACGACACCGATCCGCAGTCGCAGATCCTCTACGAGGTGTACCTCAACGGCGAACGTTTCGACGACGGGGTGATCGGCTACGGCTCGACGGTCACGTACTGCCGCGCGCCAGGCCCGACCGAGATCGTGCTCAGGGCGGCCGACACATCCGGGAACGTGTCGGCGCCGAGCAACGCGCTTCTCTTTTCCTGCTAGGACGGGCTCGTGTGAGTGCTGCGCTCGCCGGGTACCGAAACCGGTGAGCGCAGCGATCACGCCAGGAGCTCGCGGACGCGCGGGATGACCTGGTTGCCGTAGAGCTCGATGGTGGTCATGAGGGCTTGATGGGAGAGACCCCCCATGCCGTATTTCAGATCGAAGCAGTTCGCGCCGAGAGTGGTGAGGTTTTGCGCGATCTTCTGCGCGACGGTTTCGGGCGATCCGACGTAGAGCGCTCCTTCTGGCCCGATCTCGGACATGAAGGACTCCTCGGTCGGGATCGCGAATCCGCGGATCTTGCTGCGATTTACTTTGAGTGCTCAAGCATCTTCGGCGGAGCTGGTATTCCTGAGGCGAGCGCGTTTCCGTTCGCGCTAGGCGCGGTGCCTCTACCGTGCTTCCTCTTCAGCGGTCCGTTCGGCCGTCGGGAGAGCCTGGAGACGTTCGTCCGGAATCGGCTTGCCGCTTTCGATCGAGAGGCCGTAGGTGCCGGCGGCAAGTCGAGCTTCGGCCCGCTCGACGGCGGCGAGCTCTCGGCGTAGATCGTCTGCAAGACCCTCATTCAGTTCGGCCTGATAGAGATCGGACGCCAGGTTGGCAGGATCTACCTCGTCCGCCGGCTCGCCGGTGTCCTGGTGGCCGAGTCTCGCGAGCGCGCTTTCGATCCGCTCGCGCTCGCCGGCCAAGAGCTCGCGGGCCCGCTCAGGATCCATCGCGCTACGTTACCGAAGGAGAGCCTCTCGCTACGACGCTGCCGGGAGGCGTCCGATGCGTTCGAGCGCCCGGACCGCCGAGGCGTCGGGCTTCTCTGCCGCGATGCGGGCTCTGGCGGCTGCGGCTGCTCGGAGGAACTGCGGCCCTTCGAGGAGGTGCTCGAGGGCCCTCCGAATCGTG
>DASWDJ010000161.1:0-12813 GCA_036395295.1 Gaiellaceae bacterium | reverse complement strand
GGGCGACGTCCTCTCGAACCTTCGCTATGTGGTCGTGGACGAGGCCCATGTCTACCGCGGGGTCTTCGGCTCACACGTCGGGAACGTCCTGCGGCGGCTGCGGCGTCTCGCACGCATCTACGGAGCCGATCCGCAGTTCCTGCTCGCCTCCGCGACGATCGGCAATCCCGGCGAGCTCGCCCGTTCTCTGCTCGGGATCGACTTCACCGTGATCGAGGACGACGGTGCGCCGAAGGCCGAGCGCACCGTCGCGCTCTGGAACCCCCCGCTGCTCGACGAAGAGCTCGGCCTGCGCGGGAGCGCGCTCGCGGAGGCCTCGAAGCTCATGGCGGATCTGGTCACGCGCGGCCTGCGCACCCTCGTTTTCGCCAAGAGCCGGCGGGCCGCCGAGCTGATCCACAAGTTCACCGCCGAGCGGCTCGGCGATGCTTCCGCTCTCTCGCCGTATCGGGCCGGTTACACGCCTGCGCAGCGGCGTGAGATCGAGCAGCGGCTGTTCGCCGGCGAGCTGCTCGGCGTCAGCGCGACGAATGCGCTCGAGCTCGGGATCGACGTCGGCCTGCTCGACTGCGTCATCTCCGTCGGCTTTCCCGGCACAGTCGCCAGCCTACGCCAGCAGTGGGGCCGGGCCGGCCGCCGTGGGCACGGCCTCGCGGTACTCGTGGCGAGTGAGGATGCGCTCGACCAGTACTTCATGCGCGAGCCGGAGACCCTCCTCGAGCGGCGCGTGGAGGCTGCGATCCTCGACCACGAGAACCCGCGCGTGCTCGACGGGCATGTCGCGGCGGCTGCCTTCGAGGCGCCTCTGGACGAGGCGGACGCAGAGATCCTCGGAGCGGAGGCGCTGCTACGCGCCGCCGAGCATCCCGAGCTGAAGAAGACAGACGCGGGCTACGTCTGGGCTGGCCGGGACTATCCGGCCGCCCGCTTCGGGCTCCGCTCGACGAGCCCCGACGTCTTCACAGTCGTCGAGTCGCAGACCGGCTCCGTGCTGGGGACGATCGAGCGCGAGCGCGCCTATTCAACCGTGCACGAAGGGGCGATCTACCTTCACCTCGGCGAGAGCTACCGCGTCGCAGCGCTCGACCTCGCCGCCCGCAGCGCGCTCGTCGAGCCCTTCAGCGGCGACTACTACACCCAGGCGAAGAAAGAGACGACGACGGCGATCGAGAAGACGCTGCGCACCGAACAGCGCCTCGGGCTGGAGCTCTCGTTCGGCCGCGTCAGCGTGACCGAGCAGGTCGTCGGCTACCAGAAGAAGTCGATCCGGGATCAGTCCACGATCGAGCTCGTGGCTCTCGACCTACCACAGACGACCTTCGACACGGAAGCCGTCTGGTATCTGCCCGAGACTGACCAGCTCGCCGGCTTGGAAGAGATGCCCCAGCTCCTTGGCACCTTGCACGCAGCCGAGCACGCGATGATCGCCATCCTCCCGCTGTGGGCGATGTGCGACCGCTGGGACATCGGCGGGCTCTCGACGAACCTGCACTTCCAGACCGGGCGACCGACGATCTTCGTCTACGACGGCCACACCGGGGGCGTCGGAATCACCGAGCGCGGCTTCAACGTCTTCGAGGGCTGGGTCGAGGACACGGCCAAGATGCTGGAGGGCTGCCCCTGCGAGAGCGGCTGCCCCTCATGCGTCCAGTCTCCGAAGTGCGGAAACCTCAACGAGCCGCTGGACAAAGCCAGCGCGCACGAGCTCCTGAACAGGATGCTCGCAGCGTGAGCTACGGCGCCCAGAGCATGACCGCGCCGCTGCGGCGCGTGCTCGTACGTCCTCCGGGCGAAGACTTCTCGCGCTGGCGCGAGTACGGCTGGCGCTCGGAGCCCGACACGAAGCGCATCGCCGCCGAGCACGACGCCTTCTGCGAGGCGCTCGCCTCCGAGGGCGCCGAGATCGTCGTCGCCGAAAGCGCTGCAGACGGTAACCCTGATGCGATCTACGTCTACGACCCGGCGCTCGTCGCGGAGTCGGGAGCGATTCTGCTCCGGCTAGGCAAGAAGGAACGGCGCGGCGAGGCGAAAGGAATGGCCGCGGATTTGGCCGCGGCCGGTGTCCCGATCACAGCCGCGCTGACGGAGCCGGCCCGCGCCGAGGGCGGCGACACGATGTGGCTCGACGAGAAGACCCTGCTCGTCGGCCTCGGCTACCGGACGAATCAAGCGGCGATCGGCCAACTCGCGGCCGCTCTGCCCGGCGTCGAGGTGATCGCCTTCGACCTTCCTCACCATCACGGTCGCAGCGAGGTGCTGCACCTGCTCTCGCTGATCAGCCCGCTCGACCACGATCTCGCGCTCGTCAACCTCCCGTTGCTGCCCGTTCGCCTGGTCGAGCTGCTCGCGCAACGTGGCATCGAGCTCGTCGAAGTGCCGGAGGAGGAGTTCGAGTCAATGGGCTGCAACGTCCTCGCGCTCGCGCCGCGAATCGCGCTCGCCCTCGACGGCAATCCTCAGACCCGCTCCCGGTTGGAGAGGGCAGGCGTCGACGTCCGCGTCTTTCAGGGCCGAGAGCTCTCGCGCAAGGGCGACGGCGGTCCGACTTGCCTCACCCGACCGCTTCTGCGGCGCTGAGCGCGAGCTCGACCGCGTCGGCAGGCGTCGCGGCCCGCTCGATGCCCTCGCCCTCCACCCGCCAGCCGGGCTCGAGCACGACGACCCGACGCCCCAGCCGCCGGGCAAAGCCGATCTCGGCCAGCGTGCCCCAGCTGCCTCCGACCGCGATCACGGCATCACCGCTCGCGACGACGGCGAGGTTCCGGGCATGGCCGATGCCCGTGACGACTGCGTGGTCGATCCACTGGTTCGCATCAGCTCGGCGCTCGCCGGGGAGAATCCCGATCGTCGTGCCTCCCGCTTCCTTCGCACCGCGAGCCGCAGCGGCCATCACCTCATCCAGACCGCCGGTGACGACTACACAGCCGCGCTCGGCGAGTAGGCGTCCGACCGCCTCCGCTCGCGCTTCGTGCTCGGAGCCGCTGCCGATGACCGCGATCTGCACGGGGCGATGGTAGAGCGGCGCCGGGCCCGCGGCGGCACGCTCGTCCTCGGCGGCGGCTTCGCCGGCTCCTACGTCGCGCGCCTGCTCGGCCGGCGGGGCTCGACGATCGTCAGCCTCGAGAACTTCATGCTCTTCACACCGCTCTTGCCGGAGGCCGCCTCGGGCATGCTGGAGCCGCGGCACGTCGTCGTCCCACTCAGGGTGATGTGCCCGCATGCAGAGCTCCTGCTCGGTCGCCTGACCGGCCTCAGCCCGGAGCGACGGGCTGCGACGGTCGAAACCGGAGCCGGCACGTTCGAGATCGGGTACGAGCGTGCTGTGCTCGCGCTGGGCTCGGTCTCGCGCGTGCTCCCCATCCCCGGACTGGCAGAGCACGGGCTCGGCTTCAAGGACCTCCCCGATGCCATTCATCTGAGAAACCACGTCCTGCGGCAGCTCGAGGCCGCTGTGACGGAGACCGACCGAGGCCGCGCCGAGGCCCACCTCACGTTCGTCTTCGTGGGCGCGGGCTACGCGGGTGTCGAGGCGCTCGCCGAGCTCTCCGATCTCGTTCGGGACGCCATGCGCTACTACCCGGAGCTCCCCCGATATCGGACACGCTGGATCCTCGTCGACGCGGCCCCGAAGATCCTGCCCGAGATCCCCTCGAGGCTCGGCGACTACGCGGCGCGCCAGCTCGCGAAGCGGAGGATCGAGATTCGTACGTCGACGACGCTCGAGTCGGTCGGGCCCAGCACGATCGTGCTCTCGGGCGGAGAGCGGATCGCGTCGCACACGCTGGTCTGGACCGCAGGCGTGCGCGCGAATCCGTTGCTCGCCCACCTCGAGGTTCCGCTCGACGAGCGGGGGCGTGTGCGGGTCGACTCAACCCTGCGCGTCGAGGAGCGAGACGGGCTCTGGGCGCTGGGCGACTGTGCCCTGGTGCCCAACGAGGCAACACCCGGTCTGCCGGACCCGCCGACCTCGCAGCATGCACTCCGTCAGGCGAGGCGCCTGGCCAAGAACCTGCAGAGCGATCCGCGGCCCTACCGCTACCGCACCCTCGGCCAGGTCGCAACTCTCGGCCGCCACAAGGGCATCGCGCTCGTGTTCGGCCTCCCCCTGCGCGGCTTCATCGGCTGGTTCGTGACGAGGACGTACCACCTCTACCAGCTGCCGCTCCTGTCACGGAAGCTGCGCGTCGTAACCGACTGGACGGTCGCGCTGTTCTTCCGCCGCGACATCGCCGAGCTCGGAACGCTGGGCCACCCGACGAGGCTCGGTGATGACTGAGCTCGCGCGCTGCCTCGCCTTCCTCCGCGCCCTCGACCATCGCGCCGCGAGACAAACGTTGCCGTTTGCCTTCGGAGTCGCCCATCTCGATCAGAGCCTGCCTCGGGTCTGGAGTCGCAACTATCTGCTAGCCGAGGAGCACCTGGACCAGGTTTCAGCCCGGCTGCTCGCCGCCGAGGCCGACCGCGTCCTCGGGGGAGCGGGCCTGCGCCATCGCAGGATCGAGGTCCACGAAGGAGCCGTCGGCGCTCGCCTCGAAGCGGGCTTCCGCGGGCTCGGCTGGGCCTCGCAATGCGACCTCGTCATGGTCGCCGGCCGCGAGCCCGACCGCCCCGCCGATACCTCCCTCGTGGAGGAGGTCTCGTTCGAAGAACTCGAGCCGATCTGGGTCGACGGCATTCGGAGCGAGCCCTTCGGCCAGGACTCCGAGGTTGTGCGTCAGCTCGTCGACAACAAGCGGGTCGTGATGGAGACGATCGAGACGCGCTTCTTCGCGGCGCGAGTCGACGGGGCGCTGGTCAGCTACTGCGACCTCTACTCGGACGGGCAAACCGGGCAGATCGAAGCCGTGATGACTCTCGAGCCGTACCGGAACCGAGGGCTTGCGCGGGCGACTGTCTCGCACGCGCTCGCAGCTTCACGCGAGGCAGGCAACGACCTCACCTTCCTGCTTGCCCACCGAGACGACTGGCCGCAAGAGCTCTATCGCAAGCTCGGCTTCGACGAAGTCGGCTTCATCTACGACTTCGTCCGAGCTCCAGCGGTCTAGACATCCTTCGTTCGAGGAGGGGAACGCCAAGCCGCGCGCCCGATTCCCTTTCAAGCATGCGGCGCAGCAGAAGCGAGCCTCTCGGCCTGGCTCTCGGAGCCCTGGTCGCTCTGCTCCCACTCGGCGCGCTCACCTTGCTGGCACACCGGCCGTGATGTTCACGCCTCAGGTTCACTTCAAGGATGTCGGCCTGACTGCCTTCGCCGCGTCGGTGGCGGCATTCGCCTTGACGATCGCGGGCGCTAAGCGGCGTGACGCTCGGACGATCCTGGTCGGAACCGCATTCACGGTCATGGCAGCGCTGCTCGCCCTGCATGGAATCGCGACACCGGGCATTCTGGTCGAGATGAGCGGCGTCGTCGCCTTCACGGGCGGCGCGACACTGCCGGTCGGCGCCGCCGTGCTTGCTCTATCGGCGCTGCCCGCGCTGCGGCGGCCGCGAGGCGTCAAGCCGCTCCTTCTGCTCCAAGCGGTTCTGGTCCCCTCCGTGGTGACCCTCGGGGTGGTCGGAATGCTCGTCCCGAGCGCCGTCCCCGCCGTTCCGACGCCCGGAAGCACCTCCGCGCTGACGGTGCTCGTGATCGGGCTGGCTCTCTGCGGATTGTTGACGCTCCGCGCGGTACGCACCTTCCTGCTCACGCGCCGCCGGTCCGATCTCGGGGTCGCAGTCGGACTCGTCTGGCTCGCCACGGCACTGCCACCGGCGATGTTGCTCAACGGGATGGAGCTCGGCTGGTGGATCGGGCACTGGCTGGAGCTGCTCGGCATCGTCGTCGTCTTCATCCCCGTGGCGCTCGACCTCCAGCGCACCGCCCAGTCGCGACCACTCGTCGGTGACGTCAGCGGTGCCGACCTCGTCACCACCGAGGAGGCGTTCCTCGGCGCACAGGTCCGCGCGCTCACTCTGTCCCTGGCAAAGAAGGACGAATACACCGAGGAGCACACGCGGCGGGAGTGGGGAGAGAAGATGCTCGTCGACCTCGGCTTCGACGAGAGCGTCCGGCAACTCGTCCGGGATCATCACGAGCGGCTCGACGGCTCCGGCTACCCGCACGGCGCCAACGGCTCGCTGATCTCCTTCGACGCGCGCATCCTCGGGGTCTGCGACGTGTACGACGCGCTCATCTCACGCCGCGTCTACAGAAACGCTGGCCGCACGAGCGCGCCGTTGCACTCCTGCGGGAGGAAAGCGGTACCTCCTTCGACGCGAAGTGCGTCGCGGCGCTCGAGCGCGTGTTCTCGATCGAGCGCGCCCCCGCCGCGGCCGCGGTCTAACTGCCTTCCCGCCGACCTAGCGGTCGGATTCAGCGCAGTGTCTTGAGCGCCGCCGAGAGCGACTGCTTGTTCTCGAGCACGCCCTTGAAGAGGTCGCCGTGCTGCTCGACCCGTTCGAGAACGGCCTCCATCGTGAACGCGGCCGGGTCCAGCCCGTCGTTCACCTCGTCCCAGCGCAGCGGCGTCGAGACGGGCGCGCCGGCCTTGGGGCGCACCGAATAGACGGAGGCGATCGTCTTGCCCTCGCCGTTCTGGTTCGAGTCGATCAGCACGCCGCGGCGCTTCGCTTTCGACCACTCCGTGGTCACGAGCCCACGGTGCGTGCGCGCAAGCGCGCCGGCGATGATCGCCGAGAACTCACGGGTATCCGCGTACGTGTGGCGCCGTGCGATCGGCACGAGAATGTGAATCCCCTCCGAGCCGCTCGTCTTCACGAAACTCTCGAGGTCGAGCATGTCGAGTGCCTGCCTCACGAGCAGCGCGACCTGAATCGTCTCGGGAAAGCCGACGTCCGGGGAAGGATCGAGATCGAAGAGCACCCAGTCCGGGCGCTCCGGCTTGTCGATCCGCGAGTACCACGTGTTGAGGTCGATACAGCCCATGTTCACCATCCAGAGCAGAGCGAGGTCGTCGTTCACGAGCGGCGCTTCGATCCGCCTCTTCTGCCGCGGCTGGTCGCGGGTCGAGACGACGATCGGCGCCGTCGGGATCCAGTCCGGGATGCCCTTCGGCGCGTCCTTCTGGAAGAAGAACTTGCCCTGCCAGCCGTCGGGATACCGCTTCATCGTGAACGGGCGATCCTTGAGGTGGGGGGCGAGGACGGGCGCGACCCGCTGGTAATACGAGAGGAGGTCGCCCTTCGTGATGCCCTCCTCGGGCCAGAAGAGCTTGTCGACGTTGGAGAGCTTGAGCACGCGCTTGCCCTTCCGGATCTCCGTGGCCATCGGCGGCTCCTCGCGGCGAACCTCGGTCGCGTCCTTGTCCTCACGAAGGCCCTTGTACGCGGGGGCGCGCAGACGGCCGTCGTGCGTCCACTCCGCGAACTCGACCTCGGCGACGAGCTTCGGCTCGACCCAGACGATGTCGCCCTTGCGCACTCTCGGCATCTTCGGCACGCTCTTGAACGGCGGCGTGTCGCGCTCGAGCGGCTTCAGCTTGCGGAGCAGGCGCTCGATCTCCTTGTCGTTGAATCCGGTGCCGACGTTCCCGACGTAGACGAGCTCGCCGCCCTCGTCATACGTGCCGAGCACGAGCGAGCCGAGCGTGGTCGCGCGGCGACCTTGCCCCTTCGTGTAGCCGGCGATCACGAACTCCTGGCGGCCGTGGCCCTTGATCTTGAGCCAGTCGCGGGTTCTCTTTCCCGGCAGGTACCGCGAGCCGAGGCGCTTGGCCATGATCCCCTCGAGCCCTTGCTGCTCAGCCGCGGAAAGCAGCGCGTTGCCGTCGTCGAAGCCCTCAGAGAGGCGAACGGTCTTGTTGCGCTTGTCCAGAAGCTTCTCGAGCCGTTTGCGCCGCTCCTCCAGCGGGAGATCGACGATCGGCTCGCCCTCGACCTCGAGCAGATCGAAGACGTAGTAGACGATCGGTGTGCCGCGCTTGCCCTGCTGCATCGCCGAGAAGCTCGGGCGCCCCTCCTCGTCGAGGGCACAGACCTCGCCGTCGACGACGCAGTCGGGGGTCTTGAGCGCCTTGGCGAGCTCCTTCGCCACGTTCTCGAAACGCTGCGTGTAGTCCTGCTCCTTCCGGGTCCGGAGCTCGGGCTCGCCACCGGCGACCGTCGCGATAATCCGGTAGCCGTCCCACTTGATCTCGAAGGTCCAGCCGTCGCCTTTCGGGACCTCCTCCGCGAGCGTCGCGAGCATCGGCTGATACCTGCGCGGAGCGCGAGCAGCGGCGGAGTCGTCCTTTTTCCGGATGATCAGCCAGTTCTTCGGATCGCCGGAGAGCTTCGCCGGCACGAGCGCGTAGGTGCCGTCCAGTCGTTTCCCGTGGAGCCGGACGGTGAGCCCGCCGTCGCGCTTCTCCTCGACGAGCTCGTAGGTGCCGCGATCCCAGATCTCGACCGTTCCCGCCCCGTACTCGCCCTTCGGGATCTCGCCCTCGAAGCTCGCGTACTCGAGCGGGTGATCCTCGACGTGGACGGCGAGGTGCTGCTGCCCGGGCTCGAGCGGTACGCCTTTCGGCACCGCCCAGCTGGCGAGGGCGCCGTCTCGCTCGAGCCGAAAGTCGTAATGAAGGCGCCGAGCATCGTGCCGCTGGACGACGAAGATCGGCTCCTGGCCGCGCTTCTTGCCCCCGAAAGGCTCAGGGGTCTTCTTCGGGTCCCGCTTCTTGCGGTACTCCGCAAGCTTCGCCACCTAAGGCACCCCGCGCATGGCCCGTCTGAGCTGACCGGTCGACACGACGGAATTCATACTGGACACGCGATGTTTGAAGATTGGCTACCCGGTCATATAAGGCCGAGAAACAGGACACGTACGTCCTGAAGAACTCATCCCTACACCAGGGGGTCAGCGCTCGAGGCCGGCGTCAGCCGGCCTCGGCGCATTGTTGGGGACCGGGGGAAAACGCTGTGGAATCTGGGGATGAACGGCTCAGCGTCCGGCTGTGGAAAGAGTTCAGGAAGCGCTTTGATTAGCGGTTTCGACCGCTCGGGCCGTGTAGATGCCCACCCTGCGATAGCGGTCGCGCCGCTGTTCACGAAGCTCCTCGCCGGGGATGACACCGAGCTCGTCGAGCGTGCGGGCGAGCGACTCGCGGAGTAGGCGCGCGGCCTCGTCCGGATTGAGATGGGCGCCGCCCTGAGGCTCCTTGACGATCTCGTCGATCACACCGAGCTCCTGACAGTGGACGGCATCGGGCTTGAAGGCCGCGGCCGCCTTGCGCGCCTCGCCGGCGTCACGCCAGAGGATTGCCGCGCAGCCCTCCGGCGTGATCACGGAGTAGATCGCGTTCTCCTGCATCAGCACGCGGTCGACCAGACCGATGGCGATCGCGCCCCCGGAGTTTCCCTCTCCGATCACACAGGCGACGATCGGCACGGTGAGGCGCGCCATCAGAGCCTGCGAGCGGGCGATCGCCCCGCCCTGTCCATGCTGCTCGGCGGCGACACCCGGGTACGCGCCGGGCGAGTCGAGAAACGTGACGAGCGGAAACTGGTGGCGTTGCGCTATCTCCATCACGCGCATTCCCTTGCGGTAGCCCTCGGGATGCGGCATGCCGAAGTTGCGCCGCGTACGCTCGTTGATGTCGCGCCCCTTCTGCTGGCCGATGAGCGCCACCGTCTTCCCCTGGAAACGGCCGAGACCGGTGACCAGTGCGGGATCCTCTGCCCGGGCACGATCTCCGTGCAGCTCGATGAAGTCCTCGAACAGGCGCTCGACGTAGTCGAGGGTGTAGGGCCTTTGCGAATGGCGGGCCAGCTCGACGGAGCGCCAGATCTCCTCGTCGGTCGGCTCGGCCTCGATGCGGTCGAGCTGCCGCTGAAGGCGCTCGAGCTCGCCCGAGAGCCGCGTACCCCTGAGGAGCGGCAGCCCTCTGAGCCGGTTCAGGCGCTCGCGCAAATGGCGTTCGGCTTCACCTGGCATTGGTGAAGAGCCTCAGCGCGCGGCCGAGGAAGGAGCGGAGCTCGCCCCTCGGCACGATTGCATCGAGGTGCCCGTAACGAAGGTTCGACTCGGCGAGCCCGAAATCGTCGGGGAGTTTCTCGCGCGTGGTCTGCTGAACGACTCTCGGGCCGGTGAAGGCGAGCAGGGCGCCGGGCTCGGCCACGATCACGTCACCAAGGCTGGCGAAGCTGGCCAGGACTCCCGCCGTCGTCGGGTGGGTCATCACGCTGATGAAGCCGCAGCGTGCGTCACGGAGATCCTCGACTGCGCACACAGTCTTCGGCAGCTGCATCAACGAGAGGATCCCCTCCTGCATGCGAGCGCCGCCCGACGCCGTCACGGCCACCAGCGGCACCTCGCGATCCACCGCAGCCTCGCAGGCGCGAGAGAGCTTCTCGCCGACGACGCTCCCCATCGATCCGCCCATGAACGAGAAATCCATAACCGCGAGCTGGCACTGCTGCTCCTCGATCGCGGCGCGCCCGATCACCATCGCATCGCCCAAGCCCGTCGAGACCTCGGCCTCGGCCAGCCGCTCCGTGTAGGGCCGGAGGTCGAAGAAGCCGAGGGGATCCTCGGAGCGGAGCTCCGCCGCTTCTTCCTCGAAGGCCCCGTCGTCGGCGAGCTGGGCAATCCGGGCGCGTGCCTTGACGGGGAAGTGGTGGCCGCAGTGCTGGCAGACGCGGAGGTTTCGCTCCAGCTCGTCCTCCCGATAGTGCGAGCCGCAGGCTGGGCAGGTGTTGGGGTGCTGCTTTTCGTCCCGGGACTCCTCCGGCAGGTTCTTGTGCTCGATCGAGACGTCGATGCGTGGGCTAGCCAAGGCGCTTCGATTATTGCCGATCACGGGTTGATCACCTTCTCCAGTTGCAGACCCGGGCGGGCAACGTGCATGCCGGCCCGTTCGTAGAGCTCCACCGCACCGGTCTGGCTCTGCGCGTCGACGCCGAGGCCGCCGCGCTGGAGACCGCGGCGCCGGAACTCCGCGAAGGCCTCTTGGAGTAGGGCCTGGGCGATCCCGCGTCGCCTGTATGCGGGAACGACACCGAGGATTCGCACCCAGCCCAGGTCGGGCTCGGTCTGAGACACGTTTCCGATCAGGATTCCCGCCAGGTCGGCCCTGTCCTCGGCGAGATACCAGAGCGTGGGATCGAACGCCGGATCGTTGACGAACCAGTGAGACCACTGCTCAAAGGGCTCGGGTGTGAACAACCACGCATCCGCGAAGGACTCCATGTGCGCGTCGTACACCCGTTTTTCTTCTCCTTCGCGCAGAGTGTGCACCGCGATCCCTTCCGGCCACACGGGCTCGGGAACCACGTCGCCGAGCTCGATCTCCGTCCGGAAGGAGTGGCGGATCACGCGATAGCCGGCGTGATCGAAGGCCTCGTGGGCGATCTGGTCGTTCTCCTCCAGATAGCCGATCAGGTTCGCACCGGGCTTCTTCTTGGCCGCTCGAGCTTCGATTGCCGCCAGCAGGGGGTGGAGAGGTTCGGGCTCCAACCCGCGTAGGTCGAGCCACGCGTGGTCCCCCCAGATGCCGATGTCCGCATAGCCGACCAACGTGCCGTCCTTCTCGGCGACCAACACATCCTCGGGAAAGTCGACGTCGGGCGACTCCCAGTACTGCTGAAGCTGCGCCACGGTCGTGTTGTCCGTCCCGTGAACGCGGCGCGAGTGCTCGTTGAGAAGGTCGGCGACGGTCTCGAGCTCACCCGCCTGCGGCGGCCTTACGCGGGCGTCTGTGCTCATGCCGGCACCAATCCATCGAGCGCGTCGGGAAGCCCCGAGAGGTCGGGCAGCTCTCGGTCGGGCTCTGGATTCGCTTGCTCGCCGAGCCGGTTGATCCAGACGGAGCGCAGCCCCAGCTCGCGCGCAGGCGCGATGTCGTGGACGAGGCTTGCGGCCACGTGGATGTGGTGCTCGCGGTCGGCCGCCGTCGCCTCGAAGAAGCGCTCCCAGTGCCCGTGCGCGGGCTTGTAGGACTTCACGTCCTCGGCCACGATCGCGAGATCGAACGGGACGCCGAGCTGCCTTTCCGAGGCGGCGATCAGATCGTGATCGCTGTTCGAGAGAATCGCGAGCTGCCAGCCGCGGGCACGGAGCTCGGCGAGCGCCGCTGGGACTTCTGGAAACGGCGGCCAGTCCGGTAGCGAGCGCGCGAGCGCCCCGGACTCTCCCTCCGGTAGCTGGATGCTCTCCTCCTGCGCCAGCTGCTCCAGGGCGAGCGACAGCACCTCCCGATACGTGTGGAACGGCTCCGTCTCGAGCTCGGGCTCGAGCTCGTGGTAGCGCTCGAGCAGATGTGGCGCCGCCTCGACCCCGAAGAGCCGTTCGAGCTCCCGGCGAATACCGAGATTCCAGTCGATCAGAGTCCCGTAGCAATCAAAGGTCGTCCAGCGCTCCGCGGCCATGACGCTGAAGCCTAGTTACGACCTGCTCTCCTCCGATCGAGGCTGGTCCGAGCTCGGCACGATCGGGACGATCGCGAGCAGGCAGAGCAGCCGGCGCGAGCTTTCGGGATGTTCGGCGGTGTCTCTACCCTCGATGTCGTACTTGTCAACGACAGCGTTCAGCTCAGCCGACAACGCTGCAGTCTCTGCGGCCGTGAGCCAGAGCAACGATCTGCTCAGCCCCGTCCCCTCACGCCACTGGGCAGTTTCATTCGCCTCGGCCGACGACCAGCGGTGGAACTCGTCGCGAAGCTGCTGCAACGAGGTGTCGACGATCAGGTCCTGCGCCCGGATCGCCGGGGTCGAAAGATCGGAGACCAGCGACAGTGAACGGCCGGGCCCTCGCCAGGGCCGCTCTCGTCCGTCAGTGCGGGCATCGGCTCGCTCCACGATTCCCCAGCGCTCGAGCGCACGCAGGTGATAGCTCATCGCGCT
>DASWDJ010000160.1:0-3583 GCA_036395295.1 Gaiellaceae bacterium | reverse complement strand
TGAAGACCGAGCTCGAGCGCGATCGGACGAAGACGTACGTGGTCGAGATCTCGCCCCTGGGGCTCGTCGAGATGACCCGCCAGAACGTGACCGAGGGCCCGCGCGAGATCCTCACGCAGAAGTGCCCGACCTGTGCCGGTGACGGGATCGTCCTCTCGACTCATTCGACCGCGATCGACGCGGAGCGGAGGCTCCGCTCGCTTGCGGCCGACGCCAAACGCGGTGTCGAGGCTTTCCGGGTCGAGCTCGAGGAGCATGTCGCGGCGCATCTGATCGGCCCCGGGGCCTCGCGCCTCGCTGAGATCGAGCGCCTGGCCAAGAAGCGGTTCTTCCTCGAGGGCAAGGCGAGCGTGTCGCTCGACCACTTCGAGGTCAAGGCCGAGGGCAAGGTGGCGGAGATGACGCCGAAGGCTCCCGTCGAAGAGGGCGCCGAGCTCAGGCTCGAGCTCGTCGAGGTCGGGCTCCACGACGTCAACGCGGGCATGGGCAAGCTCGACGGCCTCGGAGTCTGCGTTGCAGACGCCGCCAAGCTGATCGGCAAGAAGGTGAAGGTGCGCGTCGAGCGGGTTGTCGACGGCACTGCCTACGCGACTCTCGTCCAGCCGGTCGGCGGTAGCGCCGACGGGCCGATCACCGCCGAGGCCGAGGCCGAGAAGCCGACGCGCGCACCGCGCAAGAAGAAGATCGACGAGGCCGTGAAGGTCGAGGAGCAGGTTCCGGAGGCTGAGATCGAGGCCGTAGCCGCGGCCGAAGTGGAGGAGCCACCGACGGACGAGCCCCCCGCCGACGAGGCCGAGAAGCCGAAGAAGAAGACGAGGCGCGGCTCACGCGGCGGTCGCAACCGGCGCAAGAAGCCGGCAGCAACGGCTGCGGCCGAGAACGGCCAGCCCAAGCCCGAGCCGAAGCCCGAACCGGAGGCGGCCCCGGCCGTGGCCACGATCCACGTTCCCTCGCCGGATCTCGGCCAGGACGCCGAGGCGAAAGCAGACGGCGATCAGCCGCCGAAGAAGAAGCGCACTCGGCGAGGCAGCCGCGGAGGCCGCAACCGCCGCAAGAAGCCGGCCGCGGCCGCGAGCGAAGCGAAACCCGAGTCCTCCGGCGGCTGAGCTCGACCCACTGCAGTTCGAGTGGGACGCCTGGCGACCTGAGGATGCGCGGCGCCTGCTCGCCGGAGTCGGGGCACCCTGGTACGTCGCCGCCGGCTGGGCGATCGACCTGTTCCTGGGCGGTGAATGGCGGGAGCACGAGGATCTCGAGCTTGCCGTCCCGAACAGCCGCTTCGACGAAGTCGCCGACGCGCTCGCCGGCTTCGAGATCTTCGTCATCACCGGCCCGCGCCGAGCCGCGCCACTCGCGGAGGCACGCGACCAGCTGGAGGAAACCCACCAGACGTGGGTGCGCGATCCGGCCGCGGACCTCTGGCGCTTCGACGTCTTCCGCGAGCCCTCGGACGGCGACACGTGGCTCTGCCGTCGCGACGAGAGCATCCGGCTGCCGTACGACCAGGTGATCGAGTGGACCGCCGCGGGATCCCGTACGGCCGACCCGAGATCGTCCTCCTGTTCAAGGCGAAGCATTCCGACCGGGACCGGGATCAGGCCGACTTCGAGGCCGTCGCGCCGAGGCTCGAGCCGGAGCGTAGGCGCTGGCTCGCCGAAGAGCTCGAGCTCGTCCATCCCGGTCACCCCTGGCTCGCCGACCTCACGTAGGCCAGCCGCAGGAAGCGGACGATAAAGCCGTCGAAGCGGGCGAGGTCGGCGAAGTCTCCGAAGGAAAACCTCGGGACTGCGTGGTCGAGGGTCGACGTCACGGTCACGTCGACGTCGGGCGCAGCACGCGCGAGTGCGCGCGACTCAGCCGGGGGGAAATACTTGTCGTGCGGCGCTGTGGCGAGCTCGACCGGCATCTGCAAATGGTTCGCCTTGACCAGCGGCGAGAGGGCGACGACGGCAGCCCGCTCGTGGGCCGAAAGGCGCGCGTACAGGGTCGCGAAGCGCCTCGGTTCGCGGTTCAGGAGCAGCCGGACGAGCGCCGCGAGGTCGCCGCGGTAACGAGCGGCCTTCAAGTCCGCGAGCGGCGTGGGATCGTCGTCGTCGACCGACTCCAACGCGCCGAGAAGCCGTGACCGCCCGCCGCCCGGAGCCAGACCCGCCGCGAGCGAGCGCGCGATCGCGAGCTGCATGTAGGGGTCGGTCTCGTAGCGCTCGCGCTTGTAGAAGCCGGTCGTCGCCAGCCGGATGACCCGCTCGAGGTCGACCCACGGTGCCTCGCCGCCGATGACTGTGACGCGCCCTCCTAGGGCCGGGCTCTCAGCCGCGAGCAGGGCCAGCGTGGCGCCGACCGAAACGCCGTAGAGCGCGATCTGCCCGTGGCGAACGTCCATCCGGTCGGCGGTGGCGCGGGCGGCGCGAACCGTCGCGTCAGCCGTCTCGGGCGTGATCTCTCCGAGGCGCAAGCCCGGCAGGTCGGGGACGACGACGAGGAAGCCGGCTCGGGCGAGGCCGCGAGCGAGCCGCTGCACCTTCTCGTGATGGCGTCCGGCGCGGGTCGCGCCGTTCACGAACACGACCGAAGGCCACGGGCCGTCGCCCTTGCCCGGGCGGACGACGGTCGAGGGCGCGCCGCCAACAAAGGTCTCCTCGACGCGAGGCTCGTGCGTCAGCGCCCGCACCGTCCAGGCGAGAACAGGGGTCTTCTCTGTCGTGGAGAGGACCGCGACGGCGCGCAATTGAGCCGCCGTCCACGAGCCCCCGATGATTCCGGCGATCGCCAGCGCGCCCAGCAGGACGACGAGGGCCGCGAGGGCGACCCGGAGCTTTCTTCGCATCAGATGAAGCCGACTTCGCTGAACTGGGGCACGCCCCCGTGCCACAGGGCCCAGACCCCGATCAAGAGCGCGGCGAACCCGAACCCCGCCGCGCACGCGACAAGCACCGGACGCTGAGCCGCGGCCGCCCAGGGGACGAAGACGGCCGTCGCGCCGAGCTCGAGCCACCAGGTGCTGCCCTCGACCGTGCTCACAAAGAGCGCCCAGCCAAGAAGCAGCGCGCTTACGACGGCCTGCCACGGCTGGAGCCGAACGGGACGGCCACGCTCGCCGAGGCAGGCGGCGAGGACGAGCACGAACCAGCCGAGGTGCCATTCGGCGTGGCCCCATTCCTCGTCCCAGAAGTGCGTGACGTCCTTCGCATCTCCGGTCAGCTGCTCGTGCCCGATCGAGTTCGCGGCGAGGTGAATCCCGTGCCCGTCCACGTAGAGCAACGCTCCGACCACCGCGACGACCAGGGCAAGTGCGGGCGCGTCTCGCCCGAGCAGGAACGCCGCTGCGGCGACCACCGCGAACGGCGTCACCAGGTCGATCCAGTCTCCGGCGGTGTCGCCGGCCAGAGTCGGCAACTGATGGAACACGAAGACGGCGGCTGAAAAGGCGAGTAGCGCGCGCCCGGCGCTCGGCCTGGATTCGTCCCTGCTTTTGAGCATCTTTCGGCTACACTGGCCGGGTCGCGGGTGCTGGCCCGCGTTTTCTACGCCATGAGCTACGCAATCATCTCACTGGGTGGCAAGCAGTACCGCGTCCGCGAGG
>DASWDJ010000159.1:0-6168 GCA_036395295.1 Gaiellaceae bacterium | reverse complement strand
ACGAACAGGTGTCGGCCTCCCCTGACTGGTCGCCGGACGGCACGACGATCGCATTCGCTCGCTTCGCGACTCAGATCAACTCGCGCGTGAACGTCCGTTACGCCCTGCAGTCCGACCTGTACGAGGCCCCTGCAGACGGCGAAAAACTTGACACTCGGCACGACGTAGGGATTGAGTCATTTCTCAGGGGGCCCGATCGGTTCGTGATCGTTTCCCGGCGGCCACATCGTCACCGGCACCTTCAAGCTCTGGGCCTGAAGCCGCCCAGAACCTCGGCCAGGCGATCGGCTAACGACCGATCGCTCGGCCGCTGCGCGTCGGCAAACTGCCGTCGCGGCTGCGGCGAGCATGGAGATTTCAGCGGAGCGGCGTAGCATTCACCTGTGGAGTTCCGCGTCCTCGGCTCTCTCGAGGTCGTACGGGCCGAAGGTCCGCTCGACCTTCCGGGTGCCAAGGAGCGAGCCGTTCTCGCCTATCTGCTCGCGCGCCTTGGGCGTTCGGTCTCGGCTGGTGAGATCATCGATGCAGTCTGGGGTGAGCGTCCCCCTGCGTCTGCGGAACGCTCGCTCCACGCGCGGATCTCGCGGCTTCGCCGGCTCCTCGAGCCGGCGCGGAAGGCCGCGTCGGCATCCGTGATCGAGCGAGACAGCGTGGGCTATCGGCTCGCTATCGAGGACGACCACGTCGATGCCGAGCGATTCGCGCGGCTCGTAGTCGAGGCGCGAGGCCTCGAGCCCTCCCAGTCGCTGACGCTCGCCGACCAGGCCCTCGCACTGTGGCGAGGGGAGCCCTACGGCGAGTTCATCGACCTCGACTTCGCGCAGTCGGAGACTCGGCGGCTCAAGGAGCTCGAGCTGCAGGCTCACGAGCTGCGCATGTCGGCGCTGCTCGAGCTCGGACGCCACGGCGAAGCCCTTTTCGACTTGGAGCGCCTTGTCGAGCAGCACCCTCTGCGGGAGCCGCTCGCGCGGTCCCTGATGCTGGCGCTGTACCGAAGCGGCCGTCACGCGGACGCGCTCGCCGCTTACCGCAGTCTCTTCGGACGGCTGCGGGAGTTGGGCCTCGAGCCTGAGGAGGAGTCCCGCCGGCTCGAGCGGCAGATGCTCCAACGCGCACCCGAGCTGGCGGCGGCAGAGCCCGCTCGGACGAATATCGGCGCCAGGCTCACGAGTTTCATCGGCCGCGACGACGACCTCCGGCGCGTGCGCGACTGCTTCGTCGAACATCGGCTGGTGACGCTCACCGGCCCGGGCGGCGTTGGCAAGACGAGCCTCGCGGTCGAGGCTGCCCGAGTCGAAGTTCACGAGCACGCAGACGGAACGTGGCTCGTCGAGCTGGCGTCGATCCGCGACCCGGCGCGAGTCGCCGAGGCCGTCGCCGAAGCTCTGGGCCTGCGGAGCTCCGAGTTCGAGGGGCAGTCGGCTTCGACACGCAGTTTTCTGCAGAGCCACCTAAACAGACGGGAGCTCTTGCTCGTTCTCGACAACTGCGAGCACCTCACCGCTGCCGTCGGCGAGCTTGCAGTCTCGCTCCTGTCTTCGTGTCTCGGGCTTCGGCTACTCGCCACCAGCCGCGAGCCTCTCGGCGTTCCGGGAGAGTCCGTCTTGGAAGTCCCGCCGCTGAGCCTTCCAGACCGAAACGCCAAGTTGCATGAGCTCGCACAGTCCGATGCAGTTCGCCTTTTCGTCGAGCGCGCGCAAAACGTTCGTGGCGACCTCGAGCTGGACGAGGAGACACTCCGGGCGATCGCAGAGGTGTGCGAGCGCCTCGACGGTCTCCCGCTCGCGCTCGAGCTCGCGGCGGCCCGCCTCCGGACGCTCTCGCCGCGGGAGATCGCGGAGCGACTGGCCGATCGCTTCGCGCTGCTGGGCCGGGGTCCCGAGATGATTGCCGAGCGTCAACGCACGCTCGCAGGTGTCGTCGAGTGGAGCTATCAGTTGCTCAGCGAGCAGGAGCAGACGCTCTTCCGCCGGCTCTCCGTCTTTCCCTCTTCCTTCGGGCTCGAGGCCGCCGAGGAGGTCTGCTCGGGAGACGGACTGAACCGTGCGCGCGTTGCAGATCTGCTCGCGTCGCTCGTCGACCGCTCGATGGTGGTTACTTCAGGCGGGGGCTCAGATCGGTTCCGTCTCCTCGAGACGCTGCGCGAGTTCGGTCGCGCAGAAGCCGAGGCTCACGACGAGCGGCTCGCCGTTGCGAGGCGGCACGCCGTGTGGGCCACGCGGATTGCGGAGGCGGGCCACGCGCGTGTCTGGACGGAAGGTCTCGAGGCCGGGACTCGCTCGTTCGTGCCCAGGCGTGCCGACTTCGAAGCCGCCGCCGATCTCGCGTTCGAGCTTCGTGATGCGGATCTCGCGCAGGCGCTCGCCTCCGCCCTGGGAACCCTGGGATTCCTCTTCGCGGGCTGCACAGACGATCGCGCGCGTGTCGAAGCGGCGCTCGCGCTTCCGGGAGGTGCGCTCGAGCGTCGGCTGCGCTGTATGCGTGCGCTCGCTGTGTTGCTGATCCGCGAGGGTCGCCCGGGCGATGCGATCGCCGCGTCCAACGCTGGGCTCCGCATCGCTGAGCATGCAGAGGACGAGGCTGAGATCGCCCGGCTCCGCACCGTGAACTTCCAGGCCCGGCTCGCCGCGGGCGACCCCAGTGTGCGGGCCGACGAGCTCGCGCCGGTCGAGGAGTACGCCGTCCGGCACGGCGAGCGCTGGTACGAAGGGATGCTGCACCACTACCGGGGCGTCGCTGCCTTCGCGTCGGGAGATGTCGCGGAGGCGCGGAGCCGTTCCGAGCAGGCACTCGAAGCGTTCGCGGCGAGCGGTGACCTCTGGGGCATAGTGAACGCGAGCGAGATCCTGGGACACTCGCTCGCATCGGTCGGCGAGTACGGCGAAGCCGGGCGGGTGTACGAACGTGCGCTCGCGGCGGGTGTCCGCGGCCTCCACGAGGAAGCAGTGCCCCTCCTCTATCACTACGGCCTGTCCCGTCTCCGCGCCGGCGACATGGAGGGTGCGGCCCGTCTGTTCGACGATTGCGAACGGCTCGCAGAGCGAGAGTCGGCATTCCTTCGCTGGCACAGCGCCATGGGTGCTGCACACATCGCGCTCGCGCGAGGCGATTCGGAAGACGCCGCCCGGTTCTTCGACCGCGCGCTATCGCTCGTCCGCGACGCGGTCGCGGAAGGCCTCGACAATCGCATCGTCCGGGTGGCGATGGTCGTCACCTTGCGCGAGCTCGGGCATCTCGCCGAGCAGCGCGGCGACGAGGCGGACGCGGTGCGCCTTCAACAGGAGAGCCTCGACTGGGCGCGACGCGTCGGCGAGCCTCGCTTGCTCGCGCGCACGCTGGAGGGTGTCGCCGGCGCACTCTCGCTCGGAGAACGCGCTGGCGAAGCGGCCAGGCTGCTCGGGCTTGCCGAGGCGACGCGCGCTGCGGTGCACGCTGGGCTCCCGGCCGCCGAGCGCATGGATCTGATCCGCGTGTCCGCGCGGTTGCGTGACCGGCTCGGCGACGAGGCCTTCGAGGCGCAGTTCGCCCGCGGTCGCGCGGAGTCCGTTGCACAGCCCGGCCGTAACGAGCCGGTAACGGCGCCGTAGCGCCTGACCAGAAGCCTCCCGTTAACGGCCGTCATTCGCACGGCCCGACAGGGAGGTACGAGATGCAACGGAACGAAGTAACGGGCAGGGTCGTCGCGCTCGCGGCCGCGGTGATGCTCGCAGTCGGCCTGGGCGTCGCAGCGGACCACGCGCTCGCGGCGGGATCCAGGCACAAGGCCCACGGCAACCACGAGATCAAGGCCCATGTCAAGCATCGGACGCTGGTCGTCGAGGGCACGCCGGCGGACGACCAGATCGCGCTCCGCCTTCGCGCCGGAGATCCGACGGTGGTCGAGGTCGTGACCCAAGACGGTCTCGCCGGCCACAACCTTCGTCGCGATCGCTTCGACGAGATTCTCGTCGAAGCCGGAGACGGCAACGACCGCGTCAGCATCGACGAGGCCAACGGCGTCTTCACCGACACGGAGACGACGACCATCGACGGTGAGGGCGGCAACGACGAGCTGCTCGGCGGACGAGGGAACGAGAGCTTCGACGGCGGCTCGGGCGACGACACCGTCGACGGCAACCAGGGCAGCGACGTTGCTTCCCTCGGCGCAGGTGACGACAGCTTCATCTGGGATCCCGGTGACGGAAGCGATGTGGTCGAAGGCCAGGAGGGCTTCGACACGATGGTCTTCAACGGTGCGGGCGGGAACGAGATCTTCGACGCGTCCGCCAATGGCCAGCGGCTGCGCTTCTTCCGTAACCCCGGCAACATCGTGATGGACGTCGACGGCACCGAGCACGTTGATCTTCGGGTGCTGGGCGGTGCGGACTCGACGACCGTGAACGATCTTTCCGCGACGGATGTGGTCGAGGTCTCGATCGATCTCGCCGCGGTGATCGGGGGCAATGGCGGTGACGGCGCGGCCGATACGGTCACCGTCAACGGGACGAACGGCGCTGATAGCGTCGCGATCAGCGGCGCCAACGGCGGTGCGTCCGTCGGCGGTTTGGCTGCGTCGACGCGCGTCGGCAATGCCGAGCCCGACAGGGACACGCTGGTCGTGAACGGCCTCGGGGGCAATGACGTCCTTTCCGCTCCGCTCCTCGCCGCTTCGGCCATCGCGCTCGCGCTGAACGGCGGGCTGGAAAACGACACGCTGCTCGGGGGAACCGGCAACGACCGGCTGTCCGGCGGCTCGGGTGACGACGACATCGACGGGAATCAGGGCAGCGACGTTGGCCTCCTCGACGAGGGTGACGACACCTTCATCTGGGATAACGGCGACGGCAGCGACGTGGTCGAGGGCGCGGACGGCTTCGACACGCTGGTGTTCAACGGCATGGCCGGGGGCGAGACGTTCGACGCCTCGGCCAACGGCGGGCGACTGCGCTTCTTCCGTCAGCAGGGCAACATCGTGATGGACGTCGACGACACCGAGCGCGTCGTTCTGCGCCCGCTGGGGGGGCCGGACGCGACGACCGTGAACGACCTGTCCGCGACCGATGTTGTCGGGATCGACATCGATCTCGCTGCAGCGATCGGCGGCAATGCCGGTGACTTGGTGGCCGACACGGTCACGGTCAACGGCACGGGCGGCGATGACGTCGTGGAGATCCAGGGGGCAAACGGAGGCGCCTTCGTCGGCGGCGTGTCGCCGTTGGTCACGATCATTCACGCCGACGCCGCGATGGATCGGCTGCTGGTCAACGGTCTGGCAGGCAACGACCTGCTCAGTGCAGGAGGCCTCGCGGCATCGGCGATCCTGCTCACGCTCGACGGCGGAGCCGGCAACGACTCGCTGCTCGGCGGGGCCGGCAACGACGTGCTCAGCGGCGGCGTCGGCATCGACTTCCTGAACGGCGCTGCCGGTGCCGACCTGATCAGCTGCGGCGGGGCCGGCGACACGATCGTGCCGGATCCGCTCGACACGATCGCGGCGGACTGCGTCTAGCCACACAAACACAACGACCGCCCCGGCCGGCGCGAAATGCGGGACCGGGGCGGTCATCCGCAACTCAAAGGAGGACCCCATGTTTCGCAGATTTGGAATCGCCGCGGTTGTCAGCGTTGTCGCCATTTCTCTGTTGCTCGCCGGTAACGCGTCGGCCGCACCGAAGACGGTCGTCGGCACGGTCGGGCCCGGCTTCACGATCACGCTCAAGCTGAACGGCAACAAGGTGACGAAGCTCAAGGCGGGCGTTCAGTACCGCTTCATGATCAGCGACCGCTCGTCGATCCACGACTTCCACCTCTCGGGCCCCGGCGTCGACACGGTCATCACAGCGGTCGGCTTCACGGGGACCAAGTCGATCGTCGTCACGCCCAAGAAGGGCACCTACAATTTCAAGTGCGACCCGCACGCGTCCTTCATGCACGGGAGCTTCAAGGTCGCTTGATGTTCGGCTCTGGGGCGGCGCTGCCTGGCAGCGGCGCCCCTAGGGCTCGCGCGGATGAATTTCGGTGGCGCTGCGTAGGATTCACCGGGACCGTCGTAGGATCTGGCAGTCGGGCGCGACGGGAGGGCGCAGTGGAGGACACAATCGTCGGTCGTGAGGCGGAGCTCGCCGCGGTCGAGCGCTTCCTGGACGGAGTGCCCGACGCGCCGGCGGCGCTCGTGATCGAGGGCGAGGC
>DASWDJ010000158.1:0-24084 GCA_036395295.1 Gaiellaceae bacterium | reverse complement strand
CGTCCTGCCGCTCATGCTGGGGCCGCTCGGCGTCGAGGCCGTCTCCGCCCACGCCTTCGCGGCCGAGGTGCCGGGCGGCTCGTCTGCGACGCTCCGCAGCCTGATCGGGCAGACGAAGAAGCTCGTCAGCGCCGTCGGGGCCGAGTTCGGCGCCGTCTTCGACCGGGCAGCCGAGCGGCTCTACCTGATCGACGAGGAGGGCCACGAGATTCCTGTCGAGCAGGCATTGCTCCTCTTCCTGCGCCTGATCGGGTCGAACGGACGTCGAGGGAAGCTCGCCTTCCCCGTCACGGTCACGAGCCAGGTCGACCACCTCGCCAAGAGCAGCGGCCTGCAGGTCATCCGCACGCCCGCGTCGCTCGGTGATCTGACGAAGGCGGCGGCCGAGGACGGCGTCATCTTCGCAGGGGCGGTCGGCGGCGGCTACGTCTTCCCCGATTTCCTGCCGGCGTACGACGCGATGGCCAGCCTCTGCAAGCTGCTCGAGCTGCTGGCGCCTGTTCGGCAGCCGCTGTCGACCCTCGTTGCCGAGCTCCCGCAATCGACGCTCGTCCACCGGCAGCTCCCCTGTCCATGGGCGCAGAAGGGCCTCGTCATGCGGGTCCTTACCGAGCGTCTGAAGGGCCGTGACCTCGACCTGCTTGACGGGATCAAGGTCAAGGATCGCCGCGGTTGGGCCCAAGTTCTGCCCGACCCGGACGAACCGCTCGTCCACATCTACGCTGAGGGTCGGGACGAGCAGGCCTCGAACGAGCTCGAGGGGGAATTCCGGTCCCTCGTCGAGGAAGTGCTGAGGGAAGAGGCCGGAATCTCAAGCTGAGGT
The DNA here is from genome assembly GCA_036395295.1 of Gaiellaceae bacterium. Classification (GTDB taxonomy): domain Bacteria; phylum Actinomycetota; class Thermoleophilia; order Gaiellales; family Gaiellaceae; genus VAXT01. Next base: position 23,261 of record DASWDJ010000158.1, on the reverse strand, counting down.
TGAACCTTTGCCGCGCTACTGCTTTACTAGCGAACGGCTAGCCCTCCGAACGAAAGGCTCTACGTGGAACCTCTCCCCGACCTTGCCTCCCTCTCCGATACCGAGCTCAAGCAGCTCATCGACGGCTTGACCGAGGAGGAGCAGGAGATCTCCTACCGGCGCCGCCTCCTGCACGGCAAGATCGACATCCTGCGCGCAGAGCTCGTCGCACGCCTCCAGAAGTCGGAGGGCAGGAGCGTGCTCGAGCAGGTCGACGTCGATGGCCTGGCAAGGATCCTCGCCGGTAAGGCGTCGCCGCCGGTCGAGGAAGAGCCGGCTTGAGGCACGTCTACTGCCCGGAATGTGGCTTTCAGAACCCGGAAGCCGCCAACTATTGCGCGAAGTGCGGCGCGCTGCTCGTGCGAGACGAGTCAGGATCTGACACGACGATGAGCTATACGCCGGAGAACGGCGAGGACGAGGGCGGGGCGATCGTCGACGAGATCAAGGCGGAGGGTCCGGCGCTCGTCGTCCGCTCCGGAGGCGGGCGCGCGGGTGAGCATTTCCTGCTCGAGCAGGAGTCGACTACGGTCGGCCGCTCGCCCGACTGCGACGTCTTCCTCGACGACGTGACCGTGTCCCGTCGGCACGCGCAGGTCCTTCGCCGCGACCGGCAGTTCTTCATCGAGGACAAGGGCAGCCTCAACGGCACCTTCCTCAACCGGCGTCGCATCGAGTCCGCTCCGCTCGAGGACGGAGACGAGCTCCAGATCGGCAAATACAAGCTGACCTTCCTCTCGTGACGACGGCGGCCCAGGCGCCTCCGCGCGCTGGCCTCCTGCATATCGGCGCGGTCTGCCGTCACCTGCGGGACGAGTTTCCGGACGTCTCGATCTCGAAGATCCGCTACCTCGAGGACCAGGGACTGCTCGCACCGAAGCGGACTCAGGGCGGCTATCGGCTCTTCGACGAGGACGCGGTCGAGCGACTGCGCACGATCCTGCGCTTGCAGCGCGATCAGTTTCTTCCGCTGCGTGTGATCCGGCAGGAGCTGGCCTCGCCGAACGCGGGCAAGCAGCGGCGCCGACGGCGTGCCGCCGGGCTCGCGGGGCCCGAGGAGGAGCTGGATGCGAGCGAGCTCGTGGAGCGCTCCGGCGCGACTCCACAACTCGTCAGGGAGCTCGAGGAATACGGCCTGCTCGAGGCGCGCGGGAGTGGGGGCGAGAAGCGGTACGCCGTCGGTGACGCGGAGATCGCGGCCGCCTGCGCGCAGCTCGCCGCGTACGGCATCGGGGCGCGAAACCTGCGCCCGTTCCGGACCGCGGCCGACCGGCAGGCGGCTCTCCTGGAGCAGCTGCTTGGGCCCGCGTTGCACTCGCGGAACCCGGAGCGCCGTCAGGCAGCACTCGAGGACCTGCGCTCGCTCGCCGAGCTGGGCCAGGAGCTCTCCCAGCAACTCTTTTGGCGAGCGCTGCGACAGCTCGCTTCGCCGTGATGGCCGTCACCGACGTGGACAGGCTGAAGAGCAAGATCCGAGACGTTCCGGACTGGCCCGAGAGGGGCGTCGTCTTCAAAGACATCATGCCGCTGCTCGCCGATCCAGACGCGCTCAAGGAGACGATCGACCTGCTCGGCGACTGGGCGGAGGAGCGCAAGCCGGACATCGTCATCGGAGGAGAGGCGAGGGGCTTCTTCATCGGCTCCGCAATCGCCTACAAGCTCGGCTGCGGGTTCGTGCCGGCCCGGCGTCCGGGGAAGCTCCCCCTGGAGACGATCAGCGTCGAGTACGCGCTGGAGTACGGAAAGAACTCCCTCGAGCTCCAGGCCGACGCCTTCAAGGGCGGGACGCGTGCGCTGATCCACGACGACGTGCTCGCCACGGGAGGGACGGCGAAGGCGATGGCCGAGCTCGTCGAGCAAGTCGGGGGACAGGTCGTCGGAATCCAGTTCATCATCGAGCTCGACTTCCTGCACGGCCGCGAGAAGATCGCCGATTACGACGTCTTTTCACTGCTTCATTACTAGCCCGGGGTCAGACCCCGATCTCTTCTGACACACGCAGCCAAGCCGTTTTCGGGAGGCGGGGTCAGACCCCGATCGGTTTCGTGCGCGAGATTGTGCTGACTCGGCACTAACGGCTCCCGTCAGGCGCGCCGATTACAACGTCTCAGAGAAGCATGTACAACGCACTCACAACGCGCTACACCTTCGCCTGCCCCGCCCGGGGCGAGACGCGAGTCAGCCTGTCTGCATTCCGCATCCTCGACCGCCTGCCCGGCGCCGCGCATCCAGCTGTCTTCCACGTGCTCTTCGATTGCCAGTGCGGGGAGGAGCACCCGGGCCTCGTCTCCGACGCCGAGCTCGACTGGGCGCCGCTGGGCCTGAGCGAGGAGCGTTTCCTCAACCTGATGACCGCACGCTTCGAGGAGACGGCGACCGAGCTCTCGGACCTTGCGGTGCGGCGGATCCAAGCCGGCGATTGGCCGTGGAGCTTCTACTGCTACCCGGAGGACCGGCCGAGGCCGGTGTTCCCTTCGTCCTTCTTCCTGCTCGCCCCGGGTGACGGCTCGCTCGGGCTCGCGGTCCGCTGTCCCAGCTGTGGCCGCGTCTCGGTCAACCTCGTCTCGCACGAGCACGTCGATCTCCCGTTCCACAACGATCGCGAGATCGGCGTCGTTCCCCACGTCTTCCCGGCCGATGTGGAGCTGATGGTGGACGACTTCAGGGCAGTGCTGGACTCGGGCGGCTTTGACGCCCGCCGCTTGCTCGACTGAAAAACGCCGTATTTGGGCAGGAGCGGGGTGGAGGTGATTCCGTGTACGGATTGACGAGAGCAGCAATAACTCTGATCGGCGTCCTGGCCGCAGGCTTGCTCCTGTGGCTCGGCACGCAAGTCCTCCCCGGCAGCGGAGAGGCGACGAGCGGCGAGTACTGGGCGACCGTCGGCTTGGTCGCCGCGGCCGGCCTGACGATGGCGCTCTCCCAGCTGCTCGGCGGCTGGACGAAGTGGGGGTGGCCGCGAGTCTCCGGCATGGTCTTCCTGCTCGGCTTCCTGCCCGCCCTGATTCTGGGCGGCTGGCTGCTGGCGGGCGGCGAGCCCGGCTCGTACTGGCTCGGGCGACACGTGCGGGGCTGGTCTGACGACATCGGCATCGATGGCTTCGTCGGCGACCTGAAAATGATGTTCCCGGCGATCGCCTTTGGAATCGGACTCGTGTTCGGTTTCACGTTCGACACCACCGGGCCTCGCGTCCGAACGACTGGCGCTCCGGCAGCAGGCGCCGTGCCACAGCGCGAGACGACCGACGGAGACGGAGACGGAGACGGATCCGGAGACGAGCGGCGCGTTCACATCCGCGAGGGCGGGGCGCCGATGCAACCGGAGCCGGAGCCCGCACCGCGCAGCGGAGGGCCGCCGAAGGAATAGTCAGGTTCCAATAGACCGCTAGAGGTTCCTGCGGCAGGTGCTCACTCCGGGGAGGGATCGCCGGGCGGATGGGGCTCGCCGATAACCGGAGTAATGACCGCCGCCGCACCGGAGACCAGTCGCGGGCTTGCTCTCATCCTCGAGCACTGTGCCCGCCTGAACAGCATCGAGCACGGTCGGCCGACGGCCGTCCTGCGGCTGCGACAGGCGATCGGCGACGAGCTCGCACGCTTGCTGCTCGCCGCTCTGGCAGGCGACCACAGCTCGCGCCCACGAGTGGTCTAGCGGGCGCGCCCCGGTCGGTCTTCGCCGTAGATCCGGACGAAGAGAAAGATCGCCCCGCCGGCAACGGCAGCGAGCATGAAGGACATGCCTTTGCCGACACCGACGGCCATCATTCCGAGCCAGAGGTAGAGGAAGAACCCAAAGGCCCACAGGAAGGCGACGATCCCCTTGTCGATGCTCGGCGGGCGGAGATGCACGACCGAGAAACCTAACGTCTAGCGAGCGCAGCGACGCTACAAACAAGAAATGCCCGAAAGTGCGAGGCACTTTCGGGCAAAGTTTCGCCGAGCCGGTTTCGCTTTCGTCCACCCTGCCAAGCAACTTTGGGCTTCCGCCTACAGTCGCCCGGCTGGGCTTCGACCTACTCGCGCTCCGTGCTCGGCGCAAGAGGGACAGTAGCGGACGGACGCGGCCGTTCAAGCCCCGTCGAGGCGGGTCTCGTCGCAATTTGCAAACAATTCAGTTTTCAACATTTTCCACATCGTCGAGCGCTTCCTGTGGACAATCCCGGGGAGGACCAGGGCCGATTCTGCCCATTTGCTCGCACTTGACATAACGCGCGTTACCGTGCATTGGCATCGGGGCCTGGAACCGAGGCCCTGGCAGGAGCTAAGGTGTTTGACCTGAGCCCCGCGCAGGTAACTAGAGAACGACACGCATGACCGCAGAAATCGACCACGTCCTCGGTGCCGAGGACGTTCGCCTGGTCATCGAGGCCGCCGAGCAGGCGGGCTCCGTGCGCGCTTCCGAGCTCACCGAGCTCGTCGAGGCGCATGAACTGGATCCCTTGCAGGCCGAAGCACTCCACCGCGAGCTCGACCAGCGCGGAATCGAGATCGTCGAGGATGAGCGCGAGCAGCAGCCTCCGCCACAGCCGGTCGTCTACGAGACCACTACCGATGCGCTCCAGCTCTTCCTACGCGAGGCCGGCCGTCATGCACTGCTGACGGCTGCGCAAGAGGTCGAGCTCTCGAAGCTCATCGAGCGCGGCGACCCGGAGGCCAAGCAGAAAATGATCCAGTCGAACTTGCGCCTCGTGGTCTCGATCGCGAAGAACTACCGCAACCAGGGGCTGCCGTTCCTCGACCTGATCCAGGAGGGCACGCTCGGGCTCATCCGTGCAGTCGAGAAGTTCGACTGGCGCCGCGGCTACAAGTTCTCGACGTATGCGACCTGGTGGATTCGCCAGGCGGTCGCCCGCGCGCTCGCCGACAAGGCGCGCACGATCCGGATGCCGGTGCACATCGTCGAGCGCCTGCAGAAGATGAACAAGGCGGAACGCCTGCTCTGGACGCAGCTCGGCCGCGAGCCGACGCTGGCCGAGATCGCCGAAGAAGCGAGCCTTCCGGTCGAGCAGGCGCGCGAGGTGCGGGCCGCGGCTCGCGCGTCGACGAGCCTCGACCAGCCGGTCGGCGAGCAGGAAGATGCGGTCTTCGGTGACTTCGTTGCCGGCGACGGCCCCTCGCCCGAGGACGAGGTCGAGATCACATTGCGCAGCCAGGCGCTCATTCGCGGGCTCGCTGCCCTCTCCGACCGCGAGCGCAAGGTGATCGCCCTCCGCTACGGCCTCGCCGACTCCGAGCCGAAGACGCTCGAGGAGATCGGCCGCACCCTCGGTCTGACTCGCGAGCGCGTCCGCCAGATCGAGGTCCACGCGCTGCGACGCCTGTCGAAGCTGCGCGAGATGGAATCCATCGCCGGCTAAACCGGAGAAGTCCGCCGGACGTTCTTCGACTTATTCGTTCTCGAGGTACAGCTGCAGGCCCGGGGCTGCATTGCGCAGTTCCCGTAGCGCACGCGACTCGAGTTGCCGCACCCGCTCGCGCGTGATGCCGAGGCCGATGCCGACCTGCTCGAGGGTCTGCGGGGTCTCGCCGTCGAGACCGAACCGGAGTGCCAGGACGCGGCGCATGCGGGGGTTCAGCCGCCGCAGGGCGCCGGCCAGCTCGCGCGAGCGGAGCAGCTTCGCCGTCGCGGCATCAGGCTGATCCGACTTCGTGTCCTCGATCAGGTCTCCGTAGATGCTCTCGCCGTCCCCCACCGGGGTCTCGAGGCTGACCGGATCCTCGACCAGCTCCAGCAGCTGCTGCACCCGCTCCGGCGGAAAGCCGCTCTCCTTGGCGATCTCCGGGATCAGCGGGTCGCGGTTCAAGGTCTGCGCGAGGATGCGTCGGGCCCGGAGCACCTTCCGAGTCTGCTCGGCGACATGCACCGGCAGGCGGATCGTTCGCCCCTGGTCGGCGAGCGCGCGGGTCACCGCTTGCCGAATCCACCAGGTGGCGTAGGTCGAGAGCTTGTAGCCGAGCTTGTAGTCGAACTTCTCGACGGCGCGGATGAGCCCGAGGTTCCCCTCCTGGATCAGGTCGAGCAGAGGAACGCCGGCCTTCGTGTAGTTCCTTGTGATGGACATGACGAGCCGCAGATTGCACTCGATGAGCCGGCGCTTGGCCGCCTCGTCGCCCTCGTCCTTGAGCCTGGCGAGCTCGCGCTCCTCCAACGGAGTCAGCAGCGGGCCGTCTCCGATCTGGCGAACGTACAGCTTCAGCGGATCCTGGGTCGCGGCCGGGGTCGCGTCGTAGGAGTCCTTCTCCTCCGCCTCGACAGGCTCGTCGAGAGCGGCAGGATTCGCGACGACCTCGAGCCTCGGCTCGCTCGCCGGGTCGGGCTCTGGCGGTTGCTGAGGAAGCGGCCGGGCCATCGAGCGCTTTATCGGGCGCCCACGTGGCGTGGCTTAGACGAGTACCCTCGATCGAGGGACGGATCCGCTCTAACTGACTTGGCGCCTCGACGTCGAAGTAGGTGTAGAAGCTTCTGGGCCGGGAAAGGTCGTCCAGTGCAGCTTCTAGGATCGACCTATGTGCGGAATCGCCGGATACAGCCTGCATCGCGCGAGCCGGATCGACCGGACGCTCGCGGCGCAGGCCCTGCTCGCGGGAATCGCCGAGCGCGGCGCTGACGCAGTCGGTTATGCCTACCGCGGCGACGGCGAGTCGCTCTCGGTGCACAAACAGCGCACGGGCGCGAGCGCGCTCATCGAGCGGGTCTCGATTCCCAGCGACGCCACTCAGGCGCTCATCCACGTGCGCGACTACACAAAGGGGCATCCTCGCATCGAGGCCAACAACCACCCCGTCCGCCACGGCGTCGTCAAGGGCGTGCACAACGGGATCATCGTCAACGACGAGGAGCTTTTTGCGCGGCACGACTTCGCGCGCGAGCAGCCCAGGATGACCGTCGACTCCGAGGCGATCTTCGCCCTGGTCGACGCCAAGGGCTCCGCTGCCAAGGCGCTCGAGGAGCTGCGCGGCTCGATGGCCGCCGCCTGGTTCGACGATCGCCGGCCGGAGGTCTTCCTGGCACGCGGAGTCGGGCGTCCACTTTGGCTGGGCGAGGGCCGGCGCGAAGCCTTCTTCGCATCCACAAAAGACGCGCTCGAGGTCGTCGAGCGCTACCTTGGGCTTCGGCTGCGGAAACGCGAGCTGCCCGAGGGCATCCTGCTCTCACTCCTGGACGGCAAGCGTTCTGCCGCCGAGCGGTTTAGGCCCGATCGCGCTTTCGAGGAGACTCCGTTGCCCGCCGTCCGCGCGCCGCACGAGGGCGCGGTCTGCCTCCGCCGCCTGGCGGCGATTGCCGCCTCCTACTGAGCCTGCCCTCGGGCGACACCTCCACCCCATCCTCGCGCAGCCGCTCGCGCACCAGGAACTGGAAGGTAGCCCAGGCGCCACCTCCAGGCTCCAGCATTCGATAGACCTGCCATTCGCTCATCAACTCGGGGTCGCTGCGCCGGGCCTGGGCCCAATCCGCGAACTTCGGGAGCCGCCTCAGCTTGCGCGCCAGCGCCACTCCCTGGTCGATCGCTCGGTCTAGCCGCTCCTCCCCCACCGGCACGTCAAAGCCGGCTTCCCGCAGCGCATTCTTCAACGAGCCAAACGTGTGCCAGTACAGCGACTTCGACGGCATCGAGTCCCGGTGCTCGTCGAGGTCCCTGGCCGTCGGCGGGCGCCCGAGCTTCTCGCCCAACTCGCGGAGCAGACGAACGAGCTCGTCGGGCCGGGCAAAGCGTCGTGGGACGAGGCCTGCCTGCCGCTTCGCGTCGTTCCAGCTCCCGAAGTGCTGGATGACCGTCTGTGGGTGGACCGTCGTCTCGGGGTCCTCCTCGAACTCGCGCATGGTCGGCGAGCGCCCGAGTCGCTCCGCGGAGCCCTGAAGCTGCTCGAGAATCTGCTCGTTCGAGTAACGCTTGCGGATCCCCGCTTGGAACTCGGCCAGCGCTTCGGGATCGATACGAGCCAGCGCCGGTGACGACTGGCGTGCGCGCGGACCTCGCCTGACCTCCTTGGCGGCGCCTCCGACTGGTCGCCTTGGCGCCGGTTTCCGGGGCATGGCAAACAGAATAGAGCAGAATAGAGCGTTTGCAAAGTAGCGCTAGGAAAATGAACTACGAGGCCGCGAGCATGTCGCGCCGGGACGCCTCGTCCACGAGGATGTCCTGCGGCAGCACGCGTTCGAGCGCGCCCACGCAGCGCGGGCAGAACTGGGTCCCTGCGGCCCGCTTCAGCTCTTCCATCGCCTCCAGCGCCGGACGGGCTGCGCGATAGATCCGGGTCGTCAGCATGGAGTCGAGCGCGTCGGCGACGTGGATGATGCGGGCGCCGAGCGGGATTTCCTCTCCCTGTAGCCGGTTCGGGTAACCGGTGCCGTCGAAGCGCTCGTGGTGATGCCGGATCGCCGGGACGGCGTCGTTCAAGAACCCGAGCCGGTCGATGATCCGGGCGCCTTCGTCCGAATGGCGCTGCATGAGCGACCATTCGTCCTCCGTCAGGATGGCCGGCTTGAGGAGGATCGCGTCGGGGATGGCGAGCTTGCCGATGTCGTGGAAGAGCGCCGCGTAGCCGAGGAGATCGAGCTCTGCCTGTGAGAGGCCGAGCTCGCGTCCGATGGCGAGGGCAAGCTGCTGCACGCGCCGTGAATGGCCGGCGGTGTAGGCATCGCGGGCGTCGACCGTGGCCGAGAGGCTCTCCATCGCGGCGGTCGAGCGCTCCCTGAGCAGACGGTTGGCCTGCTCGAGCGAGACGTTCTGGCTCTGGATCGTCTCTGCGGCCGCGCGGAGCTTCTGGGCGCTGCGCTGAGCGTGCCGGAGGTAGGCCTCCTGCGTCTTGCGCATGAGAAGCAGCGGAACGGCGAACACGGCCAGAGCGTAGAGACCGGCGGCGTGGTAGGCGATCGCCATTACCCCGCCGACGAAGCCGTACACGATCCAGTGCGGCGCGAGCCAAGCGAAACGCTCCTGCCATGCGCGCCAGATGCGCTCGTGGCCCTCCATCGCGATCGCGACACTGAGCAGGCCGGTGTTGACCGCGAAATAGGTGAGGCCCGCAACGAGGCCGGCGACTGCCGTGGTGAACTCGCCGACGGTTCCCTCGAAGCCCGCCGCGAACACTCCGGCCGCGGCGAGCGACGAGAGCGAGAGCGCGCCGATATTGAACAGGACGCGGTGCATCTCCGAGCGGCGGGCGCTCCACTCGACGATCGCCGTGGTCGCCGCGAGCACGAGTGCGGCCCGCGGACCGAAGAGCGCAGCCCCGGCGAGGGAGCCGACGGCGCTGACCGAGATCGAGCCACCGTCGTCGACCTCGATCGCAAGCGCCTGCCCCAGCCCCACGAGCACCACGAGCGCCACGAGCGCCAAGACGTCGTGGCTGGAGCCGAACAAGAGCCCCAGCACCCCCGCCGCGATCCCGACCGCGCCGACGAGGCCGACGAGCGTGACAAGACGCCGTGAGAGCGACAGGAAGCGCGGCCCATGCACTGCGTGCGTACGCGGGTGGCGCCGCTCCTCGGGTGGGATCAGCTCGACGGCCGGCGGCAACGGCGCGAGGTGATCCTCGTTCTCGGGCACCGCGACGAGGCGCGGCTTGCGGTCGATTGGAACCGCCAGCGGCTCCGAGGTGGCGTCGAGAACTCGGTTCCGGCCCTGAAGCTTGGCGCGGTAGACGGCGAGGTCGGCCTGGTGGATGAGCTCGTTCGCATCCTGACCGTCGCGCGGGTAGGCCGCGACTCCGATCGAGATCGTCGCCCGGATCGGCTGGCTCGACGTCTCCACGTCGAAGGCCCGCGCCGCGACTTCCTTTCGGATGCGCTCGGCGATCTCGAACGCCTCCTCGGCACTCGTCTCCGGAAGCAGGATGCTGAACTCCTCGCCGCCGAAGCGTGCCGGGACGTCGTAGTGGCGCAGGTGCATCCGGAAGACCTCTGCGATGCCCTTCAACACGGCATCGCCGGCGAGGTGGCCATAGGTGTTGTTGATGTCGCGCAGGAGGTCGAGGTCGGCCATGATCAGTGCGAGTGGGCGCTCGAACCGCTGCGCGCGCGTGATCTCCTCGTTCAGCTCCTGCCCGAAGTGACGTGCGTTGAAGAGACCTGTCTTCGGGTCGACTCGCGCCTCGGCCTCGAGCTGCGGCACAGACAGCGAGCGGTGGATCAGGAGGATTGGTGCGACGGCGAACGGAATCAGCCACGGGTTCCCGTTCCAGAAGGTCGCGAGCACGACACCCAGCGCGGCGAGGACGAGCTCGGTCGTGAGCCCGTGGAAGGAGAAGAGGCCGGACTCGCGGATCGAGTGACCCTCCCCCAGCACCAGCATCGGGGCCAACATGGCGTGATTGAGCCCGACGAGCACGAGCGAGCAGACGAGGCCCGCGACGGCGAAGCGCAGGTTTCCGTTCGGGATCAGCGCGTCGGCGTGCAGAACGAGCCTGGCAGCACCCCACGCCCCCAGCGTCGCCAGCACGTAGTTGCAGATGTTGAAGCACTCGCGATACCAAGCCGTGCGGTTCTTCAGCCACGCCGGAATGTGCTGCAGGATGGCGACCACGACGACGAGCTCGGGCGGAAGAAGCATGACGGCCGGGATCAGGAAGACGTTCGTCGCGTGATACGAGTGGTTCGTCGGCGTCTTCACGAGCAGGACCTGGGCGAGCCCGGCGCCACCCGCGAGCAGCAGGAAGGTCATCCAGACAGCGACTCCGCGATGCTCGATCTGCAGCCGGGAGACAAACGGGATCGCGGCCCCGCCAGCCGCCGCGGCGGTGGCCACGAGGTAGACCGTGGCCGGCCACGAGAGCCGCCGCCCGCCATCCCGGCTCGGGCCGGGGCCTTCGCCGAAATTGATCTCGGTGGGCACCGGGGTCAAGCCCCGCTCACGATCGAAGGGTCGAAGCGCAATTTCAATCTCTCCTAGTCCCTTTCAGGAGCCGCAGAGGAAGAGCTCATTCCGTCTCTCAACGTAGGTGGGGCGGCGAGTAAAGACATCCCCTGTCCGAGTGACGCCGGGGCTGGGCTCAGAGGCCCGGCCCCGGCTCTGCTCTGCATCAGGGATCGAGTGGAGGAGGCGCGAGATCTGGATCCGCGGCGGCAGCCGCTTCGTCCTCAGGCGTCATCACATAGTCCTCAGCGGGGACCGTGTTGTCGCCCTCGGCCGCATCCTCCCAGGTAACGCCTTCCGCAGCCAGTACGTCGCTCCAGCTGACGTCCGACCAGGTCACATCGCTCCAGGACACGTCCGACCAGGAGGCATCCGTCCATGAAGCGCCACTCCAGGAGACGTCACTCCAAGAAGCCGCGTCCCACGCGGGATTGCTCACTGCAGTGTCCGACCAGGTGGCCGCGTCGAAGACAGGACTCGTCCCGCCCGCCGGATCGGGGACGACGAACTCGTTCAGACCGAGGTTTGGGTTCGGGGGGTTGAGCACGTCCGCCGCGCGCGCAGCGTTCAGCTCGCCCACCCCGGCGGAGCCCGCAGGCGCCTCCGGAACGAAGCGGGCCTTCAGCATGAGCGCGCCCTTGATCTGGTCGGGCGTGAACGTCGGGTGCCGGGCCAGGATCTGGGCCGAAGCGCCCGCGACGATCGGAGCCGCGAACGAGGTGCCCGACAGACGCATGTACCCGGACGAGACGACGTGGTCCGGCCGCTCGGCCGGAAGAGTTGCCGATGCCGGCACCGGCCCGATCATGTACCGGCCGGCAGCGGCGAGCTCCGGCTTGCGGAAACCGTCCTTCGTGTACCCGTAGGCCGACCAGTCGGCGATCTCGTGCTGCCGGACGCTCGGCGAGCCTTCGAGATCGACTGCGCCGACCGTGATCACGAACGGATCGTTGCCGGGAGCGAACGGTACGCCGCTCGGGCCGTCGGGCTTGCCGTAATTCCCCGAGGCGACGACGACCGTGACGCCGCTGAACCAGAGCCTCTCGACAGCCTTGTCGAGCGGGTCCTTCGTGAAGTTGCTCGGCGTGGTCGAATGGAGCGAGAAGTTCACGACGCGGATGTTGTATGCCTGGCGATTCTGGTAGATCCAATCGGCCGCCGCGATCACGTCACTCGTTCGCGCCATGCCGTGGTCGTCCATGACGTCGAGCGAGACGAGCTTTGCGCCCGGGGCGGCGCCGGCCAGATCGGGAGCACTGCCCGCGGCGATGCCGGCGACGAACGTGCCGTGCCCGCGGCCGTCACCCGGTGAGTTCGGCGTCAGCTTCGTGATCACGACGTCCTTGATCACGCGGGCACCGAGGTCGAAGTCGGCCCGGTTCTTGTCGATGCCCGAGTCGACGATCGCGATCGTTGGTGTCTGACTCCGATACTTGTCCGTGTCGCCGTAGAACGGACGGATATTCTCCGCCGTCGGCCAGACTTGCTTCGACGTCGGTGTGGAGTCGAGCTTGATCTTCGCGTCATTCGTGACGGTCAGGCCGGGGTGATGCCGGAGGTACAGCACCTTGTGCGCCTTGAGCGTGACGGCGATCGAGTGCAGGAAGCCGAACTTCCGCCCCGCGCTCTCGCGGTCGCTCGTTTCGTCCTGCTCGTCGGCCGCGGTGAATGCATCGTTCGCGTCACTCGTGCTCTGAGCGCTCTGGATGATGATGGGCACGAGGGCGTTCGGCGCCTGCTCTGCCTTGGCCAGCAGGTACGGGTCGATGTACGTCGCCGGTAGCGCCGCGTTGCCTCCTTCCTGGTGGCTCGACGCGCCCGCGAGTGGGATCGCCGTAACGAAGAGGACCCCCAGGATCGCGATCAAGCCTCGCCCGCCCTTGCCCCACAGGGCATTGGTGCGCGAGTCGCCGCCACGATTCCCGGTCCCCCAAAGTGCACTCGAACGAGCCTCGCCATGAGTGCCGCAGGTATTTGGTGACATTCCTCTCCCTTTCCGCGCGCTTGAGCGCGAAGCCGCAGTCCACAGAAAACCTGGACGCAGCGTATGTTTGGCCCTGGGGCCACTCATCACCCTTTGGGGTAGCACCGCCAAAGATCACTCGCACGAGGGATCGCGCCTGCGCCCTCGAGACGAGCGGTACGCTGGCGAAGTGCGACTGCACCTCCCTTTGCCGGCCGGAATTGCCGTCGCGCGCACCGCGGCGCGGGTCTCCCGGCTTGTCGGCGCCGGCGGCGGCACGACGGTGCCGGGCAAGGTGCTCTCGCTGCTCGACCCGGATGCCCTCGACCGCCTCGCCGAGCGACTTCCATTGGGCTCTGCCCTCGTCTCGGCGACGAACGGCAAGACGACGACGGCCGCGATGGCCGCCGAGATCTTCTCTCCACGGCTTCGTCTCGCACACAACAATTCCGGCGCCAACCTGGTCTCGGGAGTCGCCTCCACCCTCCTCTCCACGCGAGGAGCCGAGCTCGGTCTCTTCGAGGTCGACGAGGCAGCGCTGTCAGACGTGGCACGGCGAACCCGGCCGCGGGCACTGTGCCTCGGGAACCTCTTTCGCGACCAGCTCGACCGCTACGGCGAGCTCGAGCTCGTCGCCGCCCGGTGGCGAGCCGCGGTGCGCGACCTGTCTCCCCAAGCTGCGCTGGTCGTCAACGGGGACGACCCGCAGGTCGGCGACCTGTCACGCGCCCACGCCGGCGCGCTCGTCTTCGGACTCGACGACCCTCGGCATGCGATGCAGGAGCTCCCGCACGCCGCCGACTCGAAGTGGTGCCTCGTCTGCGGCCGCCCTTATGAGTACGCGGCCGCCTACGTCGGCCACCTCGGCGACTACCGCTGCACCTCGTGCGGGCACGGCCGGCCGCCGCTCGCAGTCGCAGCCTGGGACGTGGAGCTGCGCGGCCTCGACGGGGTCGATTTCACCCTGACGGCCCCGGCCGGTGAGCGGCGTGTTCGGCTCCGGGTGCCCGGGCTCTACAACGTCTACAACGCGCTCGGAGCGGCGTCGCTCGCCCTTGCCCTGGGCGCCGGGCTCGAGGAGATTGGCGCCGGGCTCGAGCGCTTCGCCGCCGCCTTCGGCCGGTTCGAGCGGATCGAGGTCGGTGACCGCAGGCTACTCGTGCTGCTGGTGAAGAACCCCGCGGGCGCGAACGAGGCCGTGCGCACGCTCGTCGCTGGCGGTGCGCCGAGGCTTGCCGTGCTGGCGCTGAACGACGAGATCGCCGACGGCAGAGACGTCTCGTGGATCTGGGACGTCGACTGGGAGCCGCTTTTCGAGGGTCTGGAGCAGGTCATCGTGACGGGCGAGCGGGCCGCAGAGCTGGCCCTGCGTTGCAAATACGGTGGTTTCGCGGAAGAGGCGATCGACGTTGTCCCCGACCTCGGGCGGGCCCTCGACCGCGGGCTCGAGCTCACTTCCGGCGGCGGAGAGCTCGTCGTTCTTCCGACCTATACGGCGATGCTCGCTCTGCGCAAGATCGTCTCCGAGCGCGGCTTCGTCCGGCCCTACTGGGAGCGCGCGGCATGACTGAGGCGCCGCTTGCGGTGCCGACCGTCAGGACGCGCGGACTCCGTCCGTGCGTCCGTCTGAAATGACCGGTCGACCCGTTCACGGTGAGCTCGATCACGCTGCGGAGATCAGGGTCGGGCACCTCTATCCGGAATACCTGAACATCTATGCCGACCGCGGCAACATCGCCGTCTTCGCGAACCGCGCCCGGTGGCGTGGGATCGGCCTGGACGTCGAACCGATCGGGCCCGGCGACGAGCTTCGTCCCGGCGCCCACGACCTCCTGTACATCGGAGGCGGACAGGATCGCGAGCAGGCTCTGATCGCGCCGGATCTCGCCGCCAAGGGCGATGCGATCCGGGAGGCCGTGGCTGCGGGAGCCGCCCTGCTCGCGGTCTGCGGTGGTTATCAGCTCCTCGGCGGCTTCTATCGGGATCGGAGCGGTGCCGAGCTGCCCGGTGCCGGGCTCTTCCCGCTCCACACCGTGGCGGGCGAGCGGCGGATGATCGGCGACTGCCTCCTGGAGTGTGAGCTCGAGCCGGGCGTGAAGCGCACGCTGGCCGGCTTCGAGAACCACGCCGGGATCACCCGGCTCGACAAGGGCGCAGATCCACTCGGCCGCGTGGTCGCCGGCTTCGGCAACGACGGCGAGAGCGGGTTCGAGGGCTGCCGCACCGGGACGGCGATCGGCACGTATCTCCACGGCCCGCTGCTGCCGCGAAATCCCTGGCTGGCCGACTGGCTGCTCGCGCACGCTCTGACGCACAGGCTGGGCGAGACGCCGGAGCTCGCCGAGCTGCCCGAGAAGCTCGAACATGAAGCCCATCTCGTCTCTGCAGCTCGTGCGCGAGCCCGAGGCGGCCGCTACTAGGAACCGTCGAAAGAGCTTCCTGCTCGGCACCCGTCGAGGTGAAAAATCTAAGCGTCGCCTCGGTGCCCGGGTACGAGCCGGGCACCGGGGCAGGTCTTGCAATGTGCCCTTCTACGGACCCGGATCCCTGGAATCCACAGCTCGTGCCATTACGGGCAGCCAGGGAAGGCGTGGTCGTCGATCCGGAAGACGGGCGGGGTGGCGTGCGGCGCAATGAACGTCGCATAGGACGTCGCCCCAGCGGTGCTCGAGGCCTGGGCCGGGCTGTCGCCGCCCTCGACGAACACGGCACCGGCCGGAAGGCCCGGCCCGTACGTCTTCGATCTGCAGTCTGAATGCGTGAAGGTCACCGCACCCGACAAGACAGTCACGATCACGATGCCCGGGTGGTGATGCCAGCCGCTGTGGCCGCCCGGAGCGAAGTCGACCCTCGCGACGCGGACGTCGGTCGGATTCTTCGTCTGGAACTTGACCCGGTCGCTGTTCTGCTTGACCTTGTGGGTCAGGTTCCCCGTGACGAGAGGTGTCGTCGTGAAGCCGACCGGCGTGTGCGATGCGAGAGCCACGGTCACGAACGTTCCGATCGCCGCCACTCCGACGGTCGCGGCAATCCACTTCTTCTTCGAAGCTAAGACATGCAAGGCTTCCTCCTCTCCCTGAAGGATCCGCCCGCGTTCTGCGAGCAGTCGTTCGATCATGGGCATTTGTGGCGACTGTGTCAATCAAGAATCGCGCTGAGAAAGGTGCGTCTCAGGATCTCAGCGCATTCGTGCCAACTCTGGGCCGAAAGGCCCCTGCGAGCCGCTGACAGGCCCTAGGGAGCCCAGAGCGGGCCGAGATAGACCCCTGGGTCTCCCGGGCGCCAACGGGCGAGGAAGCGCTGGATAGGCGGATGAAGCGCGATCTCGTCGAGCTCTCCGACTTCGAACAGCCGATGGCCCCTGACGGCAATGTCCTTCGAGGTCACGGCTTCGAGCGACCGCCCCTCGAGATCCGCTGAGAAGATGATGTGCACCACGTGCTTCACGGCGAAGCTCCTCGAGGGCGCAATCGAGTCGACGATCGCGACCGGTCCCTCGACCGGCAGCTCGTCTGTCATCCCGACCTCCTCTGAGAGCTCACGATGCAGAGCGCGCAGGAGGCTCTCCCCCGAGTTCACTCCCCCGCCGGGCAGGAGCCAGTAGGCGCGGCCGTCCTTCTCGTGCCGGCAGAGCAGGATGCGGCCGCCCCAGCGCAGAATCGCGGAGACCCGGATGCGGGGTTCGGTGCTCATCTAGTGCCCCATCCGGTAATGCCGCCGAGCTTCTGGGTCGCGAGCACCAAGCCAGAGGTCGCACTCGTCCGCGGCCAAGGCCGGAAGCCTTGGCAAGGGCGAGGGTGGGCTCTGGCGCCGCGTGATCGCGGGCCAGAAGCCGGTATGTATTGCTGGATGGGGCACTAGCGTCTGGAAGACCCGAATCCGCGCACGCCGCGCTCGCTCTCCGGGAGCTCAACCACCTCGACGAGATCGAGCTCGGCGACCGGCAGCACGACGAGTTGGGCAATCCGCATGCCGGGCTCGACGACGAACCGGGCCGCTCGGTCGCTGTTGTGCAGGACGACCCGCAACTCGCCTCGATAGCCGGAGTCGATCAATCCGGGTGCGTTGAGGATCGTCAGCCCGTGCTCTGCAGCCAGTCCGGAGCGCGGCTGGACGAAGCCTGCGTAGCCGTCCGGCACTGCCACGGCGAGGCCGGTCGGCACGACAGCCCGCTCCCCCGGGCCGAGCTCGACCCGCTCACACGCGGCCAGGTCAAGCCCTGCGTCGCCCGGGTAGGCCTGCGTCGGCACGACCGCGTCGTCGCGTAGACGGCGGACGGGCAGGTCGGTCACGGCGTGACGCCCTCTGAGGCCTCGTCCGCCTCGGCAACGAGGTACGGAGCGAACCGCCTCAAGTCACGGTGCGCGAGCCTCGCTCGAACGAAGACACCCTCGGGCCGGTCGATGCGCTCGTCGATCGGCGCACCGAGCTCGTAGAGCTCAGCCAGCTTCTCGCCGTCCTCGTAGGGCAGCAGCAGTCGAACCGCCTCGAAGCGCTCCGCAAATCGTTGTGCAATCTCAGCCTGGAGATCTTCGAGCCCCTGGCCGGTACGGGCAGAGACTTCCGGGGCTCCCGGGAAGCGGTTGGCGAGGCGGCGACGCTTCAGCGGATCGGCGAGGTCGATCTTGTTCAGGACGAGCGCGACCGGCAGCTCCTCGGCACCGACCTCTGCGAGCACGGCCTCGACCGCGGCCAGCATCTCCTCCATTCGCTCCTCCGGCGCCGAGGCGTCGACGACGTGGAGCACGAGATCGGCGGCGAGCGTCTCCTCGAGCGTCGCTGCGAAGCCCTCGACGAGCTCATGCGGAAGCCGCCGGATGAAGCCGACAGTGTCCGTCACGAGGTACCGGCGACCGTCGTATTCGAAGCTGCGGGTCGTCGGGTCCAGTGTCTCGAAGAGACGGTCG
Organism: Gaiellaceae bacterium; assembly: GCA_036395295.1. Lineage (GTDB taxonomy): Bacteria > Actinomycetota > Thermoleophilia > Gaiellales > Gaiellaceae > VAXT01. The sequence continues at coordinate 5,496 of DASWDJ010000158.1, read as the reverse complement.
TCGACCGACGCAGCCGCGCCTGTGAGCGCATTGAGGAGCGTCGACTTGCCGACGTTCGTGTAGCCGGCGAGCGCCACAGTGGGGGTCTGCGAGCGCCGGCGTGACTTGCGGCGGGTTGCGCGCTGCTTGCTGAGCTCGCCGAGCCGACGCCTGAGGAGGGTGATCCGCCGCCGCGCCAAGCGGCGATCGGTTTCGAGCTGGCTCTCGCCGGGGCCGCGGGTCCCGACACCGCCCCCGAGGCGCTCGAGGTGCTGCCACAGTCCGCGCATCCGCGGCAGGTTGTATTCGAGCTGCGCGAGCTCGACCTGGAGCTTGCCCTCGGCGCTCACGGCGTGCTGGGCGAAGATGTCGAGGATCAATTGCGTGCGATCGACCACTCGGGCCGAGAGCCGGTCCTCGAGCCGGCGCTGCTGGGCCGGCGTCAGCTCTCCGTCGACGAGCAGCGACTCGGCAACCGATTCGCCGAACGCATGCTCGAGCTCGAGGAGCTTCCCTTTGCCGACGTAGCTGCGCTCGTCGGGTCGCGGTCGCCGCTGGACGATCTCGCCGACCGGCTCGACTCCGGCCGTACGCGAGAGCTCCCTGAACTCGCCCAGCTCCTCGTCCGGATCGGTCCCAGAGCCCAGCACGGCAACGATGAATCCCCGCTCAGGCTCCGCGCCCGGCGCGGGATCCGGCTGGCGCTGTGTCACGACTGAAGTATGACGACCGACTCCAGCCTGCTGACGGCCTCCTCCAGGCGGGAGTCGGGAACGGTCAGCGAGAGACGCACGAAGCCCTCACCGCTCGGGCCGTAGGCGTCGCCCGGCGAAACGAGCACCGCGGCGCGCTCGAGAACGAGCTTCGCGAACGAGGCCGAGGTGTGCTCCTCGGGCACCCGGACCCAGAAGTACGGGGTCGCCTGTGGCGGCGTGACGTCGAGCCCGATCGCGCGTAGTCCGGCGGCGAGTCGATCGCGACGGCGGGCGTAGACCTCCGAGATCTCCCGCGGAAAGAACCGGGCGTCTTCGAGCGCGACCGCAGCTGCATGCTGCACCGCCTCGGACATCCCCGAGTCGAGATTGGTCTTCAGCTGCCGGTAGCGCTCGACGACCTCCGCGTTGCCAGCGACGAACCCGACGCGCCAGCCGGTCATATTCCAGCCCTTCGAGAGCGAGAAGATCTCCACCCCGACCTCCTTCGCGCCCTGCGCCTGGAGGAAGCTCGGCGGCCGGTAGCCGTCGAAGGCGACCTCGGAGTACGCGTTGTCGTGGACGACGATCAGGTCGCGCTCGCTGGCGAAGGCGACTGCGCGCTCGAAGAACTCGAGCTCCGCGGTCGCGCCGGTCGGGTTGTTCGGGTAGTTGAGGTAGAGGAGCTTCGCGCCGGGGGGGCCGTCGAGCTCGGGCAGGAACCCGTTCTCCTCTCGCAGCGGGAGGTAATGCACCTCTGCCCCTGCGAAGACCGGGCCGGACGTGTAGGGCGGATACCCCGGATCGGGCGCGAGGCAGACGTCACCGGGATCGAGGCAGGCCAGGGCGATGTGCGCAACCGCCTCCTTGCCGCCGAGCACCGGGATCACCTCGCCGTCGGGCTCGAGCTCGACACCGAAGCGATCTCGGTAGAAGCCGGCCGCTGCACCCCGGAGCTCCGCCGTGCCGTGGTTCGTCGGATACTGATGGGTCCGGGGGTCGCGAGCGGCCTCGGCCAGGGCCTCGATGACCTCCGGAGGCGTCGGCAGGTCCGGATCCCCGATTCCGAGGCTGATCACGTCGATGCCCGCGCGCTCGGCCTCGGCGACCTTGCGCTCGAGCTCGGCGAAGAGGTACGGAGGGACACCGTCGAGCCGCTTGGCGAACTTCACAGTTCGAGCTCCTCGGAGAGCTCCAGCGTGCAGATCTCCTCGGCCGGCCCCACGAGTGTCGCGTTCAGATCGTTGTCAAGAATGACAACGAGATCACCACCGGCCAGGTGGACGGTTACCGGGGTCTCACACCAGCCGTGGCGGACCGCTGCTCCTGCGACCGCGACAGCGCTCGTGCCCGAGGAAAGGGTCTCCCCCGCTCCGCGCTCCCAAACCCCGACCGTGACTGCGTGCGGGCCGTCCACCCGCACGAGCTGCACGTTCGTCCGCTCGGGGAAGCGCTCATGGCGCTCCACGAGCGGACCCAGGCGCAGTAACTCGTCCCGGTCCGGCTCCCGGCGGATGACCGCGTGCGGATTCCCGACGGAGACGGGCACGAGCTCGACTTGCTCGGCGACAACCTCGATCTTCTCCGGCTCCCCCACCTCGACGGGCCCCATGGCCATTTCGACCCGCCTCCCGTTTCGCATGCTGGCGACGACTTCCCGCGCCCCGACCGAGATTCGCACCGTTTGAGCGCCGCTGCGCCGGGCAAGCCAGCGCGCCGCGATCCGGGTGCCGTTGCCCGAGAGCTCCGCCGTCGAGCCGTCCGGGTTCCAGATCACGACCTCTGCGTGATCCTTGTTCGCCGAGGTGACCTCGACGATGCCGTCGGAACCGACGCCGAAGTGGTAGTCGCAGATCTTCTGGACTCGGGCCGGTGTCAGCGGGAAGGCAAGCTCAGCCCGCTCGACCAGCAGGTAGTCGTTGCCGAGCCCGTGCCACTTCGAGAATTGCATCGGCGATCTCGCCCGGAGGGCGGTTCGCTGGCAGGCTAACAAGGCCCGGAATCCGTCGCATCCATTTGCGCTGGTACGCGGCGTACCGCCTCGTGCGGGCTGCGAGCGCGTCGATTGCCGCTTCGTCGTCAGGGTTCTCGACGATGTCGTCGAGCCCGTGCGCGTGGCGGGCGGTGCTGGAGATGGTGCCCGCGAGCGCCTCCTCCACTTCCCGGCGAACGCCGTCGCGAAACATCCTGCGCGTCCGCTCCAGGATTCGGCGGTCGAGCACCGGCTTCGGGATGTCGAGGCCGAAGATCGTCGTCGGGTGGCGGGCCTCTTCCGTCCAGAGCCGGTCGCGTTCACGCGGCCGTCCGGCGAGCTCGAGCCCGCGAACGATGCGGCGCCGGTCATTCGGATGCACAGCCGCGGCCGCCTCGGGATCGACTTCGGCGAGCCGAGCGTGAGCCTGGGCAGCACCCTCGGTGTCGTAGAGCTCTTCCCAGCGCTCGCGCGCTCCGGGCTCGGGGGCCGGGGGCAGCCGGAGGTCGGCGAGCGCAGCACGAAGATAGAGCCCGGTGCCACCGACGACGACGGGCGTCCGGCCCGCCGCCAGGATCTTGTCGATCGCCGCGTGGGCGAGCTGTTGGTACTCGCCGACTGAAGCCTCGTGCTCGAGCGGCCAGATCCGCGCAAGCCGCGCCGGGGCCTGGTTGGTGAGGATCGGCAAACCGCGATAGACCTGCATCGAGTCCGCGGAGACGAGCTCCGCGGGAATCCGTTCGGCGACGGCCTCGGCAACTGCTGTCTTGCCGGCGGCGGTCGGCCCGAAGATCGCCAGGACGTGGCTATTCACGGAGACGAGCTCTTGCGAGCTCGAGATCATGGTCGGTCAGACCGGCGACGCGCAGATACCCCTCGACACTTCCGAAGCGCCGCTCGAGCTCCTCGAACACGCCGACGATCGATTCGGCAGGGGTCTGCGAGATGCGCTGCAGCCGCTCCCGCTCTGCATCTGTCTCGGCCTCTGCGAACCACGCCTCGTGGCGCGGGCGGAGGCGCTCCTCGCTGAGCGCATAGTCGGCGGCGATCTGCTCGACGTCGACGCCGGCGAGGTAGAGGAGGAACGCGGTGAGCAGGCCGGTGCGGTCCTTGCCGCCGACGCAGTGCACGGCGACGCCGCCTTCTGGTGCATTCGCGACGGCTCGAATCCCCGCGGCAGCGTTGCGTTTGAAGTGCTCGAGGAAGATGAGATAGACGTCCCGCGTCGCAGTCGCAGCGTCGGGGGCAGCTTTTGCCGCTGCCTCGACCGTCTGGATGATCTCGTCCCACCCGCTCTGATCGGCCTCCATGAAGGGAACGTGCTGCACCTCGACCGGCAGCTCGGCCGGCGGGTCGTCCGCGCGCTCGTGATCTCCCCGCAGGTCGATGACCGTGCTGATCCCGTAGTCGACGGCGGCCTTCCAGCCCTCGTCGGTGAGCTGGCTCAGGCTGTCGGCCCTGACGATTGCACCGAAGCGCGTCTCGCCGCCGTCCTCCGTGCGGTGACCTCCAAGGTCGCGGACGTTGAGACAGCCGTCCCAGGTGAGCTCGCGACTACGCTGCAACAACGGCCAGGTCGGTGCCCCGGAGGGTCGTCGACGACGCGCCCTCGATCCGTACGTCGACCAGCTCCCCGGGCGCCGCCGTTCCGGTGAAGTTGACCGTCGTGTTACGCCGGGTTCGCCCGCGGAGAAGCGCCGGGTCGGTGCGGCTCGGGCCCTCGACCAGCACTTCCTCGACCCGGCCGACGCGTTGCTGATTGCGCTCGTGCGCACCGCGCTGGACGACCTCGACGAGGCGCTCGATCCGCTCCCGCTTGACCTCCTCGGAAATCTGATGGCCCATCGCCGCCGCCTCCGTGCCCTGACGTGGCGAGAAGACGAACGTGAAGGCGCCGTCGTAGCCGACTTCCTCGACGACCTCGACCGTCTGCTCGAAATCGCGGTCGGTCTCACCTGGGAAGCCCACGATGATGTCGGTCGTCAGCGCGAGGTCGGGGATCCCCGCGCGCAGGTCGTCGACGAGTTTCAGGTAACGCTCGCGGCCGTAGGTGCGCCGCATCGCCTTCAGGATCCGGGTCGAGCCGGACTGAAGCGGCAGGTGCGCGTGCTCGCACACCGCGTCGCACTCGGCCATCGCCGCGATCACCTCACGACGGAAGTCCTTCGGATGGGGGCTCGTGAAGCGGATCCGCTCGACGCCTTCGACTCCGTCGCAGGCGCGGAGGAGCTCGCCGAACTCCGTCTTCACGGCCGGCAGCAGGTCGCGGCCCCACGAGTTGACGTTCTGGCCGAGGAGCGTGATCTCGCGCACGCCGTCTGCCGCCAGCCGCGTCACCTCGGCGACGATCTCCCCCGGTCGCCGGCTGACCTCGCGACCGCGCACCGCCGGCACGATGCAGTACGAGCAGACGGAGTTGCAGCCCATCGACACCTGGACCCAGGCCTGGAAGCGCCGTTCGCGGTGCATCGGCAACGTGCCTGCGAATGAGCGGCTCTCACCCGTGCCGAAGCGGCTGCGGGGCGCCTGCCCTCCGGCGCCGAGCCACTCGCCGAGGTGCGGAATCGACCCCGGGCCGAAGGCGACGTCGACGAACGGGTAGAGCTCGAAGAGCCGCTCGCGCTGCGCCTCGGCATAGCAGCCGCCGACGGCGATCACCTTCTCAGGATCCGCCACCTTGAGCATGCGCGCGTTGCCGAGATGGGCAGCGAAGCGCTGATCGGGCTTCTCGCGAATGGTGCAGGTGTTGAAGACGATCACGTCCGCCTCCTCCTGTGAGACGGCCTCCCCCAGGCCTAGCTCCTCGAGCATGCCCTTGATCCGCTCGGAGTCGTGAGCGTTCATCTGGCAGCC
>DASWDJ010000157.1:0-22042 GCA_036395295.1 Gaiellaceae bacterium | reverse complement strand
TCGGGTGTCGGCAGACTCTCGACGTCGATCTCCCGCGCGCGGAGTTGCTCGAGGGCGCCGGGGTCGGGCCGCATCCGGCCGTACGCGCCGGTGCCGACGATCAGCCGTTCGGGAAGCTCGTCGAGCACCTCGTCGAGGTCCTCGAGGACGAGTGCGTGGCCCTCGCGGCGCCACCAGGCTCCGACGACTCGGCTCGGGAGAACGATTACGTCTTTCGTGTGCTCCTCGCCGTCGACGAGTACCCGTCCGAATGCGTAGTCCTCGATCCGAGGCATGTTCGCTAATTGTCGCTCAGGGCATCAACCTTGTGCGAAAAGGAGGTGCGTCACGATGACGGCGAAGCAGACGCAAGCCGCGAAGCGGAACATCAAGAAGGCGCAAAAAGCAGCGAGTCGGAAGCGGACGATCGCGAACCTCCCCAAGAGCACCCGGCGCGGGCTCAGCCAGCAGGCCGCTCGAAGCCGTGCACGTGGTGGAAAGGCCGGCCATGCCCTTGAAGAGCGCAACCGCGAGCAGCTCTACGAGCTGGCCAAGCAGAAGCAGATCCCGGGCCGCTCGAAGATGGGCAAGTGGGATCTGATCAAGGCGATTCGCAAGGCCGGCTGAGAGTGGACACGATCGTCGTCGGAGTCGACGGCTCGCCGGGCAGCGACGCAGCGCTCCGGTGGGCTCTGGAAGAGGCCCGCCTGCGCGAAGCGCTGGTCCGAGTCGTCCATGCGTACCAAGTCCCGCAGACGGCACCCGTAGATGCAGGCGTGGGGATCGCCGGTCCCACGGTTCATCCCGTCTTCTCCGCCGAGGATCTCGAGCGGCTCGAGGCCGCGGCGGAGAAGGAGGCCCAAGGCGTCATCGACACTTCGCTGGAGCGAGCGGGCGACGCGGCCAAGGGCCTGACGATCGAGCGCGAGCCGCTCTCGGGCCCGGCCGCGGAGACCCTGATCGCGGCGGGACGCGAGGCGGCGCTGCTCGTAGTCGGTACGCGGGGTCACGGAGGTTTCGTCGGCCTCCTCCTCGGATCGGTCAGCCAGCAGCTCGCCCAGCACCCGCCCTGTCCGGTCGTGATCCTGCCGCAGGAGAAGTAGCTCCTAAGGCCTAGGCGGCTCGGATCAGCTCTTCTTCGGATTGGGTGCTGAGCAGCTCGGCCAGCTGCGTCATCGCCTCGCTCTCGACCTGGCGGACGCGCTCGCGGGAGAGGCCGAGCTCCCTGCCGATCGCCTCCAGCGATTGCGGCTCACCGTCGAGGCCGAAGCGCAGCTCGAGCACCCGGCGCTCGTGTTCCGCCAGGCTCTTCAGGGAGCTTCGCAGCGCCAGCCGTCGAAGCGAGTCAGCTGCCTCCTCGGCCGGGTCGGCGGCGCTCGGGTCGCTGAAGAGGTCGCCGAGCTCTCCCTCTTCCTCTGCGCCAACACGCTGGTTCAGGGACACGATCGCTTCGGCCGCGTCGAGCGCCTCGTCGACGTGCCGGAACGGGAGTTCCGCGGCCTCGGCCAGCTCCTCGCGCGTCGGCTCGCGCCCGAGGCGCAGCTTCAGCTCGCGTTCGACGCGCGCGATCTTGAGCTGGCGCTCATGAACGTGCGTGGGAACGCGGATCGTTGCCGACTGGTTCGAGATCGCGCGCTGGCAAGCCTGCCGGATCCACCAGGTGGCGTACGTCGAGAACTTGAAGCCGCGCCGCCAGTCGAACTTCTCGACCGCACGGTTGAGGCCGATGACGCCTTCCTGGACCAGGTCGAGCAGCGGCACGTCATGCCCCCGGTAGCGCTTGGCAAGCGAAATGACAAGCCGGAGGTTGGAGTTGATCATGCGCTCCTTGGCGGCGGCGTCGCCGCGCTCGATTCGCTTCGCGAGCGCTACCTCTTCGGCCGCCGTGAGTAGCGGATAACGGCCGGCCCTGCTCATGAACAGAGTCAGGCCGTCCGTCGAGCCGGATGGCTGGTGCGTCTCGGGCGCCTCGGCGGGCGCAGGCGCGAGGATGTCGACCTCGCGGCCCTCGAGCTCCGCCCGCAGCGCGGCGAGCTCGTCCTCTTCGAGGTCGTGCTCGGCCGCGAACGCCTCGAGCGCGCTCTCCTCGATCGTGCCGCGCTCCTCCGCGTCGCCGAGGAACGTCTGGATTGGCTCTTCAAGAATGGTCGTCAAAGGTCCTCACTTTCTTCCGGCCAGTTGCCGGCGCCGCTCGAACCGCTCGATGCGGCTGCCGCTGAAGGCAGCGCGCTCGAAGCCGGTGTAGGCCGGATGACAGTTCGAGCAGGTGTCGACAACCAGCTCGCTCCGCCTGGAGCGGGTGGTAAAGGTATTGCCGCATGTGGTGCAGCGGACGGTCGTGAGCGTGAGCTCAGGATGAATCTGCTTCAAGGAAATCTCCTCCTTCGTGGTGGGGCGCGCACGCATAACGGGCCGCGCGCCGCCGTACTGTTGAAAACGCTCGCGACCTCGCAACTATTCCCCACGACGACGTAAGGTCGCGCCTGTGCGGGCGCTCATCTTCGACCTGGACGGCACGCTCGTCGACACCGTCTACGGCCACGTTCTCACCTGGCAGCGCGCACTCGAGGAGGCAGGCCTGCCGATCGAGGGGTGGAAGATCCATCGCCGGATCGGGATGAGCGGCGGTCTCTTTGCGCGCGCAGTCGCGCGCGAGGTCGGCCGGCCAATCGACTCCGACCAGGCCGAGGCGATCCAGCGAAGACACGGCGAGCTCTTCCGGGAGCTCCTGCCCGTACGACGGCCGCACCCCGGGGCCGTCGAGCTGCTTGCAGAGCTGAGGGAGGGAACGGTCGCGCACGGAATCGCCACCTCGGGCCGCCGCCCCGAGATCGACGCCTCGCTCGAGGCGCTCGGAATCGGATCGGAGACGGTTGTGATCGCGCGCGGAGACGTTGTCCGCGCGAAGCCCGAGCCGGATCTCTTCATCACCTGCGCCGAGCGACTCGGTATTCCCGCGCAAGAGTGCTATGTCGTCGGGGACGCCGTCTGGGACCTGCTCGCTGCGCGCAGGGCTGGCATGCTGAGCGTCGGGCTTTTGAGCGGCGGCTACGGAGAGGACGAGCTCACACGGGCGGGTGCCTTCCGGGTCTACCGCGACCCCGACGAGCTGCGGAGCTCGCTCGACGAGCTGGGAGTCCTTCCCTGACGCTCCTCGGCGCGCACCGCGGTCGCGCAGACCGCGTAGGCGAAAGGGATTCCTCGCGCGGCCCCGAAAAGGGGCGCCATGATGAACCTAGGCCCGAAAGCCCTGTTGCTGCTTCTGGCGATCGTGCTCTTCATCGTCGGCGCACTCAGCGGTGACTTCAAGAAGGATCTGCTCTTCTGGGGTCTCGCGATCTTCGCCGCGTCGTTCATCGTTGAGAGCCTTCCGCTCGGCGGCATGATGGCCAAACGTAGGCGCGTCTAGCTGATTCAGCTCCGGCCGGATCGGGCAAACCTCATGGGATGCCTGATCCGGTCGAGACGCCCAAGCACCTCTACCGCAAGGCCGCCCGCGGGCGCGACGAGAGACGGACGCACGGGCGCAGCCCGTACGTCCTGATGGTCGGCACCGCAAGCGGCGCCTAAGCGCAGTCAGGGTCCGGGCGCATCGGCAGGCGCCCGAGGAGCGAAGCAAGGGTCTCGAGCTCGCCCTGCTCGAAGCGCTCGGTGAGCAGGGCACGGACACTCGCAAGGTGGGTTCGCGCAGCCTCCCGGAACTTTTCCTCGCCCTCGTCGGTGAGGACCGCGTAGGTCACACGGGCGTCCTCAGCACACTCGCGCTTGTCGACGTAGCCCACCCGCTCGAGGCCGTTCAGCAGGCGCGTGATCCCGGATGGAGTGAGCAGCACCCGCTCGGAGAGCTCGACGCGCTTCAGCGCCCGCTCGGGCGCGCGGGCGAGCTGCGCCATGACGTCGAAGTCGCTCAACGTCAGGCCGTGGGTCGCCTGAAGCTCCGCGTTGAACTGCCGCGTCACGGCTGCGTGCGCCCTCAAGAAGTTGATCCACGCCTCGAGCGCAACACCTCTCTGCTCTGATACTTGACTACTCAACTATTCTCCGCTAGATTGTTGACTGCTCAAATATTAGCACTGAATCCGGAAGGAGCCCAAATGTCCGCAACACAGATAGAAACCACAACTCTCGTCCCTCCGGGAACCTGGGTCGTCGATCCGGTCCATTCGAGCATCCGCTTCGACGTCGTCGACACCGACACTCTCTTCAAGTCGATCAGCGGACGCTTCACCGACTTCGAAGGCGCGATCGACCCCGGTCAGACGAGGGGCGTCGTCCGCACGACGAGCGTCCTCACCGACCACGAGCAGCGCGACGCACACTTGCGCTCGCCCGATCTGCTCGAGGTCGAGCGCTTCCCCGAGATCCGCTTCGAGTCGAACCGGATCGACCACGTCGACGGCGACCGCCACAAGATCGTCGGTGAGCTGACGATCAAGGAGGTCCCAATCGCGGTCGAGCTCGACGCCAAGTTCCAGGGCGCCGGCACCGACGCCGACGGGCTCGAGAAGACCCTCTTCCGCGTCGAGGGCGCGATCGAGTGGGGCCCGACGCGGGTCGAGATCACCGCCGACATCACGGCCGTACGCCAGTGACGCGAGTCCTCGGCATCTCCGGCAGCCTGCGGGAGCGCTCGTACAATCGAGCACTCCTTCAGGCTGCCCGCGAGCTGGCCCCGGACGGCGTCGAGATCGAGGAGTTCGACCTCGCCGCCATTCCGCTCTACAACCCCGACGTGGAGGCGGCAGGGGATCCGCAGCCGGTTGCCGCGCTGCGGGACGCCGTTCGAAACGCGGACGCTCTCCTCTTTGCCACCCCGGAATACAACCGCGGCACCTCGGGCGTGCTCAAGAACACGATCGACTGGCTCTCGCGCCCGGCCATGGCCTCGGTCCTGCGCTGGAAGCCGACGGCGGTGATCGGAGCATCGACGGGTCGCGGCGGCACACGGCGCGCCCAGCAGCAGGTCCGCGATGCCCTGCTCTTTCCCGGCGCGATCGTGCTCGACGAGCCCGAGGTCGCCGTGCCGCTCGCCTGGGAACATTTCGACGAAGACGGCAGGCTCGTGGACGAAAGGACTCGAGAGTCGATTCGCGCCCTCCTCGAGGGCCTCGCAGCCGCCCCGCGAGCGCTGCAAGGCGCCGAAGCGGCATAGTGGAGGCGTGAACACGGAGCACGGCATCGAGGCCGAGGGCCTCGTTCGCACATTCAAGGGCGGTATCCGCGCGGTCGACGGCATCGACCTCGCGGTCGCGCCGGGCGAGATCTACGGCTTCCTGGGCCCGAACGGCGCCGGCAAGTCGACGACGGTGCACATGCTGACGACGCTGCTGCCGCCGACAGCCGGCACGGGGCGCGTCGCCGGCTACGACATCGTGCACGAAGGCCCGAAGGTGCGCGCGGCCATCGGCGCCGCACTCCAGGAAGCTGCGCTGGACAATCTCCTCACGGGCCGCGAGCACCTGCGGCTCCAGTGCGCGCTGCATGGGATTCCCCGCGCCGAGCGGCGCCGCCGAACCGACGAGTTGCTCGATCGAGTCGGCCTCAGGCTGGCCGCCGACCGCAAGGTCGGGGGCTACTCGAGCGGCATGAAGCGGCGGCTCGACCTCGCGCTCGCCCTTGCCCACCGACCGACGATTCTCTTCCTCGACGAGCCGACGACGGGCCTCGACATCCAGAGCCGGAGCGCGCTCTGGGCCGAGGTCGCGCGCCTCGCACGCGAGGAAGGAGTGACCGTCTTCCTGACGACGCAGTACCTCGAGGAGGCCGACGCGCTCGCCGACCGCGTCGGGATCATCGACCATGGCAAGATCGTCGCCGAGGGCACCCCCGACGAGCTGAAGGCCCAGATCGGCCGTCCGACCGTGGAGGCGATTCCCCGAGACGGAACCGATCCGGCCGCGATCGCTCGGATTCTCGAGCAGTTCGGCGAGGCGACCGGGGGTTCTCCCAAGGGCGTGGCCGTACGCCTCGACCACGGTGCGACCGACCTCGCCGGAATCGTCCGGGCCCTCGACGCGGAGACGATCGAGCTCGAGCACCTGGAGCTGCACGCGCCGAGCCTCGACGACGTCTTCCTCGCCAAGACCGGCCGCTCGCTCGAGGGGGCTGGAGAAGAAGAGGAAGAGCCCGACACGGCATGACGCTCGCCGCCCAGGTCGGACATATCGCCCGCCGCTCGGTGCGGCGCACGATTCGCCAGCCGGCGAACGTGATCTTCCCGTTCGTCTTCCCGATGGCGCTGCTAGCCGTCACGTCCGCCGGGCTGAACCCGGCGACGAAGATCCCGGGCTTTCCGACGGACTCGTTCCTCGCCTTCTTCCTCGCTTTCCCGTTCATCCAGGGCGCGCTCTTCGCGACGATGAACGCCGGCACCGACCTCGCGCGCGACATCCAGTCGGGCTTCCTCAACCGGCTCGCCCTGACCCCGATGCGAGGCGGCGCGCTCATCGCCGGGCAGCTCGCCGGCATCGCGACGATGGGCTTCGTGCAGGCGGTCTTCTACCTCGCTGTGGGGCTGGCGGTCGGCGTCCACCTCGCATCGGGTGTGGCCGGAGCGGTCGTCCTGCTCGCGCTCGCGACTCTGATCGCGATCGCCTTCGGCTCGCTCGGCGCCTTCTTCGCGCTGCGGACAGGCTCGGGCGAGGCCGTACAGGGGCTGTTCCCGCTGCTCTTCGTCTCCCTGTTCCTGTCGTCGATGAACCTGCCCCGAAACCTGATCGAGATCGACTGGTTCCGGTATGCGGCCACGGCCAATCCGGTCTCGTACCTGATCGAGGGCATCCGCAGCCTCATCATCACCGGCTGGGACGGGCAGGCGCTCGCGCTCGCCTTCGGCATCGCGGCGATCCTGGGCATCTCCTCCCTCGCCGCCGGCGCCTGGGCTCTCCGCATGAGGTTGACCCGCACATGATTCCTAGAAGCGTTCTCGGTTGACTTCGAAACGGTCCGACCGGTCTTTTCCGACGGACGAGCGGGCGAAGCCCGCCCGTCCTGGCGGCGGCACCGGAACCGGTGCCTTCTGGTCGGTGGCGTTCGCAGTCGCCTGGCGCGTCTTGCACAACGTCTTCACGACGCCGTCGCTCCTCTTTCCGAGCCTCGTCTTCCCGCTCTTCTTCTTCACCGCCTTCGCGGGAGGTTTGTCGCGGGTCGACAACATCCCCGGATTCGACTTCCCGAACGGGTACACGGCGTTTCAGTTCGTGTTCGTGCTCCTCCAGTCCGCCGCGTTCGGGGGCGTCTTCACGGGGTTCGGCGTCGCGCGGGACTTCGAGTACGGATTCGCGCGGCGACTGCTCCTGGCGGCGCCCAGGCGCACCGGGCTCATCGCCGGCTACGCCCTCGCCGCGCTCGGCCGCTGGCTCGTGACGGCCACGCTCTTGACCACCGTCGCGCTCGTGGCGGGCATGCAGGTGGGCGGCAACGGGGTCGACCTCTTCGCGCTCTACGGGCTCGCCCTGATCGTCAGCATCGCCGGCACGCTGTGGGCGACCGGAGTGGCGATGCGGTTCCGCACGATCCAGGCCGGGCCGGTCATGCAGCTGCCGGTCTTCCTCGCGTTGTTCTTCGCGCCCGTCTACGTGCCGCTCGACCTGCTCAGCGGCTGGCTGCATGCCGTGGCGAGCGTCAACCCGGCGACGGCGCTGCTCGAGGCCGGGCGAAGCCTGATCTCGGGCTCGCCGGAGCACGTTGCGCTGGCCTACCTGGCGGCGTTCGCGCTCGCAGGCGCGCTTGGGGTCTGGGCTCTGCGCGGGCTGCGGAGCGCGGAGCGCGCCGGCTAGGCGTTGTAGGTGACGACCGCACCCGAGAAGTTCTGAGCCTCGACCGTCACGTCAGCGGGGGCGCGCTGACCAGAAGTGCCCGCCGCATTGCTACGTCGTCACTTGAACAAGCAGGAAGAAGAGCACGGTCGCGAGGAAGCTCATTGCGCCGAGCACGCCGAGCTCGTCACGGCGGTCTTGGAGCACACGCGCCGCGCGGCTCCACGGGACCGCCCTGGCCGGCGTCAGCGCGAGACCGAGCATCAGGAATGCGGCGCCGAAGGCGGCGATCAGATATGGCAGCGCAGAGGACGACGACGGCGAGGCGCCGGCCGCCGTTGGGGTGAGCTTCGTCTTTGCGCGCTCGCGCGCCTTGGCCCTGGCTGCGGTCGCGCGCTTCCGTGCTGCGGCTCGTTCGAGCCGCGCCGCTCTCAGCTTTGCGCGGCGTAGTTTTGCGCGGCGCGCCACAGCCCGGCGCTCCGCAACGGCGCGCCGCTCGGCCGCGGTCGGGTGCACGACCACCGGGGCAACGGCGACGGGAGCGACCGGCGGCGGGGCAACCGGCTCAGTAGCGACCGGCGGCGGGGGAGGAGGCGGCGGAGGAGGTGGCGGGGCCGCCTTCGGCGGAGGATCCGGCTTCGGCAGCGTCCCTGCCTGCGCAGACGCGCCGAGCATGAAAAAGGCGAGCAGCGCAACTGCCGTGCATGCGCCCCAAGCCCGAGTTGTCCTCCCCCGGAGCATGCCTACATGATGCCACCGATGTCCCCGGATCGCCCCGCAAGAAACGCGGATATCGTCCACCAGATGCTCCTCGAAACCCTGACCACGGCGCTCATCTGCCTCGACCCGGGCCACGGCACTCCACCGGCGATCGGCAGGCAGACCGAGCCGATCGGGCCGGGCTCCGCAATGCGCAAGATCAAGGACGGCGGTGGAGCAAACGGGGAAGCCGCGGTCGCGCTCGCAATCGCACGCAGGACGCGCACCTCGCTGCTTGCCCGCGGCTACCGGGTCGCGATGACGCGCACTGGCCCCACCTTCCGCTACGGAAGCGGCGGAAACGTCGCGCGCGCCCAGTTCTGCAACCGCCGCCACGCGGCGCTCATGCTGCGCATCCACGCGGACGGCTCGGCCGATTCCTCAAAGCATGGGCTCTCGACGCTCTACCCCGCGCTCCATCCGGGCTGGACGGACGACATCTACCGTGCGAGCCTCCGGGCCGCCAGGGTCATCCAGCGCACGACGGTCGCCGCGACGGGCGCCACGGACCTCGGGCTCGTCAGGCGCAGCGACCTGACCGGGTTCAACTGGGCCGACGTTCCGGCGATCCTGGTCGAGACGGGCTTGCTCTCGAACCCGGCCGAGCGGCACCTCCTGCAGTCGAGCTCCTACCAGCGGAAGGTCGCCCGCGGCTTCACGGCCGGTGTGGCGGCGTTCACCGGTCGCTAGTTCGTACAGATTCTTGAAGGACTCCTCACACGGCGGCAGTAAGGTCGCCCGCGATGAGCAGACATCGCCTCGGGCTATCGCTGCTCGCGCTTGCGATCTGCGGCCTCGGCTTCACGCTCGACGCCTTCTCCCGTCAAATCTCCTCTCCTGATCTCGAGATCTTCGTCGTGAACGCCGACGGCTCCGGCCGCCACAACTTGACGAGGAATCCGGCGCGAGACGACCACCCAAGGCTCTCGCCCGATGGTCGAACTCTGGTGTTCGTTCGCGACTATGCGCGCCTCAGGGTCATGGCCTCGAACGGAACGCACATGCGGGAGTTGCTCTCCGTCGAACACCTGGTGGAGCCGGTCTGGTCGCGAGATGGGGGGCTCATCGCGCTCACGAGCTGCGCCGATGTGACGCTCGCTCCGGCGAGCTCATGGCATACAGATTCTTGCCGCCGGTCTGGTCACCACGAGGGTCCGCGATTGCTTTCCCTGCCTACGGCTACAACACGCCCTGGCCGCTCCATGTCTTGAACGTCGACAACGGGTCGCCGGCGCGGCTGGTCGCTCCGAGCGGGTACGACCCGACGTGGTCCCCTGATCGGCGGCGGCTGGCCTTCTACTCGAACGGGCTCTGGACGGTTCGTGCTGACGGGTCGGGCCGTCGGCGTCTTCCGCGAGTACGCAGCTCTATTGGCCCGCGCCTTCCTTCCTGGTCGCCTGACGGAACGAGAATCGCATTCGTGACCCGCCCGTTGGCGAGACTCAATTTGGTCGTGATCAACCTGAGGAGGAGATCCTTCAGAGTCGTGGCGAGGGGAGTCGAATCGCGTCAGCCGGTCTGGTCGCGGGACGGACGCAAGCTCTATTACGTCGCACGCCCTTAGCTCCACCGCTACGTTTCGCGGCGCATCTCCTCGGCCACTTGGCGGCCGCGATCGTGCACCGACCGGCGGCGGTCGCCGACCTCGCCCGGAACCGGCTCCGCCTGGTCGATCGGCGTCTCGGCACCCTCGAACTCCTCGCGCTCGTCGACGACGCTTCGCGACTCGGCGAGCCTCGCCTTCAGCGCCTCGGCGTGCGGCTCCGGTACGACCGGCGCCGGGCCACGGCGGGTGAGCGCGCGGTAGGCCGCGGCACCCGCAATCGCGGCACCGCCGACCAAGAGCGCCAACCGGCCTTGCACGAGGCCGATGCTACAGTGTCGATCGCCACCTGCCTCGCCCCCGCCGCCTCGTTCCCGAGCGGCTCCGAACGGCGAGGCCGACCAAGGCGCTCGCTTGCGACGCCGACAGGGGAGGCCCTGCCGGCTTAGCCGGCGGGGCCGGATAATCGACCGAAGGAGGCTGAAGGGAACGTGATCGACTACGAGATCCTGTTGCTGCTCGACGCGGAGCTTCCCGACGAGCGGCAGAACGAGATCGTCACACGCACGCGGGAGCTCGTCGAGCGCAGCGGCGGCAGCTTCGAGGGCCACGACGTCTGGGGGCGGCGCAAGCTCGCTTACGAGATCGGCCACAGGCCCGAGGGCGCCTACCACCTGCTGACCTTCTCGGCGGAGCCGGGAACGCTGGACGAGATCTCGCGCGTGCTCAAGATCACAGACGGCGTTATGAGACATCTCGCCGTCAGGCGGCCGAAGCCCGGCGCAGCACCGAGTGCACCCCCGCCGAGCACCGACCGCGAGCCCGAGTACGCTGAGCCCGATTTCGTCGAATCCGGCGCCGGTCAGCCCGGCACCGGCGAACCTCAAGGAGGGGAGTAATGGCCAACATCAACCGAGTCGTCCTCGTCGGCAACCTGACCAGGGACCCCGAGCTCCGGCACACGCCGAGCGGAACGGCGGTCTGCAAGCTTCGGCTGGCGGTGAATACCCGCCAGAAGGACGCTTCCACCGGCGAGTGGGGCGACAAGCCAAACTATTTCGACGTCACGGTCTGGGGCAACCAGGGCGAGAGCTGCGCGCAGTACCTCTCGAAAGGCCGCCCCGTTGGCGTCGACGGCCGGCTCGACTGGCGCGAGTGGGAGGCCCAGGACGGCTCCAAGCGCCAGGCGGTCGAGATCATCGCCGACACCGTGCAGTTCCTCGGCAGCCGCGGCGACGCTGAGGGCGGCGGCGAGCGTCAGTTCGTGCCCGCCGGCGCGACGACGGCCGATGCCGATATGGGCGCAGCCGCAAGCGACGACGACATCCCGTTCTAAGGCGCTGCTGATGGCCCGAACCGGCGACAGAGAGCAGAAGGAGCAGCGCGGGCGCCGGCGCCCGCCGATGGCGGCGCCCGGCCGGCGCCGGCCCTGCTACTTCTGCAAGGAGAAGATCGACGAGGTCGACTACAAGAACTTCAACCAGCTGCGGCGGCACATCTCCGAGAAGGGCAAGATCCGCTCGCGCCGGATCACCGGCACCTGCCGCCGCCACCAGAGGCAAGTTGCAGTAGCAGTGAAGCGCGCACGCGAGATGGCGCTGCTGCCGTACGTTTCCAACTAGGGCAATGAGGGTCGTCCTCCGCGAAGACATCGAGAAGCTCGGCCTGCGCGGCGAGGTCGTCGACGTGGCGCGTGGCTATGCCCGCAACTACCTGCTGCCACGGAAGCTTGCCGAGCCGGCGACCCCGGCGCGTGTCGCCGAGCTCGAGAAGGTCAACGCCCGGCGCGCGCTGAGCGAGGCGCAGAGCTTCGAGCAGGCGCAGGAGATCGGGCAGCGGTTGGGTCAGGCGGAGATCCGCTTCGACGTCAAGGCGGGCGAGACCGGCGTGCTCTTCGGCTCGGTGACGCAGACGAATCTCGCCGAGGCGATCTGGGAGCGGCTGAAGGTGCGCGTCGACCGCCGCAAGATCGAGCTCGCGGAGCCGCTGAAGCGCATCGGGCGCTACCAGGTGCCGATCGAGCTCTTTCCCGAGGTGACGGTCGAGACCCGCGTCCTCGTCATCCCGGAAGGCGGCGAGCTGCCGCCCGAGGAGGAGCTCGAAGCGCTGGAGGAGGCCGAGGCCGCGGAGGCCGCGGCTGCAGAAGCGGCGGCCGAACAGGCGCGCGCGGAGGCCGAGGCGGCGATCGAGCAGGAGCTCATTCCGGAGGAAGAGCCCGAGGCCGAGGGAGAAGTCCCTGCATCTGAGGGAACCGAGGAGACGCCGGCGCCCGAGGAGTCACAAGAGAGCGGATAGTTCTCCACAGCCTCTGGCGGGGCTGTGGACAAATTCACGAAGAATCCGCTCACAGCGCGAAATTCGCCGTCGTTTGCTGTTGGGGGGCCTGGGGACGATGTCCGACAGGCTGGGGAGAATTGGACGAACGTGCGTTCCCTCACCCTGCAACCGGGCAACTTTTCGTTTTCGGGCCTCGCACCCTGGCCGAGGTTTTCCCGCCCTTGAAATTGGCCTTTCCAGACCCCACTAATGCCGACGTGGCTTCGGTCGTCCAGTTGGCGCAGACCGCCCCGGTCCCACCTCAGAATCTCGATGCTGAGGAGTCCGTCCTCGGCGCGATGATGCTCTCCCCCGGTGCGATCGGGGCGGTCAGCGAAGTCCTCGACGCGAGCGATTTCTACCGCGAGAGCCACGCCAAGATCTACCGTGCGGCGCTCTCTCTGTATGCACGCGGCGAGCCCGTCGATGCGATCACGCTCGTCGACGAGCTCGAGGAACGCAGCGAGCTCGGCGGTGCCGGCGGCCGAGAGAAGATCCACGAGCTGGCCGCGCTCGTCCCCGCCACCGCGAACGCGGGCCACTACGCGAAGATCGTCCGCGAGATGGCCACCCTGCGCGGTCTCATCCGCGTGGGCGGCGAAGTCGCGCGCCTCGGCTGGGAGCGCCCGGGCGACGCACAGGAGCTCGTCGACCAGGCCGAGCAGATCATCTTCGAGCTCTCGCAGACCCGCATCTCGACCGAGTTCAGCCACATCGAGGCGCTGCTCAAGGAAAGCTTCGAACGCATCACCGCGCTCTACGAGGCCGGCGAGGACATCACCGGCGTGCCGTCGGGCTACCGCGACCTCGACCGGATGACCGGCGGCTTCCAGCCGGGAAACCTGATCATCGTCGCCGCCAGGCCAAGCATGGGGAAGTCTGCCCTCGGCCTCGGCATCGCCGCCAACCTCGGCGTCCGCCACCAGGTGCCCGTTGCCCTCTTCACGCTCGAGATGTCGAAATCGGAGGTGACCCAGCGGCTCATGTGCAGCGAGGCGAAGGTCGAGTCGCAGCGGCTGCGCACCGGCAAGCTCGCAGTCGACGACTGGCCGCGGCTGACGGCGGCGTGCGACAAGCTCGCGAAGGCGCCCATCTACGTCGACGACATGGGCTCGATCACGATGATGGAGATCCGGGCGAAGGCGCGGCGGCTGAAGATCCAGGAGCCGAACCTCGGCCTCATCATCGTCGACTACCTCCAGTTGATGACCTCTGGCGCGTCGGTCGAGAACCGCGTCCAGGAGGTCTCGCAGATCTCGCGTCAGTTGAAGGTGCTCGCCCGCGATCTCGACGTGCCGGTGCTGGCGATGTCACAGCTCTCACGCGCCGTCGAGCAGAGACACGACAAGCGGCCGATCCTGTCCGACCTGCGCGAGTCGGGTGCGATCGAGCAGGACGCCGACCTCGTCTTCTTCATCTACCGCGACGAGTACTACAACGAGGAGTCAGACCAGCAGGGGCTCGCCGAGGTCATCTGCGCGAAACACCGCAACGGCCCGACCGGCGCCGAGAAGCTCTCGTTCCTGAAGCGCTACGCGAAGTTCGCCGACCTGGCGGCCTAGGCATGGCAATCACCCAGGGTCGGACGCGGCAAGGCCTGACCGAGGAAGACCTCGGGTTTCTCAGGCACCCGGATCTAGTGGAGGCTCGCCCAGACGATGAGGCCGATCAGGGCCGCAACGATGAGCACTACGACGAGCACGGCCGCCCCAGGCCGGCCGGCTTTCGCGAACGGCTCGCCCTCGGGGATATCTCCTGGGCGAAACGGATCGGGAGCGCGCTTCTCCTCCACGTTCTTCAGGTCTCCCCAGTTCCGGCCGGCCGCTAACGCCTCCCCTTCTGGCAGACTGATTCCTCGTGCCCGCCACAGTCATTGTCGGCACGCAATGGGGGGACGAGGGCAAGGGCAAGATCGTCGATCTGCTCGCCCAGCACTCGGACCTCGTCTGCCGTTACCAGGGCGGCCCCAACGCCGGCCACACGATCATCGCCGACGGCGAGACGTACAAGTTCAAGCACATGCCCTCGGGGATCCTCTGGGGCAAGGAGTGCGTGCTCGGGGCCGGCTGCGTCGTCGATCCCGGAGTCTTCATCGAGGAGCTCGACGAGCTCGAGAGCCGCGGCATCTCGACGGAAACCGTTCGCCTCTCCGGCAACGCGCACCTGATCATGCCGTGGCACGTCGCGCTCGACCAGGCGAGTGAGCGCCGGCTCGGCAAGCTCCAGATCGGCACGACGCGGCGCGGGATCGGTCCCGCCTATGCCGACAAGTCTGCGCGGCTGGGAATTCGCGTCCAGGACCTCTTCGACCCGAAGATCCTCCGCCAGAAGATCGAGGTCGCGCTCGCGGAGAAGAACGTCTGGCTCGAGCGCGTCTACGGTGCGGCGCCGCTCGAGCTCGAAGAGGCCGCGGAGCGCTCCGAAAGCTACGCCCAACGGCTGCGCCCGTACATCCACGACACCTCGCTCCTCGTCGACCGTGCCCTCCGCAACGGCAAGGCGGTCCTCTTCGAGGGAGCACAGGCCACCCTGCTCGACCTCGATCACGGCACCTATCCGTTCGTCACGTCGTCGAATCCGATCGCAGGCGCGGCCGCAACGGGGATCGGCATCGGGCCGAACCGAATCGACCGCGTGATCGGGGTCGCGAAGGCGTACGTGACGCGCGTCGGCGAGGGCCCGTTCCCGACGGAGATCGTCGGCCCGGACCAGGAGCGGCTCCGCGAGCTGGGCGGCGAGTACGGGACGGTCACCGGGCGCCAGCGCCGCTGTGGCTGGCTCGACCTCGTCGGTCTGCGCTACGCCGTGCGCCTGAACGGCATGACCTCGCTCGCACTGACGAAGCTCGATGTCCTCTCGTCTTTCGCCGAACTGCCCGTATGCGTGCGCTACCGCCTCCGCGACGGCACCGAAACCGACGAGTTCCCCGCTCACCAGAGTGACTTCCACCACTGCGAGCCGATCTACGAGACCCTGCCCGGCTGGCAGCAGCCGCTCGACGGGATCGAAGACGTCACGTCTCTGCCTGAAGCCGCGCGCCGCTACGTCCAGTTCGTCGAGGGCGAGCTCGGCGTCGAGGTCTGCCTGATCGGCACGGGCGCCGACCGCGAGCGGGTTCTCGCACGGCGCGGGCTCGAAAGCGTGCTCGCTGGTTAGCGCGTCAAGCCGAGCTCACAACTAGGCCCGACCGACCGCGTACCACGCTCGCCCGTCGAGGCTGAAGCATCCCTGCGGATCGCCGAGCTGGCGCGAGTACGCAAGCCGGAGCGCTTCCTGCTGGGCGGGATCCAGCGATGCACAGAAGGCGCCCGAGGGCGCGAGGCCGCTCGGGAACGGAGCCCAGAGGTCGTCGAAGTCCTCGTAGTCGGCGCTCGCCCAGAGCTCGCCGACCTCGACGTCGTCTAGGGCCACCGCCCGCCAGAGATCCGTCAACTCGGCGGAATTGCTGTAGCGCATGGTCACGCCCTCGTCGACCTCTGCCGCGTCGTCGGGAGCGACCTCGCGCGCGGCATCCCAGAATGCGCGCAGCATCTTCATCCCGTCGGCGTAATCCCAGGTGCAAGCAGCGACGGTCCCGCCTCTGAGCACGACTCGCTTCATCTCACCTACACCGCGTTCGGCGTCGGTCATGAAGTTGACGACGAGCTGGGCGAGCGCGGCGTCGAACGAACTGTCGTGGAACGGGAGCTCCTCGGCTTTGGCGACACGCACATCGGCGCCTGGGACGCGTTCGCGACAGGTCTCGGCGAACGGCTCGGAGGGATCGACGGCAGCGACGTTCTCGGCGCCGACGACATCTGCGAGCGCCCGCGTGAGCCCTCCGGGCCCGCAGCCCACGTCGAGCAGCCGCATGCCCGGCTCGATGCCGGCGACCTGAATGAGTGCCTTCGAAAGAGCAGGCACATACCGCCCGACATGGCGCCCGTAGAGCTCCGTCGAGTGCCGAAAAGTCGACGCGCCCTCTGCCTGACTCACGGCGCGATCGTACTAAGGCGCCGCTTGCGGTGCCGACAATCAGGACGCGCGGGTTTCCCGACCCGCGTCCGTCTGAAATGACCGGTCGACCCAAGCCGAGCTCATTACGCAACCGACTCTAGGGAGGGGCGCGCTCGGCGACGAGCGTCTGGAAGAGCTCGCGGTAGTTCTCGATCGCCTCGACGACGTCCTCGCGCTCGACGTCGACCCCGGCATCCTCGATTGCGGCGACGAGCTCGGCTCCGGCCTGCCACGTGCGCACGTAGTCGGGGTCGGCGCCCTCGGTCGCCGCGAGGCTCCCGTCGAGGACACCGCGCTCTCTCAACATCCGGGTCATCAGCTCGTGCACGTAGGGCAATGCCGTCTCGGGCGAATCCGCGATGTCGTCTTCGAGCGAGGCCCATTCGCTCTCCCATTCATGGAGGTCCAGCCCGGGCTCCGACATGCCTTCAACGTAACCGAGAAACCGTCTTTCAAACGCCCTGAGCCGTCAGTAGGCTTCGCGCCGTGAAAGTCCTCGTCGTCGGCTCCGGCGGGCGGGAGCATGCGCTGGCCTGGAAGCTGGCGCAGAGCCCGACTGTGGAGGAGCTTCACGCCGCCCCGGGGAACCCCGGCATCGCCAGGCTCGGCCAGTGCCACCCGATCCGAGCAGAGGACGGTGAGAGCCTGCTCGCGCTCGCACGGACGCTGACCACGGATCTCGTCGTCGTCGGGCCGGAAGCGCCGCTCGTTGCGGGCGTCGCGGACGAGCTGCGCCGCGGAGGCGTCGCCGTCTTCGGGCCCAGCGCCGAAGCCGCTCGCATCGAAGGCTCGAAGAGCTTTGCGAAGGACGTGATGCGCGTCGCCGGCGTCCCCACAGCCGAGAAGATGTCCGTGGCTCGCATCCCCTGTGTCGTGAAGGCCGACGGCCTCACTGCCGGCAAGGGAGTGTTCGTTTGCCGCGCTGAGGACGAGCTCGATGCGGCTCTTCGCGCCGTCTCGACGCTCGGCGAACAGGTCGTGATCGAGGAGCTGCTCGAAGGCGAGGAGCTCTCGCTCTTCGCGCTCGTCGACGGCGGAAACATCCTTCCGCTGCCGGAATCGCGCGACTACAGCCGGGTCGGCGACGGCGACACGGGCCCGAACACGGGTGGAATGGGCTCGTACTCTCCGGTGCCCGAGCTGGCCGAGGGGCAGGTGGCAGAGCTCGTCGACGCGGTTCACCGGCCGGTGGTCGAAGAGCTGGCCTCGCGGGGCACGCCGTTCATCGGTTGCCTCTACGCCGGGCTGATGCTGACCGCCGACGGGCCGCGTGTGCTCGAGTTCAACTGCCGCTTCGGCGACCCGGAGACGCAGACGATCGTCCCGCGGATCGAAGGTGACCTGGCCCAGGCGCTCCTCGCCGTCGCGAACGGCGACCTGGCCGAGATCGAGCTCGCCGTTGCGGACACCGCCGCGGTCACGGTCGTCCTCGCCGCCGAGGGCTACCCTGAGGCCCGAGACGCAGGCTCGCCCATCGACGGAGTCGAGAGCGCGGAGGCCGAGGGCGCGCTCGTCTTCCACGCCGGCACCGCGGTCCGCGACGGTCAGCTCGTCACCAGCGGAGGGAGGATCCTGAACGTGACCGGGCACGGAGACACGCTCGACGATGCGCGCGCCAAGGCCTACGAGGCGTGCGAGCGGATCTCGTTCCAGGGTGCCCGCTACCGTCGGGACATCGCCGCCAAGGCGGTGAACGTTGCCGGCTGAGCCCCGCACGCAGGAGGCGGCCCTTCCGCTCCTGGACGACCTCGACGAGCCGGGGCCGCTCGTCGGGATCCTCATCGGCTCGGAGTCGGACCGGGAGACGATGGACGCGGCGGTCGCCGAGCTCGACGAGCGCGGAATCTCGAATGAGCTCCGTGTCCTCTCGGCCCATCGCGACCCGCGCGGAGTCGCCGAGTACGCCTCGACGGCTCAGCTCCGCGGCGTCCGCGTGATCATCGCGGCTGCGGGGATGGCGGCCGCGCTGCCGGGCGTCGTCGCCGCTTACAGCGACCTACCGGTGATCGGCGTGCCGCTGCGCTCGTCGAAGAGCGTCGGCGGCGGCCTCGACGCCCTGCTGGCGATCGCGCAGATGCCGCCCGGCGTGCCCGTCGCGTGCGTCTCGGTGGACGGAGCGCGGAATGCGGCGATCCTCGCAGCGAGGATCCTCGCGCAGGGCGGCGGCTACTCGCCGACCTAACGCTCAGTCGTTCTTGTCTGGGTCGACCTCGTCGGCACGCCGGAGGCCGGCTTGGGCAGCCTCCCGCTCCTTGCGCGCCCGCTCGGCCTGCTCTTCGGCGAGCGCTTCGCGCTCCTGGGCCCGGCGGGCCTGCTCTCCGGCCTGGGAGCGCAGCTGCTGCGCTTCGCCGCGACGTTTCTCGACCCGCGCCGCCTGGGCGCGCCGAGCTCCAAGGACGATGCCTGCGAGAACGATCACGGCGACGACGATGATCACGATGATGAGCCAGGTGTCCATGACGAAGTTGTTCCGCCTGGCAGGCGGCCCAAACCCAGCTCCGCGCGACGGGCGCAACCGGCCTTCCTGAGCCGTATCTAGAATCGGATCAGTGATTGCTCGTTACTCCCGCCCGGCCATGGCCAGGATCTGGTCGGACGAGGGCAAGCTCGAGCGGTGGCTCCAGGTCGAGCTTGCGGCGCTCGCGGCCTGGGCGGAGGTCGGAGCGGTACCCGCCGAGGCTGCAGTGGAGATCCGCACTCAGGCGCGCCCCCCCTCCCCGGCCCGCGTCGCGGAGATCGAGCAGCGGACGCACCACGACGTGGCCGCGTTCGTCGACGCCGTGGCGCGCCAACTCGGCCCGGCCGGCCGTTGGTTCCACTACGGGCTCACGTCCTCGGATGTCGTCGACACGGCGCTCGCGCTGCAGCTTCGGGCCGCGGGCGAGTTGATCCTCACCGGGCTCGACCGTTCGTTCGACTCGGTCGTTGCGCGCGCAGAGGAGCACCGCCTCACCATCACGATCGGCCGCACGCACGGCGTCCACGCCGAGCCGACGACGTTCGGGCTCAAGCTCGCGGTCTGGGCGTTCGAGCTCGACCGGGCTCGAGGACGGATCGCTCGCGCGCTCGAAGGCGTGCGGATCGGCAAGCTCTCCGGCGCCGTCGGCAATTACGCGGCGATCGATCCGGAAGTCGAACGCCTGACCTGCGAGCGGCTGGGGCTCGAACCGGAGCCCGCCGCCACGCAGGTCGTCCAGCGCGACCGGCATGCCGAGCTCCTGGCTGCGCTCGCCGTCGCTGCGGCCTCGCTCGAGCGGTTCGCGCTCGAGATCCGGCATCTGGCCCGCACCGAGGTCGCCGAGGTCGAGGAGCCCTTCGGGAAGGGACAGAAGGGCTCGTCGGCGATGCCGCACAAACGCAACCCGGTCGTCGCCGAGCGGATCTGCGGGCTCGCGCGGGTCGTGCGCGCTGCGTCCCTCGTCGGGCTCGAGAATGTCGCGCTCTGGCACGAGCGCGACATCTCCCATTCCTCGGCCGAGCGCGTCACGATCCCCGACGCCTTTCTGGCTCTCGACTACATGCTCGACCGCTTCGCATGGCTCGCAGAGGGGCTCGTCGTCCGGCCCGACCAGATGCGAAGGAACCTCGACTCGAGCCACGGCCTCTTCTTCAGCCAGCGGCTCCTGCTCGCGCTCGTCGCTGCCGGACTGTCGCGCGACGACGCCTATCGGCTCGTCCAAAGCCATGCGATGCGCGCCTGGGAGGAGGAGCGCGACTTCCCCGAGCTCGTCCGCGCCGACACGAAGATCGCCGAGCGCCTGGACGCCGGTGCGCTCGATGCCGTCTTCGACCTCGACCAGTACACGCGGCACGTCGACACGATCTTCGATCGCCTAACCGCCTTGACCCGAAAGGAAGAGCCAGTCCATGTCTGAAGCCACGCACGTCGGGAGCGGGAAGGTGCGCGAGCTCTACGCGCTAGACGAGGAGCGCCTGCTGCTGGTCGCGAGCGATCGGATCTCGGTCTTCGACGTCGTCCTCCCGACCGAGATCCCCGACAAGGGCCGCGTCCTGACCGGGCTCTCGGGCTTCTGGTTCTCGCGCACGAGCACGATCGTTCCGAACCATCTGCTCGCGATCCAGGAGGACGGGCGCTCGACCGAGTGCCGCCGGCTGACGATGCTGCCGATCGAGTGCGTGGTGCGCGGCTACCTCTCCGGCTCGGGCTGGAAGGATTACCGCGAGAGCGGCGAAGTCTGCGGTCACCGGCTGCCGGCAGGACTGCGTGAATCCGAGCAGCTCGAGGAGCCGATCTTCACGCCCGCCACGAAGGCGCAGACCGGCCACGACCAGAACATCACGCGCGAGCAGGCCGGTGAGCTGATCGGAACCGACCGGCTCGCCGAGGTCGAGCACGTCTCGCTCGAGCTCTACCGGACCGCCGCCGAGTACGCGGCCGCCCACGGGATCATCATCGCCGACACGAAGTTCGAGCTCGGACTCGACGACGAGGGCGGGCTGGTGCTCGGCGACGAGGCCGTCACGCCGGATTCCTCGCGCTTCTGGCCGGCGGACGCGTACGAGCCCGGCGGGCCCCAGCCCTCTTACGACAAGCAGTTCGTCCGCGACTACGCCGAGTCGCTCCGCTGGGACAAGACCGCACCGGGCCCGGAGCTGCCCGACGAAGTCGTGACGGGTACCCGGGCGCGCTACCTGGAGGCCTTCGAGCAGATCACGGGCGTCGCGTTCGACGACTACGCCGCCAAACCCGAGGCGGTGCTCCGTTGAGGGCGACCGTGCTCGTGCGGCCGAAGCCGGGCATCCTCGACCCGCAGGGGAAGGCCGTCGAGAACTCACTGCGGCACCTCGGCTTCACGGTCGACGCGGCGAGAGTGGGACGAGTCGTCGATCTCGAGGTCGAGGCGTCCGATCCAGAGCAGGCCCGCGCCGACGTCGAGCGCATGTGCGCCGAGCTGCTTGCGAACCCGCTGATCGAGAGCTACGAGATCGAGCTCGTGGAGGACGCTTGAGCGAGCCTCATCGACCCCGCATCGCCGTCCTCGTCTTCCCCGGCTCGAACGACGACCGCGATGCCGCGCTCGCACTCGAGGGGCTCGGCGCCGAGTCCCTGCTCGTCTGGCACGCCGACGATGAGCTGCCCGAGGTCGGCGCCGTCGTGCTCCCCGGAGGGTTCTCCTACGGCGACTATCTTCGCGCCGGCGCGATCGCCCGCTTCTCGCCGGCGATGCGAGCCGTGGCCGATTTCGCCGCCGAAGGCGGCCTCGTGCTCGGCATCTGCAACGGCTTCCAGGTGCTCTGCGAGGCCGGACTGCTCCCGGGCGCGCTGCGGCCGAACGAGTCGTTGTCATTCGTCTGCCGTGACGTGGTGCTGCGAGTCGACTGCACGGAGACGCCCTTCCTCGCCCGCTGCGAAGTCGGGCAGCGCTTGACGATCCCCGTCAAGCACGGCGAGGGCTGCTTCTTCGCCGACGCCGACCTCCTCGCGGCGCTCGACGAGGCAGGGCAGATCGTGCTCCGGTACGACGAGGACAACCCGAACGGCTCGATCGACGACATCGCCGGCCTCGTCAACGAGGAAGGCAACGTCATGGGGCTCATGCCTCACCCCGAGCACGCCGTCGACCCGCTGCTGGGCTCCACAGACGGCGCCCTCATCCTGAGTGGGCTCGTCGAGGCCGCACGCCAGCGGCTGCTCGCCCCCAGCGCCTAGGGCTTTGGAGCCTCGCGGGTC